>NZ_JBYNSB010000026.1:0-37199 GCF_057785455.1 Mesobacillus sp.
CGTTCGTCCTGAGCCAGGATCAAACTCTCCAAAAAAGAGTATGAGTTTAGCTCATAATTTAAAACGTTGGCTCATGATTCTTCTATAATAGAAGTCATGATCATTTATTGTTTGTTGACGCTTGTTTGTTTAGTTTTCAAAGAGCAATTTGTTTGCCGCTCAGAAGCGACTTTAATAATTTAACACATCACAGCAACTCAGGTCAACAACTTTTTAAATTTATTTTTCATCATTTAAAAGTTATTAACGTGTTCGCGACTGTTTTTATATAATAGCACCGCCCATCTCCAGAGTCAACACGTTTAAACATTGTAAAAAATGGTAATTAACCTTTTGTGAAACAGATACTTATATACCTTCTATATAATGCTCTGTTGAATTACAATACCTCCTCTACATGATCTCCTGCGGTAAATGGTTCTTCTTTAAGCATCTCCTCTGCCAGGTCTCACTTGGATGGCTAATTCAGCCGGACATTGCTTAGCAGCCCGCCACGATACTAAGGCATTTTTTCTTGAGGCAGCACTCCTATTTCCTTAACAGACCTTAATCAACATCAGACTAAACAAAAAAGCCGGCCTCCCCAATGAAAAGGGATAGCCGGCCTCTTACTTATTACTTGGAAATCGTAATGATATTTTCTTCCTTCAAGTCTACATTGCCTTCTTTGTTGATGACGATGCTTTCGCCAGCAGCAAGGTTTGTGAAGACGATTGGAGTCATGATGGAAGTTGCGTGTTCCTTGATGTAATCAAGATCTACTTTTAACAAAGGCTGGCCTTTAGTGATTGTATCATTTTCAGATACAAGTGTCTCAAAGCCTTGTCCTTTCAGATTGACAGTGTCGATACCTACGTGGATGAGAATTTCTCTTCCAGAGTCAGAAAGGATGCCGATTGCATGCTTTGTAGGGAACAGGTTTACGATTTTTCCGTCGACCGGGGATACAATTGTACCTTCAGAAGGAACGATCGCGAAACCGTCACCCATCATTTTGCCAGAGAATACTGCGTCTGGGACTTCAGTGATTGGTTTGATTTCCCCTTTAATAGGAGAAACAATTTCTTCACCAGCAGCATTGTCATGATGAGTCTGTAATGCTTCCGGATTAACTTCTTCAATTTGCTGCTCAACCTCTTTGGCCTGGCTTGTTTCTACCGGGCGAGGCTTTTTGCCGCTCATGATGTCTTTCATTTGACCCTTGATTGTTTCAGAACGTGGGCCGAAGATTGCCTGGATGTTGTTGCCGACTTCAAGAACACCGGCAGCGCCAAGCTTTTTCAAACGGTCTTTATCTACTTCTTTAATATCATTTACTGATACACGAAGTCGAGTGATACATGCATCAAGGTGAGCGATGTTTTCAGATCCGCCCATTGCTTCCAGTACTTCATATGGAAGATCTCCAGCATTACCCTTCGTGCCGCTTACTTCCTGATCATCTTCGACCGCTTCACGGCCAGGAGTCATCAGGTTGAATTTGCGGATCGCAAAACGGAAACCAAAGTAGTAAATAACCGCGAATACTAAACCTACGGGAATGACAATCCACGCGTTTGTCTGCGGGTTGATCAATCCGAACAGAATGTAGTCAATCAGACCGCCGGAGAATGTCATACCGATTTTTACATTTAATAGATGCATTGTCATGAATGACAGACCAGCAAAAATCGCGTGTACTCCGAAAAGTACTGGTGCTACGAACAAGAATGAGAATTCAAGGGGTTCTGTAATACCTGTTAAGAATGAAGTAAGGGCAGCAGAAACCATCAGACCGCCGACTACTACTTTTCTTTCAGGACGTGCTTCGTGATAAATAGCCAATGCAGCAGCTGGAAGACCGAACATCATGAACGGGAATTTACCTGTCATGAATGTACCAGCAGAAAGATTTTGTACGTTATCGGCGATTTCAGCCATGAAGATACGCTGATCTCCGCGTACAACTTCTCCAGCTTGAGTAGTATACTGACCAAACTCGTACCAGAACGGTGAATAGAAAATATGGTGCAACCCGAATGGGATCAATGATCGCTCTACAACACCAAAAATGAATGCAGATAGAGTCAAGTTTGCATGAACCATGTTTTGCGAGAATGCATTCAGGCCGTTTTGGATTGGAGGCCAGATAATCATCATCACTAAACCAAGCAGGATGGCTGTTCCTGCAGTGATGATTGGAACAAATCGCTTACCAGCAAAGAAACCAAGGTAAGAAGGCAATTCGATTTCATAGAACTTATTGTAAAGTCCTGCAGCAATGATACCTACGATGATACCGCCGAACACCCCTGTCTGAAGGGTCGGCACACCAAGGATGCTTGCATAGTTTAATCCGTTGACTTTTTCCGGGGTAATGCCTAATACAGTACCCATTGTTACGTTCATGATCAGGTAACCGATAATCGCAGCAAGACCGGCAACTCCCTCACCGCCTGCTAAACCAACAGCAACACCGACCGCGAACAATAGCGGCAGGTTCCCGAAGACAATGTCCCCGGCTTTTTGCATTACGGCAGCAACCATATCGACGCCGCTGTTATCTAAAAATGGGGCGAGCTCCAGCAAAGCAGGGTTACGGAGAGCAGCACCAAGTGCAAGCAGGATACCTGCTGCAGGCAAGAGTGCAACTGGAAGCATTAGCGCCTTCCCTACTTTTTGCAGCACACCAAAAGCTTTCTTAAACATAGGAATACCTCCTGATATTTTTTACTCCTAAAGCGGTTACAAACATTAAAAAAACAAATAAAAAAGGCATGAGAAAGATGTACCGAAAGAAGCATACGGATATATTACCCATAAAACTTCAATTCAATTACATTCTTTACTCATGCCTGATCGAATCAGTAACACGTAAAAAATTATAACCTATTTGACTTTTTTCTGAAGCCTTTGCAAATGCATCGTCAGATACACGGCTTCAGCATCGCATACTTGTTTTTTCAAAGTCTGCTGCATCACTTTAATGAGTTTCCACGACAGATTGTAGCACACTGGGTATTCTTCTTTCAAGAGGTCTGCAAATTTTTCTGGCTCGTCGACTGTATCGCCATTATTGACCCTTTCGATCGTGAAACGTATGTGGCGCACGAGTCTTGTGTAATCAATGCCGTCTTTATCAATGACGATGCCTAAATTTTCCTCGATCATTTGTACCAATTTTGTCACAAGCTGCGAGTGTATATTTACCTCTGATAAATTCCGGTTCATGACTGCGCTGTGGATATGGAGAGCGATGAAACCTATTTCCCCTACCGGAAGCTCGATTCCCGATTTCTCCTTCAGGAGCTGTACAACTTCCCTGGCAATTTCAAATTCAGTTGGGTACAGTGTCTTTGTTTCTACAAGGAATGGATTCTTGAATTCAAGTCCCCCAGCCATACGGTTAACGGCAAACATCAAGTGGTCGGTCAGTGCGACATGGATATGCTCATTCAGCTTGCTGTCGGTACGCTTTTTTATCAATTGTATAGAAGAAATGATTGCTTCATGAAGATCATTTTCCACAAACGGAAGCAATTTTATATAATTCGCCTGTTCTTTTTCATCCTTGAGGACAAACATTTTTTCCGCCTGTCCCTCTTCAATTAAATCTCCCTTTTTCAGGTTGAAGCCAATTCCTTTCCCGATCAGGATGACTTCACCGAATGCAGGATGGTCCGCAATCATGACATTATTATTAAGAGCTTTTTTTACCTCAATTTTATCCATGCTGCATCCCCGTTTCCGCTTTTTCTATGCAAATATCGTATATAAGCTGGTTTTAGAAGTCAAACCCAAGACTTTTAAAAACGCTCATTAATTTTTGCCAAAAAAAGATCCAGCGGCAGCCGCTGGACCAAATCTATTATTCTGTTAAGAAGACAAAGTAAAGGACAAAAATCACGAAGAACAGATACATTATTGGATGAACCTCTTTTGAACGCCCTTTTACCAGCATCGTAACAGGGTAAAAAATGAAACCTGCAGCGATCCCTGTCGCAATACTTGATGAAAGCGGCATTGAGATCATTGTCAGGAATGATGGAACAGCGATTTCAAATCGGCCCCACTCAATTTTGCCAAGAGAAGATACCATCAGTACGCCAACGATGATCAGTGCTGGTGCCGTGACTGCCGATGTCACGACTGATAACAGCGGGAAGAAGAACAGTGATAGCAGGAAGAATCCAGCTGTGACAAGGGATGCAAAACCGCTTCGTGCTCCGGAAGCAACTCCGGCAGATGATTCAATATAAGATGTAGTTGTCGATGTCCCGAAAATGGAACCAACAAGTGATGCGATAGAATCAGCGAACAGCGCACGGCCAGCGCGCGGCAGCTTGTTGTCCTTCATCAAGCCTGCCTGGTTCGCAACAGCTACCAGTGTTCCGGCATTATCAAAGAAATCAACGAACAAAAAAGTCAGTATGATTCCAAGCATTGTTGAAGTATAGAACGATGGATCACCGAATGCGGTAAACACTGAACCAAAAGTTGGTGCGACGCTAGGTACTGCGCCGACTACCTGTGTAGGTGTGTCAATCAGGTTGAAGATCATTCCGACGATCACTGTGATGATAATTCCGAAGAATACAGCACCGTGGATTCCTCTAGTCAGCATGATTACTGTAATCAGCAAGCCGAAAAGCGCAAGCAGTGTATTGCCATTGGTCAAATCTCCAAGACCAACAAGTGTAGCCGGGTTATCGACAATGATACCTGCATTTTTCAAACCGATAAATGTGATGAATAATCCGATACCAGCGCCAACGGCGTGCTTAAGTTCTACCGGGATCGCATTGATCAGCTTTTCCCGCCAGCCTGTTATCGTCAGGATCAGGAAGAATACGCTGGAGATGAAAACAGCTGCAAGCGCATGCTGCCATGGTGCTCCGTGGCTTAACACAACTGTGTAAGCGAAAAAGGCATTAAGACCCATACCTGGAGCCAGTGCGATCGGATACTTTCCAATAAGCCCCATGATAATGGAACCTACTGCTGCAGCAAGAGCAGTTGCCACGAATACAGCGCCATAATCCATTCTTAACGCATCCGGCAGGTCCTTCACATCTGCTAAAGTAAGTGTGATGGGGTTAACAATCAATATATAGGCCATCGCAAGGAACGTGGTCATCCCGCCAATGAATTCACGGCGATAGTTTGTGCCCAGTTTTTCAAACTCGAAATACTTCTTCATTTTTACTTTCCTCCTGAATTGAATTCAGGAAATAAGGCCAAAAAGAAAACGCCACGGATACCGGGGCGTTGACTACAGGCAAATAGGCCAAAACAGGCAGAAAAATAAAATGATAGCAATTGCGCACCTGTTTTATATATACCTCGTAGTCAAGCCATTTACGGTAGCTCGGTAGAAACTTTTGGGCCATATCCCCAAGATTATACGACGAATTTTGACAAAATATTAAGTTCAGTTTTATTCTAACAGGACTTTTTGCCCTCGTCAATGAAAAAAACGAACATTTTTTAAATGTTCGTTTTAATTGTTCGTATTTTAGCGTTTATTCCCACTCAATTGTTGCAGGCGGCTTGCTGGTAATATCATAAACGACGCGATTGACATGGTTTACTTCGTTGACGATTCTCGTAGAAATGATTTCGAGAACATCCCACGGAATTCTTGCCCAGTCGGATGTCATGCCATCAATTGAAGTCACAGCACGGATGCCGATCGTGTAATCGTATGTCCTCGCATCGCCCATAACGCCGACGCTTCGAATGTCCGGCAGCACAGTGAAGTATTGCCAGATGTCGCGGTCAAGGCCAGCTTTCTTGATTTCATCACGGAGAATCTGATCCGATTCCCGGACAATCTCAAGCTTTTCTTCAGAAATCGCGCCAAGCACGCGGATTCCAAGACCAGGTCCCGGGAATGGCTGGCGCCAAACAACTTCATCCGGAATGCCAAGCTCTGTGCCAAGTGCGCGTACTTCATCCTTGAATAATGTATTCAGCGGTTCGATCAATTTGAATTGCATGTCTTCAGGCAGCCCGCCGACATTGTGGTGGGACTTGATTGTCTGGGCAGTGGCCGTACCGCTTTCAATGATATCGGTATAAAGCGTCCCTTGTGCCAGGAATTCGATGCCTTTCAATTTTTCCGCTTCATCGTCGAAAACATAGATAAATTCGTTACCGATAATTTTACGTTTCTGCTCAGGATCCGACACGCCTTCAAGCTTGCTGAGGAAACGGTCTTTCGCGTCTACTTTAATGACGTTCATATTAAAGTCATCGGCAAAGGTCTTCATGACGCCTTCTGCTTCACCCTTGCGCAACAGGCCGTGGTCAACGAAGATGCATGTAAGCTGGTCGCCAATCGCCTTATGGATCAGCACGGCTACTACTGAAGAATCAACACCGCCGCTAAGTGCGCACAATACCTTTTTGTCACCGACCTGCTGGCGGATTTTCTCCATTTCAATCTCGATGAAGTTTTCCATTGACCAGTCGCCTTTACATTCGCACACCTTGAAAACAAAGTTCTTCAACAGGTCATTTCCGTAGATGGAGTGGCGTACCTCTGGGTGGAATTGTACAGCGTAAAGCTTTCGGCTTTCATCGCTCATTGCCGCAATCGGGCAGGAAGGGTTGATTCCATCCACACTGAAGCCCGGCGGTGACATTGTCACCAGGTCACCATGGCTCATCCAGACAATCTGCTCTTCTGGCGTTCCCTGGAACAAAGCGTTTTGATTATGTAACGTCAGCAAGGCCTTGCCGTATTCACGGTTCTTCGCCTTTTCGACCTTGCCGCCAAAATGCATGGTCATCAGCTGCATTCCGTAGCAGATTCCCAGAATCGGCAATCCTAATTCAAAAATTTCTTCATCACAGCGGAATGCCCCTTCGTCATAAACACTGTTCGGTCCGCCGGAAAAAATGATTCCTTTAGGATTCATTTCCTTGATTTCCGCTGCCGTGATCGTATGGGGATGAAGCTCACTGTAAACGCCAAATTCCCTGATCCTTCTTGTGATCAGCTGGTTATACTGGCTGCCAAAATCTAATACAATAATCATTTCCTGGTCTTGCAGCTCGGATTTCATAAAGTCACCTCGTTATAAAATAAAGGCCATGTGAATGCTTACCCGCATAGACGAAAATACACTGGCCTTTTAGTTATTCCATATCCTTATCCTATCCAATTATCCATTAGACAATAAAAAAAGCCAGAATTCTCCCTTCCCGAAAACTACAGGAAGGCAGAATCCCAGCTCGTCACGAACGTAAAGAATCTGCCTTCATAGTCAAATCATTTCCGGTGATTTGGTAGAAACTTTCGAACCTTATTATCGAGGATATATGAAGGATAATTCTATTTAGTTGCCAACATTGTATCAGTATAACATTTTAACGGTCAAGCACTAGCTTTCTTGATTAAAATTTCCCAGTGCTGTTTCGCTTCCTCCCATACTCCTTCTTCATTGCTGCCACGATAGAGATACTGTTCGTATTTCTCAGTCAGCCTCCTCATTTCTTTTGAAGAGAAGAAGTTATCTACATAGTTTGCATACTCTCTTAAAGTCTCCCCCTTTTCCCGCTTCAGACCATAGCGGTCAAGCTGCTTAAGGAGTGCGATATACGCCTTTTCGAGGTATTTGTCTTCCTTCTTATATTTATAAAGAAGGATATACAGGCTCGGCATCCATTTTGCCCTGAACTTATACAAAATGGCCGCAAAGATCGCGATTACAACCAGGCTTAGGATGATTTTTTTCAGGTTTGCCTTTAGGAAAGCTCCTGCTTTTCTCAGGCCATCGGAAAAAGAAACCCCTGGCTTGTCAGCGTTTGCCTGCTCCTCAGGAGTTTCAGGCTTCTTCGGTGCTTCTGGTGTAACATCCTCTTCTGTATCCTGGTCATTTTGCGCAGGAGTGTTTGTATTTTCATACTGGAGCTGGACATTGTTTGAAAAGCCCTGTGTTGGCTCAAATGGCAGCCAGCCTACACCCGGAAAGTATACTTCTACCCAGGAATGCGCATTGTTGTTCGTGATTTCATACAGTCTGCGGCCATTATCAAGCGTTTCAAGATACTCCCCTTCTGTGTATCCCTTGACCCAGCGGGTTGGAATGCCAATCGAACGCATCATGACAACCATCGATGTGGAAAAATTATCACAGTAACCGCGCTTCGTCTCAAAGAGGAATTGATCAACATAGTCCTGGTCTTCCTCAGGTACTGGCACAAGAGTCTGGTCATAGACAAAATTGTTCGACCTGAAATATTTTTCAACTGCCTGCGCCTTCTCAAACCAGTTGGTTTTATCCTTGGTAATATCGTAGGCAAGCTCCTTCACGCGGTCAGGCAGCCCTGCCGGAAGCTGGGTGTATTTTGTCATTACATTTGAGCTTGAAAAGCTCTCCGGCGGAAATCCGTTTGTCCCGGCAGCCTTAAGTTTCTCAACACTATAAACAGGATGGTCAAAGGTAACGGAATAAGGCCCGATTGAGTCCGCAGCCCCATCCACCACGGTCACGATTTTTTCCGTTGTCGGATTCAGGCTTAATTCAATGGCTCTATTAGGGACAGAAGCTTCGACTTGCTGTACACCAAGCGGGTATACGAGATGCGGATAACCGATTTTCGGGATGACCCTGCTTGTGCGGGATTCGGTCTTTATCCCCGCTTCAAAAGCATTCATCGGCACGGGCTGCTGCGGCTGGAAGCTGACCGGCATAGCTGACCCCTGATCCGAGATCCAGCCCTTGCCTGTATAAACATCCTTTGTTTCGATCCGCCAATAATGGCGGCCGTCCGCTTCAGCAGAAAATACCACACGATCATCGCCGACAAATGGTCCGCCAAGTGCAGAATCGTCGGTTCCATAGCCGACCTTTTTGACGCCGCCTCCCCCGCTGTCTTCATTATATGAAGTGATGAATGGAACCGGGTCCGGCCAGATTGGATCAGCTTTAGGAGCTGCATAGCCAATCCCTACGCTAAATAGGATCATGGCCACTAACGGCAGCATCCATTTTTTCGCACTATCGAGATTTTTTTTCACTAATGCCCGATCGGCAATCCGATAGTACGCGAGCATCCCCATCACTGCAAAACCTGCAATGACAGTTCTGACAATCGCAACATCGGCTTCATAAGGAGTGAAGGTATCAAGTACCGTAATGTAAATCAATGTCATGAAAAAGAAAACGAATATTTGCTTGCGGCTGATCAGCCAGTAATGGATCAAATAAGACATCAGCCATAGCAAGACAAAGAACAACAGTGTCCGGAATACATTTGTGAGCTCTGTCCATTCCGCATTCATCACCGAACCGAAATTGCTCTGCAGGTTTCCAATCAACAAGCCGAACCATTTCGAGCTGAAAAAAGTTCCTTCAAAATACATAAAGTGAATGGAATAAAGGATGAAAATCACTTTTACCAGAGCTGACGGTATCAGCGGCATCCCAAAATAGGACATCATCAATGAGATAAAGACAAACGCCAGGAACACACTTAGATGGCCTGTGTCGGTCAGCTCCTTCAGCGGCCGCAGCCACTCCCACAGGAGCAAAAAGCTGAACATGTACAATAAAAACAGGGCCATATCTTTTTTCGGCTTATCCATCGTCATCCTCGGTTCACCTCCGAAAAGGCTTCTGAAAACTGACCATCATGCACCATGACGAGCCTGATTCCGCGTGCATTTGCCGAGGCACGCAAATTTATTTCCGTTTTTGCAGGAGATTCCTGGGCATTCTTGATTAAAAATATACTTACAGATCCATTCCGCTGATTATAGAAGGCTGCTTTTTCAATCAATTCCTTCGTCAATTGCGACGTGATCAGCATAATCGAATTATTTTGCTGTGCCAGGAAAGTTTCTGCCTCCAGCACCTTATCAAAAGTTACCGGGCTTTCGTCCCTAACTTTTGCCAGATGGTAGAGAAGCTGCTGCTGCTGGATTTCGCCGCCGCGGATCGGATGGACGGTGCGCTCTGCACTTGAAGTCAAAAGCCCGACCTGTGCACCCTTCCGCAAAATCGCCCTGATGACAGAGGCCGTAAACGACACAATCACTTCAAATCGCTGCTCAGGGGCGCAATCCATCAAAATCGAGACGTCATGCGACTGCCTCTGTTCGAATTCCTTCGTCATGATATCATTCCGCCGGGCTGTCGCCTTCCAGTTAATCCATGAAAAACGGTCGCCAGGCTGGTATTCACGAACACCAATCGCCATTGAAGTATCACGCTGGACACGCTCCTTCGAGGCAGTCATGCCCTGATCGAAGTGATGGGCAACCGGGCGGTACACCATTTCTTCAAATGCAGGATAAACCAGCACCTTGCTCTCATATGGCAGGACTTTTTCTTTTTCAATCAAACCGAGCGGATCACCCGTTTTCAGCTTGATGCCTGTAAGGATGTGCTCCCCGCGCGGCAGTTTTTCAATTTTATAGTCAAAGCTGAATACACGGCTGAAGCCCGGAAAAAGCATTGTCTTGGCCTGCTGCAAATCCTTATGTCCCGCGAGCGTCTCCCCTGCCTGCTCCTCTGCGATGGCATAAAACAGCGGGAAAGGAAAATTCCGCTCAAGCACCACGCTGGCTTTGAATTTTTCGCCCGCATTGTATTCTTGTTTCGTGTACACTCGCTCCGCCTTGATTTCTTTTATCGAATAAAAGGAAAGGCCTAGCGCATACAGGGCGAATGGCAAGAAGCTGTAAAACAGGAACCAGCTGACGAACCCGCCCTGGAACATCGCATACGAGAACGTAACGATGATCAAAAACAGTAAAACAATAAGCTTCCAAATCTCTTTAAATTTTTGGAAAAATTTTTTCATCTTACTTCACTAGCCTTTGCACCGGCACAGGCACTCTCGCCAGCACTCTGTTCACGACATCCTCTGCCGTGATCCCTTCAAATCTCGCCTCGGATTTCAGGATAATCCTGTGAGCAAAAACGTAAGGAGCCAGATATTGAACATCATCAGGAATGACATAATCCCTGCCGTAAATAAACGCGTAAGCCTGGGCAGCCTTCATCAGCGCGATCGAACCACGGGGACTTGCGCCAAGATACACACTCGCATGCCCGCGAGTCCTGCTTGCAAGCTCAACAATATATCGTTTGATCGAGTCGTCAACGAATACTCCTTTAATTTCATGCTGCAAATCACGAAGATCATCAAGGGTAACAACCGGCTGCAGGTCCTCGATTGGAAGGCTGCGCTGCGCCCTGTTCAGAACTTCCATCTCTTCATCAAGCGCAGGATAGCCCATTTTCATTTTTAGCAGGAAGCGGTCGAGCTGTGCCTCAGGCAGCGGATACGTACCTTCATAGTCAATCGGGTTCTGTGTTGCCATAACGAAGAACGGCTTATCCAGAAGATGCGTCACGCCATCAACTGTGACGCTCTGCTCCTCCATTCCTTCCAAAAGGGCAGACTGGGTCTTCGGCGACGTTCTGTTAATTTCATCGGCAAGAATGATATTGCCCATGATCGGCCCCGGCCTGAACTGGAATTCCATTTCCTTCGGATTGTAGATCGATACACCTGTAACATCCGATGGCAGCAAGTCCGGAGTGAATTGAATCCTCCTGAACTGCGCGCTGACCGATTTCGCAAGCGCACGCACCATCATCGTCTTCCCTACTCCCGGTACGTCCTCAAGCAATACGTGCCCTCCCGCAAGCAAAGCAATCAAGCTCAGCTCAGCAACATTCCGTTTACCCGTCATGACCTTGTCAATATTCTCTAAAATTCTCTCAACCGTTGGATTCATTTGATCCTTCACCGATTTTTCCTCCCCCATCTATCCGTCAATCTATTAAACTCCCGTATGGTAATGTGTTGATTTTTTACGCTAATATGTTTATATTCGCTATAATTTGTAAAAATCCTGTAATATTCTGTATGAAAATATTTCCGCCTTTGAATAGACGGAATCGGCTGCAGGATTGTTACATCCCCCTTTTTCCGGACAAAAAAAACGATCTCCTTGTGGAAATCGCACGGTTGAGTTTATTGTAAATGGCTTGCTTTCTCACTGTTTAAATGCTGACAGAATCTTGGCTTAAGACTTGCTTTCGGAATTGCTTAAATGCTGACAGAATCTTGGCTTAGGCTCGCTTTTGGAATTGCTTAAATGCTGACAGAATCCTGGCTTAGGCTCGCTTTTGGAATTGCTCCCATGCCCTCAAGGATGATGCGGGCGTCTGTATTTAAATATGCCGCAATATCACTCCGCAGGAATAATAGCGAGTGGTCACGGATGACGACCTTCAAGCTTCGCAAATCAAACTTAGACGCATAACTATTTACAGCATTGAGAACCGCCATATCCTTTCTCGTCAACGGCTGCTGCCCCGCTTCCATTCTTTTCGTCAAGAATTCAAGCAGATCCCGTGCATTTGACTTTAAGTGGCTGCGATGGGCATTCAGGATGTCGATATTATCCTCCATATACATTCTCGCCGCAGCAAAATCAAGCTCCTCGACACTGTTGTTAATCCTCCCGATCAAATCCAAAACATGCATTGCTATTCCCCCTGATGTATATACTCTGCCTGCTATTTATATCGGCCGCTTTTATCTGTTCTCTATGGGTTCTGTAAAATATAGTAAATTTGATGGAGAGCAGGCGGATTCGCATAGTCCATTGGGTGTGGGGCATATTGCGGGACGGGCTGATGTGGGTGTGTTTTTTCGGGGTACTGATCTTATTTGCGGTTTTTTCGTTTTATTTGGAGTCAATGTAGATATATTCGCTGTAACCGTAGATATATTTGCTCTTACCGGTGATATATTTGCTGCAACCGGAGATATATTCGATTCGGCTACTGAGATCTATTTAAAATCCGGTGATATTTTGGCTACTTGAGATATATTTGCCCTTACCGGTGATGTATTCGCTGCAACCGTAGATATATTCGATTCGGCTACTTAGATCTATTTAAAATCCGGTGATATTTTGGCTACTTGAGATATATTTGCCCTTACCGGTGATATATTTGCTGTAACCGTAGATATATTCGAATCAGCTACTGAGATCCATTTAAAATCCGGTAATATTTTGGCTACTGGAGATATATTTGCCCTTACTGGTGATAAAATTAACGTTACTGGTGAAATAATCGAACTTACTGGTGAAAAAAAAGGCCGTACTGGTGAAAAAACAAAAGCTACTGGTGAAAAACTTTTTTCACCTTAAAAAAGATGGTCAAATCCGGTGATTTTTTCAAAAAAAAGCAGATTAACGCATCAATCAAGTAAAAAAAACAAGTAAAATATCATCTTCAACACGTAAATCCCATGAAAAATCTTGCTGAAAAATAATATATCAAGAGGCAACACCAATGCTTTCCTCAAAATTGGCTTCTACAGTTCGGTTTTCCCTTTAAAAAACAGTAACTTATTCCTCTCCCCCGAATCATACCCGAAATAAAACAGCCACACTCAAAATGAGTGCAGCTGCCACCCCCAACTATCGATGGATTTTGCCATTTGCATCTACATAAATTGATTTTACGATGGTACGCTCGAATGGTTTGCCCTTTGCGTCAAAGCCGGTCACTTCGGTGGTCAGGTTGTAAACTCCTGCTTCGGTAAAGTCTCCATCTGTCACCACTCCTGCTTTTGAACCCTTCGCTTTTTCTTTCAGCTTCTTCTTTCCGTCCAGACCGTATTGGATCCAGTTTGTTTTATAGGAAGCTTTTAAACTCTTGCTTTTCTGTCCCTTCACCAGCTCTGCACCCAATGGACTTTCGATGCCAACTGTATATAGATAGGCTGCTGCAGGACCTGAAACTTTCCAGTTACCTGCTTCAGGCTGATCCACCACAAATTGGTGCACCCAGGCACCTTTGAAAAATCCGCTTGTATCTTGTTCTACTCCGGCCGGAGAGTATTCTTTTCCATCCGGGCCTTTCAGTTTGAGATTCGGCAAAATTTGGTCACTTAAGAAGGCTAGCTTAAATCCTCCAGCTCCATCTTCAATCACAAAGCTGTCCTTAATTGCCTTGTCTCCTTTTCCGCCTCTGACAATCTGGTTTGTATCTGGTTCAGTGGCAATAGCCTCGCCAGTCATATAGGAAGCTGCTGCTGGCTGAGCTGCCAATGTATAAGGCTTAAATACATTGAAAGTATAGGAACCTTCGCGAATCGTCGTATGGTTCCAGGCTCCTTCTTTTACAATCGTGCCTCCAGGCAAGCGGGAGCTGGCAACAGTGACGACGCCATCATTGGCGCCATAGCTGCTCAAATACAATCCGCCCCAATATAAGGCGCTTCCAAAGGAGCCCCACTTCGTCCCGCCCAGCGTATAATAGCGATTCATTTTCGCGTTGGCATGCGGATCAGTAATGCTGCGGAAATAGCTCATATTGCCAGTCTGGAGGGACCGGGTTGCGTCATTATTGCTGCCGAGCAGTGCCGCCAGCCACCATGCAGAACTGCTGTGGGCAAGGTCTGACAGCTGTGTGCCATGGTGTGGTGAGGATAGGCTGATTACATTTGAAACATATGGATACGCCCCGTAATGGACAAGTGCTGTCTGGGCATCAACCCCGCCTTTGCTATGGCCCACAACAACCAGCTTTTTTTTACCAAAGTAATCGTATATTTCCTTTAGCTTACCGGCCAGCATCGCACCATTTTCCCACATATCCTTTTCCGGATATAAATCGATAAATGCAGTCTGATAGCCATTTGCAAGTGCGGTTTCATACATATCGTTCCCATCCCACCAAACGGATGCTGCACTGTTATAGCCATGAATGAAAACAATCGGTGCTTTGGCAGGGTCAATCCATGCAGGGTCCGAGCCAACATACCAGGTTCCCGGCACACCGCTGGAACCTCCTCCTAAATCCCCCGCGCTCGCCGCAGCCGGGACCATCAGTAAAAAAGACATCAATAAAGACATGATCCATTTTCTCCTTTGCAAAATCCAATCCCTCCTTTAATCAGCCTGCCTCTTTAGAAACAGCCATCATTACAAAAGTATTAGTCCAGGATTATATAAAGAAGAGGAATTTGAATTATCGTTATTGGGAAAATTTCCGAAGGAGTCTTCGCGCCTTCCACTACAATCAACAGGGTTGAGAAATCATCATTCAGCTATAACAGACTATATAAAAATAACCTGCCATAATATTGGCAGGTTATTTTAAATCATTCTCCCACAATCTTTGCATTCTTCAGCTGGTCCTCGGATAAAGTAATCCCTTCCTCCTCAGCTGCTTTTTTATTGACGTACAACTCAAGATTTTCCGGGAAGCCGACAGGCATGTCGCTCGGCTTTTTGCCCTTTAGGATTTCCACAGCCATTTTTCCAGTTGTGTAACCAAGATCATGATAGTCAAATCCGTAAGAAGCAAATGTTCCGCGTTTTACCGAGTCGCCTTCTCCTACAAAGGTTGGGATATTTTTATCATTCGCAACTGTAATAACCGATTCAAGTGCGGCAACGACAGTGTTGTCCTTTGGGATGTAAAGAACATCAACCCGGCCAACCATCGATTCAGCCGCCTGCTTAACTTCCGAGCTCGTTGAAATCGTCGTTTCCACCGCCTCAAGCCCTGCTGCCTCCAATGCTTCTTTTGCATTCTTAACATTCACAACAGAGTTCGGCTCTCCATTGTTATAGATAATGCCCACCTTTTTGGCGTTCGGAATAAACATCTTGATGGCCTCAATTGTCTTCTTGATCGCATCTGGGTGTGTGTCCGATGTTCCTGTCGCATTACTGCCCGGCTTTTCAAGGCTTTGCACAAGTTCAGCACCAACAGGATCGGTAATCGCTGTGAATAAAATCGGAATATCCTTCGTTGCCTGCACTGCCGCCTGGGCACTCGGAGTCGCGATCGCCAGGATCAGGTCGCTCTTGTCCGAAACCAGCTTCTGCGCAATCGACATATTGTTATTCATGTCACCCTGCGCATTTTGGTAATCGAGCTTCAGGTTCTTGCCCTCTTCATAGCCCGCATCCTTCAGCGCCTCGATAAAACCCTCCCGAGCAGCATCAAGAGACGGATGCTCGACAATCTGAGTTATCCCGATTTTTACAGTCTTCTCTTTATTTTCCCCACTCGCCTTGTCGCTGCCACCGCCGCCACAGGCAGCAAGCATCAGCATTGCTCCACTCATTAAAACCGCCAGACTCTTTTTCATTCTTCAGCCTCCCCAGATTTAACATAAACTGTTGCATATTCTATTCTCTTTTAACAGGTTGTCTTCCTGCTATATTTTTATATTATTTTTAATATTCAGATATAATTAAGAGATAGGTAATTTATGTTAAAATATTAAAAATTCTTGGAGGTGGATAATATGTACAGTCCAATCGAAAGAGACGCTTTTTTTATAAAAACGATCGAGATGCTGCAATCTTGCGGAAGTATCGAAGGCATTGTCCAAATAGGTTCGGGAGTAAATGGCTATAATGATGAGTTTTCGGACATTGATTTAATGGTTGCCGCTCCAGGTATAGACGGCTTGTCAGAAGCCAAGGATTATATCCATCGTACGCTCAGTGATTTCAGCCCTCTTTACATAAAAGAAAAACAGCTTCGAGAGAACGTATATCTTTTGATCGCCATCCTGGAGAATTCCCTGGAATTCAATGTGTCGATTGTTCCACTTGATTACCTGAAAGTAAAATCCCCCTTGTGGAAAGTGACTTTTGACAAAACCGGTCTAGTGACCGAGAAGATGAATGTGCTAAATGAACAGTTTAACAATCAGTATGTAAAATATGAGGATAATGCTGATTTGGTATTTGAGTTTGTTTACTCAGCAGTGAGATTGGAAAAAGAGCTGCAGCGGAACAACTTAATCTATGCCCTGAAGATGCTTGAGGCGATGAGGGACTACACCTTGCAGGTACAGTCGCTCAGCGAAAATAAAAAGCTTCATCAATTCAAAGCATATGATACCTTAAACCCTTCTTTTATCGAGGCATATCTATCCACCTATCCTGCAGAAATGAATGCTGGCAGCCTGGCTTGTTCGGCTGATAAGTTAAAAGCGCTATTTATAAAAACTATAAAACAAAGCTCCCTGTTTACCCTTGAGCCAGCTTTGGTACAGCTCCTGAACCTTTCTGCAAAAAAATAATCTCAGAGCCATTGCGGCTCTGAGACTTTTTTAATACGAAATTCCCGTTCGTGTATGTGTTTTTTCAAATTCAGCCATATTCGGGTCAAAATACTTTTCATCATATTTAGCGACAAACTTGTCATTATCGACATAGCCGGAACCCCAGGTTGGATCCATTGTCACCCATTTGCCGTCAAGCTTTGCTTCTACCCAAGCATGCTTTGATGGCCACCAGCCGCCTCGCGCCATACCTTCGACGAATCGGGACTCAATATCACTTGCTCTTAACAATGCAATCGTCAGGTAGGAATAGTCCTGGCAGACACCTGATTTTAAATCGAGTGTTTTCAGGGCACTGTCATCCCATTCAAATTCATCGTTTTCCAGCTTTTCAACATCATAGGCAACCGTTTTGGCTACATATTCATAGATTGCTTTGGCCTTATCTCTTTCCGTGCTCTTTCCGGCGGTAATTTCACTTGCCAGCTGCTTGATTGGTTCAGCATCTGATTGAACTCCCCTCGATGGCAGCAAATCGCGCTTATCTTCACCAGTCGATTCCACTTCAAAGCGGGCAAAGCCGAAGAACCTGAAGTAATCGCTATTCTCTTCCTTTATCTCCGGAACACTCAGGACAACTTCATATGTTCCTGGCCCAAACCGCAGGTAAAAGGAATCATCGAACGTGAAATCCTTGACCGGAATGACATCCAGCGCTTCATCTTCACCCTTTTTCGTAGTGATATAGATATGTGTCGTTTCCGGGCCAAACTCAGCGTTTGGATCGATTTTCCCTTTTATATGGTAGATGCCATCTGTCTCATCACCGCCATATACCGGCGACTCCAGCGTCACACCGCGTTCGCGGTAGACATCCATATACTCGATCGGCAGCATCGTCTTGTCTGATTCATTATCAATTAAAATCGTCGTCGCTGTCTGATAATAATTTTCGCGCTCCTCATCCGGCACCAGAACCTCAAGTTCATGAACACCTTTACCATAAAATAAAGGCACATCATAGCTGAACTTTCCATCCTCGACCTGCAGCACATGCTTCCAGCTCTCCGAATCCTTGGCAAGCTTCAGCATAATCGTGTCTCCATCCGCCAGCTTGCCCGCTTCCCCTTCCAATCTAAAAATCTCGTTTTCTTTCACATAGCTCGATTTCATATCAAGAGCCACTTCCGCCTCTTGGCCAAACGGTGTCAGCACAAGATCACGTTCGATTTCAGGGTTCACATTGTGAACATCAAAAGCGGTCGCTTCAAAGTAATAATTCTCCGTTTCATTGCTCGGGATTTGGACGCTCACATGATACTTCCCTTCACCATTGAAAAAGTGAATCGTCTGCTTGAACTTACCTTCATTCAGCTTTGCGTAGTATTCATGCTGCCGTCCTGCCGGCCCTTCCTCATCAGCCGAAACCTTGATCCACACATAATCCGATTTCAATGAGGAAAACTTCTCAACCTTTCCTTCGACGACAACCTTCCCGTTGACCGCAAATTCCTTGTTCTCCGGACTTGAGAAAGTCGAACCAATCTCCTCATTATAGGAACTCAACTCAAGCGGCTGAAGCTCAAGCTCCTTGTTCTTTTCCTTCACCAGCTTTTCATATTTATCCTCTTGCTTCTTCTCCGCCTTCGCCTTCGCGTCACTCGGACTGGCATCGCTGCAGCCTGAAAGTATAAAAAACGTGCTCATCACCAGCAGCAAAACTGATAAAATAGGATTCTTGCGATTCATTGGTACCTCCTTCGGAATACAATCCATTTATTATATGAACTTATCACGATGTTTTATTTACGGTTTTTAACTTGGTAAGTTTCTGGGACTTTAGCCCTTTTTTACAACCAATCCCATAAAATCCTCATAGGGTTACAGAAAGTCTCCAAATAAAAAAGAATACTGCTAGTGCCAAACCAGAAAAAATCGCCTTTTTACTAATCCTGTCTCCCTGTTCATTAGTTGCTCTTAAAGCAATCGAACCTGTAATCAAAGATAAAATGCCTAGTGCCAAAAACAAATACGCGTAATTTTCATTTCCTTCAAGATGAACCGTTCCGTTTTCATCTGCAGCGGTATAAGCCCATATTAATGCTCCCAGAATAGTAGAAACACCTAGCGTACCTGATATAATGCTGAGCAGATTCTTGGACATATATTAATTCCTCCAATTCAAATCCCCTTTAGGCTGTTTATTTTCTCAGACTATATATCCTTCCATTTGCAGGATGTCAGGCTGATTTTCTAAAAAAATGGATTAGCCCTTCGGCTAATCCTTTTAAAGTATCGGAATGTATAATTATAATCTTAGCAATTAATCTTTTTTAATTCATACTAAAATATTGAGACAAGAAGTCGCCAAACTACAAAAAGAGCAGCAAGAGATAATCCACCGTAAATAGCCTTTTTTCCTACATTTTTACTTTTTTCCCTAACACCTGCTGCATCTACTGCAGTTAAAATAACTGCCACGAAAGATAATGCGAGAAAAATATAAATATTATTTTTTTGCTCTTCGAAATCTATATTCCAATTTTCGTCTGCAACATTGAATGCATAGATTGCAAATGCTACGCCTACTAAAAGAAGGTATGAATAAGTTATTTTTGTCCACGTTTCTTTTTTCATTTATTTCACCTCTTTATAAGCAAATACTTTAGTTAGTTTTGAAGTGGGTAAGGAGGGGTTGTTTGATTACTAGGAATACTCTTGGATTCAGGTATTTTTTTATCCTCTATTTCTGATGTATTATTATTTGGACTTGTATCATTTTTAGGATCAACACCAGAATTCGTTTCCGTCTTTACACTTGGCTCATTTTTGCTGTTATTAGTAAGATCACCGTTTATCCCACTTTTTACTACTTCCTCAACTGTTTTAGTAAGACTTTCAGCTACTACTCCATCTTTTAATAAAAATCCAAGGATCGGGGAAAAGATTTTAATAGAAACAACAGTAACAACAGCACCTACAAGTATATTATCAAACCCTAACCAATCTCCTTCTTTAATCACTCCAGAAATATAGTTTTCTATTCCACCATACACTCCCATTGCTCCTACCATGCCAATACCTAAAGTAACGCCAGGAATAAGGATTGGACCTAATAGAAATCCAGAAACAGAACCAATCACAGTATCCCAAAATAAATCAGAAGCCGAAAATTCTTTCCCAGTGAGTTTATAAGTAAAAACATAAGATAAAATATTGGAGAAGAACCCAGCTGCTCCTCCTAATGCTGCTCCTTTAAACATTAATTTAAAAACATTATTTACAGTATAAAATCCTTTAATTTGACCCCATAACGGCCTCATCTTCACCCATCTATAGGCAGCAACAGTTTTAGTTCTTATCCAAGGCCAAGCCACAGTCCTAGCCCAGCCCCAAATAGCAGCCGGACGTCCTCTCAACCATGGCCATGCAGCTGTTCTCCACCAGTTTGCGGCAGCAGGCCAGGCAACGGTCCTGAGCCAGCCGATTGCTGCGGCGAATGCGCCGGTTGCATAACCAATATAGCCTAATATTCCTCCGACGAGCGAGAATCCAAATGCTCCCCAGAAGCTGTAATTGTCGCCAGAGAGCCATTGATACAAGAATCCGCCAATAAGCGCTCCTGCTAAAATGATCAGTCCCCCGACAATACCAATAGGGATAGCGATTACTCCAAAGAAAACAAGGAGTGCTATGACACCGATGATAATGACGGCAGCAAGTATCCCGCCGAGCAGCGTCTGTGCCCACTTATTCTCACTGAACCAATCCCCTATCGCTGCGAAAAAGGCTTCGATGTCTCCCCAGACATCTTTGCCGAACTTAACAGCAGTGTCCCAGGCATCATTCCATTCATCAACCGCCCAGTCCTTGAACTTATTCCAGCCGTCAATCAGTCCGTCACCAATGTCATCCAGCTTGTTCAGTGCCTTTTTCCACCATGGCAAGGATTCGTCAGCACCGTCAACCGGTTCTCCTCCTGAGCCATCAGTAGGTTCCGTTTTATTCAAGCCCTGCTTATTGGTTTCGACTTCGGTCAAATCAGCTGAGACAGGGGCCAGAACGGCAAACTGGATCAAAAACAATGCCATAAATGCCAGTATGATTTTTATTTTTGAACGTTTTATTGTCATCTACTCTATCACCCTTTTAAAAAGAAGTGAATGCTCCAATAATCATAGGTTAATGGACCATTGTTCAGACTAGTCACAGGAGATGTCAAAGCCCTCCGGCTCCCCAATTCTGGCAGACGACTCTGCCGTGATGGCCGGGACCCCCTCATCCGGGACTGTCGTATATTGACCCTTCCGTTCTGTCACGACATAGATGCGAAAATCATCTGGAATAAAGGTCATTTTTTTTATTTTGTCATTTTGGTTTTCCTTCGCGAATTTTTCCGCTTCCTCACGAGCATCTGTCAAATTATCCCTGACCGCCTTGCAGGCAATGTCCCTGACCCCGTCGTCATCAAAGAAGAATTTCATGGCGGTCTTTGCCTTAACCTCGACGGAATGATCCAGAATCCAGCTCACCATATCGCCAGGCATATTCCGGCCATCGTACTGGTCTTCCATCATTTCTACAAATTCAGCTAATAGTTCACTTTCTGAAGGGGGCGGGGGCGGATCTTCCCCTTCCGCAGGGGGCTCTACTCCTGCAGCATCCTCCAGGAACTGTTCCCAGGCTTCTCCTAATGCATCCAGCTCTTCCTGGGTTTTCTCCTGAAGCGTGTCCTTCATCGTATCCTTTGAAGACTTCGCCGCTGCAAGGGCCGCTGAATCCGCCCCTGTCTGGGTTACCCGTTTATTGATGAATACATTTGAGAAATCAAAGAACATCATAGCTATGAAAATAGCAGCTATAAGCATGCCGACCATGATGATCAGCATGCCGCTGCCTTTCTCGTTGTTGATATAGTTTTTCAGATTCTTAATCGTCATCTGGGTCTTCCTCCATTGGCATCACTGCATCCATCGCAAAGGAGAATTTCATTTCGGAAATTAGCGGAAGGGCCACTATTGGAGCCTGGACTTTCACTTCAACCCTGGCTTCATCGGAACCCGGCCCACCTGAAATACCTAGGATTTTTACACCATAGGCTGATTTTCTTGTGACATTTTCCCAATCAGGATCATGTACAGACGCTGCCCTGGCTCCATCACGGGCAGCCGATTCTGCAACGACAACCGAGAAGGCAATCAGCGCAACCTGCCAGATAATCAGGAAAGCCAAAATAACAAGCGGGAACATAGCGACAAATTCTATCGACTGCGATCCCTTTTCATTATTAAGATGCTTATTCAATATTCCTTTCAAATTAAACAACTCCGGAATTCTTATTATGAACCTGAACCGATTTTTCCGACTAGTTCACTTAGCTTGCTCATAATCGTTTTTCCCAGAGATGTATCATCACCGATACCAGAAGCGATTGCGCCCATTACCGCAAGGACAACAAGACCCAACGCTACCCACTCAAGCGCCTGGGCACCTCTTTCATTTTTCACATAACGATTGTAGACACCATTCATCTTCACCATAGTTTTCTTTAACATATCATTCATCTCCCGATTGTTTTTTTTTATCATTCAAACCTTCTATTTAAAGAAGGAGTCCAACCCGAATGCTTGAGGATTGTAGAAAATATTTAATGCCAGCAGGCCGATGATCAGGCCAAATACTGCTGGTGCCACGAAAAAGGTTGTGACCAATGTAATTTGCGGGCTGGCTTTCGCTGCCTTTTCTTTCGCAATAAAGCCTCTTGTTGCCCTTAAGTCATCTGCCTGGAGCTTGAATGTCCTCGATACCGGGACACCAAGCGAAGATCCCTGGATCAATCCGTTCACCAGTGAATGGAGCTCCTTTGAGGAATTCCTTTCTATTAAGCTCTGATAAGCAGTCAATCTGGGAACGCCAAGCTCAACTTCCTTGTTGAAGCGGTCAATTTCCTCGCTTAATGGCCCTTCGAACTGCTTTGTAACTTGCTTAAGGGCTGAGTCAAGACTGACCCCGGCCTGCAGGGTAACACTTACGGTATCAAGAAAATCAGGCATCATGATGCTGATTGTTTCCTGTCTGTATTTCGCTTTAAAATAAAGCCATAAGCTGGGCCCTAAAAATCCGCCTAAAATGGAGATTAATAGAATCTGCAGGCCAGATGGCATTCCAAGAATAGAATAAAAGCTGCCAAACCCGAGCCCAATCAATCCAAGGACAAACCTGAATCCATAGAAATCCTGAATTTGCATCCCTAAAGGGTTTCCTGCTTCCTTTAGCATGCGATCATGTTTATCTATATCAGCAAAGAATGGATATTTGATCCCGACCGGCCCGGCTTTTATCCCCCATTGGATGATCGGGGCAAGCAGCCTTTCCCTTAACGGCTGCTTTTTCTTCCGGTTTTTCGGATTATATCCCTGGGATACCAGGAGGTTCTGTTTTTTCGCGATGAACAAATACACGTAAACGAACCCAATAAAGAGCGTCAGCAATATGAAAGCAAACATGACCATTGAGAAAAATCCGATTAATTTCATCCTGTCTACACCCTTATATTTGTTATTCTCTTAATTAAAATGAAGGCAAAGAAGACCAGTGCTGAAAAAGCTAAAAATAACAGCAATCCAAACGGTGTAAATAATACATTCAAAAAGCCTTTGATGAATAGGTTCATCATCATTGCCATCAAGAAAGGCATTACGACGAGAATATAGGCGATTGAACGGCTTTCAGCAGTGACAGTCTGGATTTCCTTATGGACACGGCTTCTTTCCTCGAGCGTTTCTGCCATGGACGAAAGGACCTCAGCCAAATTTCCGCCTACACGCTGCTGAATCAAGATCGTGCTTACAAAGATATTGATATCCTTGCTTGGGACCCTCTCCCTGAAATCATTCATGACGGTTTCAAGGCTGTCACCCAGCTTGAACTGATAATCCATCTTCTGGAACTCGAGTCCGCTCGGCTCCTTCATGTCTCGCCCAACCATCTCGATTGCCTGCGGTATGGTTTGACCTGCTTTAATACCGTTGGACATCATCCGGCATATTTCCGGAAGCTGTTTGTTAAAAACATCTGTCCGTTTATTCTTAGTCGAGTTCAGGTAAAACTTTGAACCGAGCGAGACGATTAAATAGGCAAACAAGATGGCCATTATGATATAAAGTCCCAAAACAAAGTGATTGATAAAAGTCAAAAGCGCAAGCAGCAGGATATAGATTCCCATATATTCAGAGGGCTTCAGCGGGATATTCCCCTGGTAAAGCTTTCTTTTCAGTTCCTCTGACAGCTCGGAGCGGTCAAAGCGGTCACCAATTAACAGGACGAAGCTCTTTCTTTCCTGGTTATCATCTTTGTCGAACCATTTATCAACCCGTTTGACCGTCCCTCTTGTATTTCGGCCCTGCACAATATAAAACATGCCAATGATGAAAAAGAAAATACATAGAGTCAATAACAGCAATGCGGCGGTCATGTTACGGCACCCGCCTGAAAATGCTCTTTCGGGAATTCCACACCATGAGATACAAAGCGCTGATACAGCTTTGGTACATAGCCTGTCGCAGCGAAGCTTCCGACAATCGTTCCATCAGGAAGGGTTGCTTCGCGATTAAAACGGAAAATATCCCGTGCAACAATCTCTCCATCTTCCTCAACCAGTTCTGAGATGTTGACGATTCTTCTCTTCCCATCAGAGAAGCGGGATGTCTGGACAATTAAATCAAGCGCTCCAACGAAATAGCCTCTGATGACCTCAACCGTCAACGGCAGGCCTGACATGATGACCATTGCCTCAAGACGACCAAGCGCATCCTTTGGGCTGTTGGCGTGGACAGTCGTCAATGATCCTTCATGGCCTGTATTCATTGCCTGAAGCATATCGATCGCTTCCGAGCCGCGGACCTCACCGACGATGATTCTGTCTGGTCGCATCCTCAGCGCATTTTTTACCAGATGGTTAATCGTGACTTCCCCTTTTCCTTCCATGTTCGGCGGCCTGGCTTCAAGCCTGACCAGGTTGTCATAATTGAAGCGAAGCTCTGCCATATCCTCGATCGTGACAATCCTTTCACCTCTTGGAATTGACGCTGAAAGGACATTCAAAAGGGTTGTTTTTCCGCTTCCTGTACCGCCGGATACGAGGATATTCGCTTTTGCTTCGACCGCAGCTTGCAGGAAGATGGCCATTTCATTTGAAAAACTGCCAAATCCCATCAAATCCTCAAGTGTAAAAGGATCCTTCTTGAATTTCCTGATCGAAACCGACGGACCGTCGATACTGATTGGGGGAATAACGGCGTTTACACGGCTTCCGTCGAGCAAACGGGCATCAACCATCGGCGAACTTTCATCGATACGCCTGCCAAGCGGGGCAATGATCCGGTCAATGATATGGCGGACATGCTCATCATCCTTAAACCGGACATTTGTTTTTTCCAGCTTCCCTTTTCTTTCAATGAACACCTCGTATGCGCCATTAACCATGATCTCTGTAATCGAGTCATCTCTTAACAGGGCTTCGAGCGGTCCATATCCAACAGATTCATTGATGATCTGCTGGATAATCTGTTCAATCTGGTCATTGGGAATGATGACCTTTTCTTCATCGATCATCTGCATGACCAGACGTTCGATCGTCTTCTTTCGTTCGACAGGTGATAAGGTGGTGATGTTTTCAAGATTGGCTTCCTTGATGAGGCGGGATTTATAATGCCGTACCCATCTGTCGACCTGGGATTGTTCAACGTTCCACTCACGTTGCGGCGTGATTTTTTGTGTGCTTATTATTGACGCTTTTTCTACCCACGACATTCAAATCACCCCTTTGTTCGCTTCTGCAGTTCATCCACATATTTTTTCATGGATTTTGAGACTTTATTGCTGCCCTTATCCTTCTTCTTTTTATAAAAGCCTTCGCCCATATTGATGAATGGCTGGATTGAGAAGAAATCAGCTTCAATGCTGCCATTTACTTCGCGGCCGATGATTTTTTCCATATCCTTCAGGGTTAACTCAAGCTTAGGATGATATCGGTTGATCAGGACAGATACTTCTCCACCCCTGCCGATCTGGAATCGCTCAAATAAATCCTCTGAATACTTGAAGGCCCTGAGACCAAGGCTGTCAGCCGTCAAAATGTAATGGATATGATTGGATTCATTCAATCCGGTAAAAGTTGAATTATTAATATGAGGCGGCAAATCAAGAATGATGTAGTCATAATGGCTTTTCGCCACGCGGATCAGCCTTCCAATCAGCTCATCCGGAATGGACTCTGCCTTGGCAGGATTTGCAGGACCAGTCAAAAGCGTTACCTTTGTTTCCTCATGATAATTTGAAACGTTTTGTAAATGACGGATATCCATTTCATCCATTACCGGAATCAAGTCAAAATAGGAACGGACGGGCTGAATTCCAAATAGTACGTCAGCGTTGCCGAATTGGGCATTCAGGTCAATCAGCAAAACCTTGAAACCATGATGAATACTTAATGATTGTGCCATCATGCTGGCAAGCAAAGTTTTGCCGCTCCCGCCCTTCGCACTATAAAAAGCATGAACCTGGCCATTGCCATAGCCCGCTTCTGTTTCTTTCTGGAACTTAAATTGCTCTTTCGAGGCTTTCAGCGCTTCCTGAAGCCTGTTTTTCTCATCAGGCAGCACGATGATATCCTTTGCCCCTGCTACCAGCCAGGTCCTCGCCTGCTCAAACTCATAAATGCGGGTAAGGCCGAGGACGATACTTGCAGATGACATCTGGATTTGCTGCGGATTCTCGATTGTATCGATATCGACAAAAATATAATGATAGGACTGCTGTTCACGGAACGTCCGTTTCCATTCAGAGACAACGGAAACTTCAATATTTTCCTCGCTGATCATCTGCAGCAGTTCCTCGCTCCAGCTCCTATCCTTGCTAATCAGCAACCCTTTATATATGCTCACACTTTCGCATCCTTCCAAAGCATCAAAATATTTTAAGTAAAAGATGTATCCAACTATCGGGGTAACGCCCCGATTACTTCTTCTAGATTAGAAGCTTGCTATTCTTTAAGGTTTTGATTGTTCAGTTGATGCAGGCTTGTCGGCAGGCTTTGCGGCCGGTTTTTGCTGAGCTGGTGTTTTCTGCTGGCCAGTATTTGTTGTTGCTCCAGCCTTTCCAGCTCCTTCCGCTGGTTTCTGATCCTGCGGCTTTTGTTCAGGCACTGCAGTGGATTGTGATTCCGCTGATTCTTTAAGCTCCTGCTTGCCTGAGGCAGCCTGGTTAACCCTCAGCACCCTGATTTGCTTTGCTGAGTTTTGGTAATGGATCAGGCTTTCGGCATCTTCAATTGGTACGGAAATCCGCACACGCGGAGGTTCTTCATCCACTTCTTCAACCTCGACAACGTAAACATTTTGGAAGATGCGCTTTGTTTGCATTTTGTCTTCCTTGCCGGTAGTAACTATGATATCTACAAGATCCCCTGGAGCAATGTTCTTCTGGTCGACCAGAACGATCTCAGTTGCATTCAGCCAGACAACACGCTCATTTTCAGGTATATCAAGCTTTTTTCTGACAAGATTCCTTGTTAAAAGGTCACCCTTTTCTAAATTAACGACTGTAATGACATCATCCAAATCCTTCTCGTCCGTAATAAAGCCTTTTTGGGCACTTTCACTTGGAAGCTGGATCCATTCAATATCTTTCTTTGTCAGCTCATAATAGGATTTCATATCTTTTTTCACAGCCGCAACAGCTACAGTCTTACCCAGCTTTTCCTGTGCCTGGTTGATTTGGACGAGGATGACCCCCGCTGCCACTAAAGCAAGTAAAAAAGATATGGTTAAGAATATGATTGCTTTTCTTTTAGAGTCTATCATTCACTTGTCACTCCATTAGTTTTCTTCACATAAAGCGGTACATCTTGATCAGCAATCAGGATATCCACCACATCTGATTGGATCGGCAAGCCTGTGCCTTCGAGCTGGTAAAAGCTTGCTCCCTTATAATCGGCATCCAGCACTGTTCTGGATGCCATCACCATCATATTGGATGGATTATGTTTTGCGATTTCATCCAGCAGACCTTGTTTTGTTCCGGAAACAATCGGCTTCTCGCTATTATGCTCGAATAAAAAATACTGTTTAAACTTTCTTTCCTTCAAGGTTAGATAGTTTGAGGCTTTGCGGTATTTTTGATTATTAGCTATGGTCAGTCTTTTGTAATTACCTGTGAAAACAATATCCTCGGCATCGGCAAGATTATCTTGTTCACTAACCAGGTATACGGCTAATGCCTTATTTTCCGAACCATCGAGAATATAAAGCTTTTCATTAGGAAAATACCAGTTCTTCAGCCTTTTGATAATCCCGCTGTCTGTTGTAAAAGAATCATAGATATAAAGCACTGAATGGTATTTTTCTAATAGCGCCCCGATATCTTCGAGCTCTTCCTGCAGGGATCTCTTCATCAGCGGCAGGCTCCGTTGGAACACGCCGCCCTTTCCAGAGGTTATATAATCATATATGGAGTCTGCTTTTTTCAATTTAGGATTTCGGATTGTTGCAGAGCCCACAAGGTTCATCGGGATCCCCAATGATTCATCCACCACAATATGCATCTCGGACCCTCTCTTCTTTTATCAGCTGGCATTAATCTGGTCGATTAATTCCTGGCGTTTTTGATCAACTTTTTCCTTTGCCTGCTCCAGTAAGGATTCGCTGAATTCATCCAGCACTTCATAACGGCCAATAATTAACTCTTGAATTGCATCTCTGTCTTCCGGCTTGACTTTTCCCTGCTTCCCAAGCTCTGACAGGGCATCGCTTAAAAGCGTTCTTTCAGTATCTGCAACCTCCATGAAATCATCCTTGATCCCACGCACTTGCTGCTTTAAATCTGAAGTCCGGAAATTGATTTCTGTTTTGCTTGAGGCTTTGTTCATATTTTTCTGGATGGAAGCTGTTGCTTTGCCCATCAGTTCCTGCAGAGTATTTTCAAGTTCAACCTTGGAGTTGACAGTGTAATACACACCATTCCCTGCGTCGGCAGCTTCTTTTAATTGCTTCTGGCCTTCGTCATCTACGTTAAAGCCGATGATATTAACCTGCACCTTTAAATCGGAGCTTGCCAGCTTTCTAGCTTCCTCCACTGGGTCTCCATCGCATGTCTCAATACCGTCACTCACGACATAAAGGATGTTTTCTGTATCTTCAGTGGCCTTTGTTTTAAGGTCGTCGTACCCTGCTTTTATGGAGGCTGCAATTGGTGTCCAGCCGCTCGGCTTGAACTTATTTAGCGCAGCGGTGAAATTTTGTTCGTTATAAGTATTTGTCTCATACATGACCTCGGTACTTGAGCAGGAAAGCTGTTTATCCTTGTCATCTCCTGTGCCTTTATGCCCGTAGGTACGTAATGTAATTGGCGTATCATCTGGAAACCCTGCTGCAAATTTCTTGACGGCATTCTTGGCCAAATCCATTTTCACACCGCCTGAAACCTGCCCGTTCATGCTTCCGCTCGAATCTATATGTATAGCAATATTCTTTATTTTTGGTTTTTCACCGGAGATATCGTATTCACCAAAATCAGGTTCATAGTTTATTAGGTTTTGATGTACTTCTGTATAATCCAGTCCAAACCAGTGAACAAGTCCATTGAAGATTTCATGACCAGTTTTATCCTTTGTCTGGAAGTCAGCCATTAAAGTGTCAAGATTACTGATGGAGCCCTCTTCACCCGTTCCTGCCTTTGCAGAAGCCTCAGCCATTTTCTCTCCTACTGGCTGCTTGACGATTTCTTCCCCGGTCATCCCTGCTTCCGGATACTCAATGTTTTCTAGAGCAGTCTTATCTTTATCGTCCTTCTCCTCCTGCTTTGCTGGCGGGTTCTTTTCTTTTTCCGCTGCTCCCTGATCGGAACAGGCAGCGGTTATAGTCGCTAATGCCATGCAGAAAATCAGGATCGCTATCTTCTTCATCTCATTCTCCCTTTCTCTTCCCAATCCAAAACCAATATTGTTTAATTTAAACATGAAATTTATGGAAATACCTTTTCCTCTTTTGCCTTTTTTATGATTCATTAAACCTAGATATTTGAAATTTTTTCTTTTCATTTACTATATATTTACTATCACTTGTTCACATTTACGTCAAATTCACCTCTTGACACCTTTAATCTGGCCAGTGATTTTGTTCCCAGCAACATCTCAAAGTCGAGATTTTTTCATAGGTACTAAGTCACAAGTTTGGCAATTAAGTTTAAATTTTCATCTTGATCATTTTGTAGAATTTTGTCGCATCGGTTACAAATATTAATATTTCAGGGTATAAGGAACTATTTTTACAGGACCTTGCTAAAGATTACCCTTGTGACGTCCTTAAACACCCCCTTTCCTATTCATACCAGTAATACGAATTCAATCACTATGAGTTTTCAGACTATTTACTTATTTTTAGTAGTAACATTCGGCTATTTTGTTATGAAATAAAAAAAAGGATTTGCCTGCAATGAGGCAAATCCGTTAACATACTTTATTCCTCTTACGCCTGGTGACAAAATGAATAATCAGCAGGAGGAGGGCTTTTAGCGGAACAACTACAAACTGAAGCATGAAATACATGACATATGCCCACCCGTACCCCTCGCCATTCTGATCAGATACAAGATGGAACTTGATATTAAGAAATATTGACAGGGCCACTACGGCGATCGGTGCTAACATCAATACGAAAAAGTTCCCGACCGATTTCCAGCCTATGTTCTTTGTTGAATATCTGGATATTCTATATTGAAGAACACTGCAGCCAATCCAGATTGCTACAAACAGAATGATTACAAAAAGAAACAATAAAAGTCCCAAATAATTACCTCCTTTGCCCTTCTACTTTCTTAAGATTAAGTGTTTGGTTTATTTAAACCATCTTGGCTGATTGATTCAAGTAATTAAATCAAACTTCTCATTTACAGCTATCTAGGATTTCTAAGTTTTCTTATTACTTCCTTTGCATTACTGTGCTGCTCTAGGGGGAGGTCCTCTTGTGTAACCATGTTAAGATCCTGCATTTGCTGAATGCTCTCTTTTGTATTTTTCATCATATTTTTCTGATAGGAAAACAATTTGGTATAAAAGTTCCAGGCCGACAAGTTTAATGGCCATCTTTTGGAAGAAACAAACTCCCAAACATTATTACGGGCTTGCTCAGTCTGCATTTGAATTTCGTTTTGTTTATATGCCGCCCTGCACATATCCACAATGAATCTTCTCATTCTTTTCTGATCTTCCACTGTTACCAATTCAATCTTGTTCGTATAATCCAATAGTTCACCGGCTCTCTTAACAGAATCCTCAATAATCTCCTGCTGCTGAACAATTGTCTTTGCAGCACTCTTATAGACATCTAATGCTTCTTGGTCACTACTCGATAATGGCCCTAGAGTATTTTTTATATCATCCAATGCTTTCATTAGATTTTGGTAATTTTTCTTTATTCCGGACTTTGCCCACTTTCCACCTATATGTGCCATAGTTTCGATTGAACCGTTATAACTATTAAAAATTAATGCTTCCCTTTTAATTTCCTCAAGCCTCGGAACATTCCCATCATCCATCAAAATCAGCTGTTCTGGGTCTGGGGCAAAGGTGAAATAATAAAAGAGCCGACCATCCACGTTGAATTTTGAGGGGAACACATCCGGCTTTTCTTTTTCACTATAAAAAGGTTTCAATGATTCTTTTATATGTGGCGGAAGATTATGCATTCTGATCAGGGGAATCCACTCCTTTTTTCAGACAAAACAATTAATTTCGTATCTTATTGATCTGCAGTATGGAATCCTCCAAACCAGCTTGTCATTGCCAGGAACAACAGAATTCGCCAGTTTAAATTATCTTGGATTCCGTAATTTACATAAAACTAATTCAGCATTCTTTTGCCTTTCTGCATCTAGGTCAGCGTTCATCACAGAGTGTCTCAGCGTATCCCAGCCTTCAGCATCCTTTGATTGGCTATTGAACATATTTTGTTCATACGGTTTGAGCTTTCTAGCTAAATTGATGACTGAAAAATTCAAGAAACCTTTTTTAGAAGAAACAAAGTCATAGATTATTTTCCTTTCTTTTTCCGTTTGTAGCTGAATATCATTCTGTTGTACTTGAGACCTAACCATGTCACCAAGGTATCGGTGCATCTCCTTTTCCTCATCGTCAGTTACAATCAGGCTCTCCCGTGCTTTTTGCCATAAATAGTCCGCTTTTCTTACGGATTCCTCTATTACTTCCTGATGTTCAATAATGGTATCCGGAACTTCCTGAAATAATTTATATGCCTTTTCGACCTCTTTTGGAAATGGCCCCAATTTATTTTCAACATCCTTCAAAATTTCTTTTAATTTATTATAATTATCTATTCGATTAGCTTTTACCCACTTGGATCCAATGTTAACAAAGGTTTCAATGTATGAATTATAATTGTTCATAATAATGGCTGCTTCTTTGACTTCATCAAACAGGGGGACAGTTCCATCAACCTTTACAATTAACTGTTCCTCGGCAGGAGTACATGTGAAATAATAATACAGTGTTCCTCCAATATTAAATTTGGCTGGAAAAACATCAGGCGTTTCATTTTCCTTAAAAAATGGTTTAATGGATACTTTAATGTTTTCCGGAAGATTATGCATTCTGATCATACTATTCTCCTATTCTTTCTGTATATGTACCAGAAACCCTAAGTTTATTTACGAAACCATTGGAGATAGGTTCCGGAAATTTAAAGATATATTGTCTTTTCTGCTTCAATAATTTATCACTTCCTGAAATACATTTTTTCTGTAGACCTATAATTAGATTTTTCTACAAGCACATATCCACTTTACCATCCGTACATTTCCTTTTAATGTAAAATAAATCCCAGCATACTACAAACAAAAAGGACCCATCCAAAAAGGATAGGTCCAACTTATACACGATTAACCTCTAGATGGCTGAAACCCCTTCAACCTCAAAGCATTCAGCAAGACTGACACAGAACTCAAGCTCATCGCTGCACCTGCAATCATCGGATTCAATAGCGGTCCGCCGAATAGATACAGGACACCCATCGCAATCGGGACACCGATGATGTTATAGGCAAACGCCCAGAACAGGTTCTGTTTTACATTGCGGATCGTTGCTTTGCTAAGCTCAACAGCTGTTGGCACATCCATCAGGTCACTTCTCATCAGGACGATATCTGCTGATTCCATTGCTACGTCAGTGCCAGAGCCAATCGCAATCCCGATATCTGCCTGTGCAAGAGCAGGAGCGTCATTGATGCCATCGCCGACCATAGCAACCTTCTTGCCTTCGTCCTGCAGCTTCTTGACTTCATTCGCCTTATCCTCAGGCAATACCTCGCTCAGAACACGGTCAATGCCGACCTGTTTCGCGATCGCTTCAGCCGTGCGCTTGTTGTCGCCAGTAATCATCGCGACTTCGATACCCATTCGATGAAGCTTTTGGATTGCCTTCAAGCTCGTTTCTTTTACCGTATCCGCTACGGCAATGATACCGGCAATTGCCCCGTCTATAGCGATATACATTGGCGTTTTTCCTTCGTTTGCCAGCTGATCAGAGCTCGCCGCCAAATCAGCCAATGCGATACCGCGGTCATCCATCAGCTTGCGGTTTCCTAACAGGACGTTTTTACCGTCGATTGCAACCTCGATGCCGTGGCCGACAATTGCATTAAAGGCTGCAATTTTCAAAAGGTCCATCTCTTTTTCATCTGCCGCCCTGACGATTGCTTCACCCAGCGGATGCTCTGATCCTTTTTCAGCAGAAGCAGCCAGCACAAGCAGTTCCTTTTCAGATAACGCACCAGCAGTAATAATGTTTGTTACCTTAGGTTTACCTTCTGTAATCGTTCCTGTTTTATCAAAAACAATCGTATCAATTTTATGCGTGGTTTCTAGCGCTCCTCCGCTCTTGATCAGAACGCCATTTTCAGCACCCTTGCCAGTTCCAACCATGATCGCAGTCGGTGTTGCCAATCCAAGTGCACATGGGCAGGCAATGACCAGGATTGAAATCGCAATCTTGAAAGCGAAGATTCCTGAATACCCTGCGAAATACCAGGCAAAGCCTGTTAGGAGTGCCAGCACGATGACGATTGGCACAAAGTAACCAGATATGATGTCCGCCAGTTTTGCGATCGGGGCCTTTGAACCCTGCGCATCCTCAACTAGTTTAATAATTTGCGATAAAGCAGTATCCTTGCCGACCTTGGTAGCTTCATAGCGGATTGAGCCATTTTTATTGATGCTCGCACCGATGATCTTCGAGCCCACCGTTTTTTCAACCGGGATACTTTCTCCTGTCAGCATCGCTTCATCGACTGAAGTGCGGCCCTCTACTACGATGCCATCAACCGGCATCTTTTCCCCTGGCTTCACAATAATGATGTCGCCGACCTGTACTTCATCGATAGATACTTCAACTTCTTTTCCTGCTTTTAAAATTGTTGCCGTCTTAGGCGCAAGCCCCATCAGCTTCTTGATCGCTTCAGATGTTTTGCCTTTTGATAGGGCTTCAAAATACTTACCCAATGTGATTAATGTTAAAATAACCGCCGCAGATTCATAGTACAGAATTCCCGTATAGCTGTGATCGCCTAAAACGATCATCACGGTCGCAAAAACACTGTACACAAAGGCTGCACTTGTACCCAGCGCGACTAGTGAATCCATATTCGGGTGCCGCTTAATCAGCGTTTTGAAGCCAACTGTGAAGAATGGCTTTCCCATCACCATAACCGGTATCGTCAGGATTAGCTGGACAATCGCAAATGTCGATGGGTTGTGCATAGGGTCAATGATTTCCGGAAGCGGCAATCCGAGCATATGCCCCATCGCGATCAATAGCAGTGGTACAGTGAAAACTGCTGAAACCCAGAAGCGCCTCCACATTTCCTTGATATGCTGTTCCTTTTTAGCGCGATCCGCATCGGCAGAGCTGCCTGCCTCCACGTCTTCAACTGCCTCATAGCCCGCATCCTCAACTGCCTTTTTAATATCCGCCACTGTAACGATAGCCGGATCATATTGAATCACCATCTTTTCTGTTGCCATGTTTACATTTGACTCAATGACTCCAGGCAACTTCCTTGTTGCCTTTTCAACTGATTGAACACAGGATGAACATGTCATTCCATTAATAACAAATGTTTTCGTAATTGCCTCTGTCACTGCCTTATATCCTGCATCAGCGACTGCATCCTGAATATCCTTTACGGATAAAACTTCTTCATTATAGCTAACCTTTAATTTCTCGGTTGCCAGGTTCACACTAGCTTCCACTATGCCGTCCAATTTCCTGACGGCTTTTTCAACGGACTGTACGCAAGATGCACATGTCATTCCCTCTATCGTAAGAGTTTTCTCGACCATTTAGATCAGCCACCTTTTTAATGTAGATTCTGATTCATAACCAGCTTCACGAACCGCTTCATTCAAATCATCAATCGTCACTTTCGATTCATCATATTTTACTTTCGCTATTGCCTTTTTCAAATCTACCTTTGCTATTTCAACGCCTGGCAGCTCCTTCAACGCTTTTTCAACTTTTCCCACACAATGCCCGCAGCTCATACCGTTTATCTTCAAAATGATTTTTTCCATTTCTCAACACTCCTTTTTAATGACAATCCATATTATGATTTTCTTTGCAGTGGCACTGGCCCGGAACACAGTCACAGACAATCACATCCACAGCGTCCTTTTTCTTTGCCTTTAAAACTTCCTCAATCATAGCGATATCACTATGACTCAGGATCGCTTCCTCAATTAGGTCGGCAATTGTCTTTCCCACCGCTGTATTACATATGTGATTGAACAATCCTTCCTTCAATGACTTCAGGCTAGCTTCCTCACTTATCGCCGCAGTGTAAATGAATTTGTTTCCAACTGTTTCTGTCTCAAGCGCGCCCTTTTTCACCAGGCGGCCGATAAAAGTTTTTGTAGTCGCCGGCTTCCAATCTTTTTTCTCTTGAAGAATACTGATGATTTCCTTGCTCGTCGCCTTCTTGCGCGTCCATACCACCCGCATGACTTCCCACTCAGAATCGGTAATTTCCAATCTTTCTTCACTTTTCATTTTGCAGCACCTCTATTTATTTATTGTTTACATTTGTAATCGATTTATGTTTTTAGTTTACAACCGTAAACGATTTTTGTCAACAAACAAAATCGTATTTTTTTCCAAAACAGAAAAATAGGCACTCCCTTAATAGCATCTCCAATAAAAAAAGCTCCGCCCATGATGAAGTCGGAACCAATACTTTAAACCAATTTATTTTTTCCTTTAATTTCACAGGCTTTCAAATCAAAAATTCCTCAAAACAGTTAAGAAATATGATAATATTTAAAAAAAGATAAAAGAGGGTTAGCACATGAATAATACTTACTCAATGTCTGAATCGACTAAGACAAAAACCTTAGTCATTAATGCGCTTTTAATCGCATTGACTCTTGTAGCCACAATGTTCATCAACATCAGGCTTCCGCTAATGGGTAACGGCGGACTCATCCATCTTGGGAATGTTCCTCTATTTATTGCAGCATTTTTGTTCGGGAGAAAATCAGGAGCTATAGCAGGTGCTTTTGGAATGGCACTGTTTGATGTAATCTCAGGCTGGACTTTATGGGCACCGTTCACATTTGTCATTGTTGGGGCAATGGGCTACTTAGCTGGACTTATTGCTGAAAAAACACCTGGACACAAAGCGGTTGTTTATTCACTTGCGGTGGCAGTCGCACTTATTGTTAAAGTAGTTGGCTACTATTTTACCGAAGTAATTCTTTACGGCAACTGGATCCAGCCATTTGGTTCAGTTCCAGGCAATATCATGCAGGTTGCAATTGCCGGTTTAATCGTTATCCCATTGGCAAGCCGACTTAAGAACAGAGCTTTCCAAAAATAATCTTGTCTCAAATAAAATAAGCCCCTTTAAAGCCGGTCACTTTGAAAAGATGCTTTGGAGGGGCTTTTTATATTTAATTTTGGCTCTGTTAAACGAGGCTGTTGATTTTCGTTCCAGGCGCTTCGCTTTCCTCGGGGCGTGCGGTGAGCCTCCTCGTCGCTTTGCTCCTGCGGGGTCTCACCTGCCCGCTTCATCCCGAAGGAGTCT
>NZ_JBYNSB010000027.1:0-93314 GCF_057785455.1 Mesobacillus sp.
AGGCTGTGTTAAAGCTGAATGTTGATTTTTAACCCTGTTGATTGTAGTGGAAGGCGCGAAGACTCCTTCGGGATGAAGCGGGTAGGTGAGACCCCGCAGGAGCAAAGCGACGAGGAGGCTCACCGCACGCCCCGAGGAAAGCGAAGCGCCTGGAACGAAAATCAACAGCCTCGTTTAACAGAGCTATTGGAAAAGAACATATCCATAGAAGAAAGCTTGCAAAAGTTTACAAAATAGACGATTTTCTTTTATTTTAGCTTAACATTCATGTGTTAAAGTAGAGATGTAAAGGACCACTAACTGTTTAAGGAGTGATCTGGATGGTTTACAAAGTCATCATCAATTTCCTGCTGGTCATTACTCATTTCTATCTGCTTTAACAAACTTTAGAGTGAATTCAAAAAACATTAAGAAAAATCGTCATGGATTTTTACAATCATCATTTATGATAAAAATAGGCGGGGTAGCAAATGTGGCTATCAGGGGCAGTCGGCGAAGGTGGGGCCGCTGCTTTTTTTTTCATTTTAAGCAGGAATAAGGGCGGACATTGGCTAATATACTGACAAAACCATCTCAAAACGAACGGGGGAAAGGAAATGTCTATGAAGCATTATGCCATTCTGTTAAAAGCCGCTGGTCTCGCCGTGTTCCTTGTACCGCTGTTCATGAGAAGTATGGGGTACATTACTTCAATTCCAAAGTTCTTGTTTCTTTTGCTTATTGCCGTCGGCCTGGTTCTTGTAATTGCTGGAAATGTATACGAGACAAAGGCATTAAGAACCAAGAAGGAAAAAATATCAATTCATAAATAACAAAAAACAAGTACCCAAAATCTCATGATTGGGTACTTGTTTTATTTTTTCCAGCCAGCAGTTTCCACAGGAAGGCAGCAAGCCAGCCAATCAAATATAGATGTCCGGCAATCGAATAGTAAGCCCAAAACGCTCCTGATTTTAGCTGTGAGAGCAAATGTTCCCATTCAGTCTGATCCATTGGCCTGTCAATGCTATTTATCAAGCCTACCATCGGGAGTGTAATGGTGATTACTAGGGCAATCATCGAGTAGACCACCATTTTTTTTCGGATGATGCTGAATATCGTTGAGGAAAACATGATCAGCAGGAACAGATAATATACGATCCAAAGCCAGACAGATAGAGTGTTCCAATACATTTTAATACCTCGCAGTAGTTGATTACCTATCTATATTAACAGAAAGACCACATTAAGATTAATTTTTAGAATAAACGCAGTTTTCTGTTAGAATGTGGTAAAATTTTACCTGAGGTGATTCTTTGTTAGTAAATATAATCATGACAGCAGGATTAGTCTTAGCTGTGTTTGCATCGATTGCAGCATGGCTGAATACGCAGATAATCATCAAGGACCTGGCTTCTATTAAGGAAAAGTTGGGAATCAAGGATCCAAGAAAGCCATCTATGTTTGATGATGATTTAGATAAGGATTGAATGGAGGAAGAAGCTTGGGAATTTCTATGGTCGATATTAAGGTATCAAAAGTGGGCCACGATTTAAATGAGCGAGAACAAAAGATATTGGAAGTGCTTTTTTTGAATTTAGCTGCGCATGCAAATGCCCAGGTTACAGGCGCAAACATGATGTTCACTCCATTGGAAAAAAGCCAGTCGGACACCATTTTCAGCTTTCAGTTTGCATGGCAAAAATCAATTATAGAAGATCAGTGGTCCGAGTTAAAAGATGGGATTGAAAGACGATTCACTAACGCTCTAATAATGTCCGACATTAAGGATTCCTTGATAACCTTTGAAGAGAATACATATCAGGCAGCAAAATAGATTAATTGTTCAGGGTGGAAACATTGACAAAAATACATATTATCGGTGCTCCAGGGAGCGGGAAAACATACATTGCAAAGAAAGTGTCTAACAAGCTAAAGGTGCCAATATATCAGCTGGACCACTTGTTCTGGGATATGGAATCTGCATACCAGGGATCTCAAACCCAGCCAGTTAAAAGAGATCATCAGCTGAAGCAAATCGTCATGAACGAAAAATGGGTTGTTGAAGGAGTTTATTATCGGTGGGTTGAGGAATCTTTCAGCAGGGCGGATTATATTATCGTTTTAAAAACGAATGTCCATGTTAGGAGATGGAGAATTGTCAAAGGATTTATTCTAAGAAAATTGCAGTTACAGCCTTCGATTAGGCGAGAAACATTGCGTACGCTGCTTGATTTACTGGAATGGAATAATCGATATGATGATCATGACCTGGTTGAAGCGGTCAAACTGTTAAAGAGCCACAATGACAAAGTGATCATTTTAACGAAAAATAAAGATATACATAAGCTTTTCAGAAAGAAAAGTACATATTAGTACGATTTTCGGCCATCCTAATGTTGAATTTCAGCATTGGGAGGAATAACATTGAGATTTTTTATAGGGACTTCTCTCCTCATTTTTTCGATATGCTTGATCTCGGGCTGCGCTGCTAATAATGAGGCACGTGACATGAATGATGGAAATGCCAAGGTACAAAGCTTTGGAATTGACCAAAATGTCTATGATGATTCCCAGCTAAGGGTGGCGAATGATGTGGCAGAAAAAATTGAAAAGCTGGAGAAGGTAAGACATGCTACGGTAATCATAACAAATAGGCATGCCTATGTAGCCGTTTTAATGGATTTAAATGGACAAGATCGAAAAGAATTAGAAAATCAGATTGCTGATCAAGTTAAATCCTCAGATAAAATAATTCAAAATGTATATGTTTCTTCTAACCCGGATTTTGTTGACAGGATGGTGGAGTATGAAGAAGAAATACAAAATGGAAGACCTGTTCGCGGCCTGCTGGAAGAATTTAATGAAATGGTGCATGAAGCCTTTCCGTCTGCTCGATAATTTTTTATATATAAAAAAGAATGCTATTACGGATAGCATTCTTTTCTATTTAAAACAGGCTTTCATACGGCTGTGTACAAATTTGTTTCTCAGCCAGTCTTTTGCGCAAAAACTTATGGTCGCGCTTTGGCGTAGCAAGGATATAACCTCGGATTACCAGTTCCTGGGTAATTCTATCTGCTTTTTCTTCAAGGGCGAGCTCGCCAATCTTTCCGGCAATCTTATGCCGGGCAACATCCCTGAACAATTCAGGAACCGGGCTGACAAGATCCTCAAGCAAAGCCTTCTGGTCATCCGGCCATAAATGACGCGTTTCATTAACATAATATTCTTCCCAATCCATATCAGACTTCCCATCATCCTTAGGAAGCTTTTTCAAAAATTTGCGGAACATAAAAAATCCGCCAATCGCAAATAGTCCAACCAAGACAACAACCCAAAACATTATGAACCACAAAAACCAACCTTCAAGCTGATACATAACCATTCACCCACACAATTCTAATATCTTTTCTTATTATAGTATTGGCCCGCAAGATAAGACAAGTCCTGTGACAATTTGAGTAACTCACTTGTAAAAAAGGCAGGTTGTCAGTATAATAGACCTTGTTCCAAAAACGGGGCTGAATGGGGTACTGGTGTCCTCCACGGTCTTCAAAACCGCTTGTGACCTGCGTGCCAGGTCAGCTGGGTTCGATTCCCAGGCGGTCCCGCCAAAATACATAAATTAGTGACCGCTCAGCATTCTGGGCGGTTTTTTTGTGTGAAGGATCATTATCCATCTGCAACTTGGCAATGAGAAAAGCCTTTTTTAGAAGCATAAGGTACGTCCCTGTGCTTTTACGATTACCCTAGAAATGGCTTTTGCGTTGTACGAATTAAATCGCTATTCGGTAGCAGATATTGTTAAAAAGAAAGGAATCAGCAGATCTACATTTTATGAATATATGAAGAATCGCCCTGTCAACTGGGGCGATTTTTTTTGCCTTGGGCTCATCCTTTGTTACGCAAAAAAATTTCCCAACATCCGTTTGTAGAAAAAAATACATATTTAGAAGGTTTTAATAGTTATAGGGGGGTGAGGACAGGTGAGGACAATGTCGAGTGTTGTCCGGTTTTGTCATATTAAAAATATTACAGAGTAAGGGGTTGGGAAGTAAAATGAAAGTAATGAAGGTCTTGCTTAGTCTCGTATTGGTATTGAGCATTTTCGCAGGTGCCGGCTCTATTAAACCGGAAGCTGCTGCCAGAACTTTATACGTTCCAATTTACAATCAGTTAGAGGATAATTGGTGCTGGGTGGCTACGGCACAATCGATTGTATATTACCACACGGGAGATAGACAGACTACCCAATGTACATTTTTTAAATGGGGGAAGGCAACCACCACTTGTTACGATGCTACGGGTTCATTGGAATTAGAAACTACACGCATCCTGTCTAAGGCATATTTTGCAGCCACCGGATACACAGTTGGCGACATTGTGAGTTACTCCGTAGTTAAAAGTCAGGTTGAAAAACAACAGCCAATGCTGACCAGGATTGTTTGGTCAAGTGGTGCTAAAGTCGGTCATCAGGCGGTCATATACGGTTATGATGACAACGGCACCGGCTCGGACTATATAACATGGTCGGATGTCGGCACATCGGGTACTACACCGAGAAAAACTACCTACAAATATTTCGTGAGTAATACAACCTTCTCTTGGGATGACACCAGGGTAGGAATGTACGACTAAAAAGGGGGATTCACAATGAAAAAACTGATGATGGTTTGAACTTTATTACTAAGCATTTTATTTACTTCTTTTCATGCGAGCGCTGCGGAAACCGAAATTCCTATAGGTGCCCAAGATTTTGCAGACATTCATTTCAAGAACATTGTTTTGGACACAGTAAAAGGTGATACGCCTGGAAGTTTCAATTTTACTCCATCCGAAAACATCACATTCGGTCCACTCCTGAAAATCTATGTGAGGAATAGGATTTCTATGTCGGCAAGAAAAAAGGAAGCGAAGGCATCGTGGATGCCAAGGAATATATCTCTGTCGTATACCAGGATGGAAAGCCTGTCAATGCAATCTCCACATACTTAAATGAGGCAGGGGCCTATGATCTTGCAATATTCGGCTATCCATACGAGGATGTAAAGGAATTGGCAAAAATCAAGGAAAACGAAAGCCTCTTTTATAATATGGAAAACGAACTATGGTTTGTTTATAACGGGAAAAAGGTAAAGGGTTTAAATAAGGCAGGCAAAGACCTCCTTAAGACACAGGAAAAATCCATTGAAGATTATCAGTCTGTCATAGTTGAGATGTATGAGGGAAAGGTCGGCACAGATACAGGCCAAGATGGTGCAAAGGGCAGCATACTGGCGCAGTATAATTCGGAGAACAACAATCTCTTATATACACTTTACGGTGCTGTTGGGGTACTCGTTGCTGCATGTGCTTATCTTGTGATTAAAAATCGAAAGTTGAAAGCAGTTAAATAAGCAATGAAATGAAAGGCCTGTCCAATTGATGGGCTTTTCTTTTTTATTCCCTGGAAGGAGAGAAGGATATGTAATTTTAATTTAGCAACCAAAGAACAATACTGGATGGATAAGACAGTATTTTTTACATTCTTTCAATTATTCTTTTCGGTTTCTTTTTTCAAAATAATATGAGGAAGAAAAGAACTTTCCCTTTGCAGCAGTTTTATCGTTTTCGAACGGTGAACATGGATACATTTTTTTCCTAATCTCTACTACTTTCAGCAGTCCAGGTACTTTGTCTTTGGGATCGTCTATACTCTTATAAAGAGTAATAAAGCTGAAAAGAATGGATTCTCAAACATCAATTTCGAAAGTTCCAACTCAATTATTATTTAGGGGCATTTGGTGCCATGCTTGGTGCCCGGATTTTTGAAACTTAAGATTACAAGAAGATATTAATAAGTAAAAAAGCCTAATTTACCAGTACTTAAGGGTACAACAAGTTACTAGAAAAACAAATGCTAGCAAACTTCAAAACCGCTTGTGACCTGCGTGCCAGGTCAGCTGGGTTCGATTCCCAGGCGGTCCCGCCAAATTAAGATTTTAATCATTTACATAACTTCTCACTTACACAGTTTTATACTCATTTTAACGAACTGTGTGTGACCGAGAAGCTAAAACTCTGTGTGTTCAGAGCCTTCAAATTATTATATTTGGAGGTTTTTTTGTATCCGTATACTTGTGAGAAAACATAGAAGAGTTATAACTGCGAGTACGGTCACTGAGAGCTTTACAATATGTAAGATGTTTGAGCGGTTTATTGGTTTAACGGTCTGAGGGTTTAGAATCTCGTACAAGTGAGGAATACGGGATACAATTTTAAATGGCTATTGGATATCTGGCGTGTCGAGTGGATTAACATATTTGCTGTAAGAATTTAAATAAATAGACGAACAGGACAGATCCTGTTCGTCTAAAAAGAAATTTTAGTTGAAAATATCAACCTGGAATTTTAGAATTATGAATTCTACCTGTCTTTGCAACTTTCATCGTTTCTTTAATATATTCTGCTGATTGATGTAGCCATTTAAGTTCTTGGGAGTCGAGAGCAATTTCTAATTGTTTTTCTACGCCATTTCTCCCGATGACACATGGCATACTTAATGCGACATCTCCATCGTATCCATATTGTCCGTGTAATGTTGTGGACACCGGATAAACACTGCGTTCATCCAGCATAACCGCCTTTGCTAGTGTAACGGCAGCTTGGGCAACACCTGCATTTGTCCATCCTTTCCCATTTAACACATCAAAGGCTGCCTTTACAACTTGTTCTTTAATACTGTCCCTACTTAATGGTTCTTTTCCCTGGAAAACTTGGTCTAATTCTTTTTCACTAAATCCTTGCACACTTAAGCGGCTTAATACTGGGAAAGCTGTATGTCCGTGTTCGCCCATCATAAAACCTGTTACACTTTTTGAATCGATGTCATAATTAGTAGCAATTATTTTACGAAGACGTGCAGAATCAAGCATAGTTCCGGTGCCGAATATGCGTCCCTTCGGATAGCCAAATTCATTTTCTGCTATGTACACCATGGTATCTAACGGATTTGTTATTAGAATAATGATTGCTTCTTTCGTATATTTAGTAATTCCAGTCATAACTTCACGAATTACGTCTGAATTGACAACAGCTAATTGAGCCCTGTCCGGCATGGCATCTTCATCACTTTTTATCATGCTGGGACCAGCAGCACAGATAATTACATCTGCATTCGCACACTCGGAATAATCCCCAGCATGTACCGTTGTATTTGACATATATGTAAGAGCGGTTGCATGTTCCTGGTCAAGAGCTTCGCCATAAGCAACATCCTTATCTTTATCAATGACAGCTATTTCCGCAAATAGTCCTAATTTCATTGCATCTGCTAGAACATATGATCCAACATGGCCTACTCCTACAACAACTAACTTATTTCTTTTCATGTTTTTCCCCCCTAACTAATTGTCATCTATACTTTAACACAATTAAGAAAATACTGAATATTTAAATGCATTTTTTCAGATTTAAAAAGGGTTTTATCAGGGAAGATGGAAATAATCGTTTTTGTTAAAATATGTCATTCTTTTAAATAGGACACAGGATTACGAATCGACATTCTTGTTCGCATCCGTTCACTTTTGGACCAAATAACTGAAAACGAAATATGACGTTTTCTCCTTACATTTGTCTATTTATTAAAGGATGTAATTTTTATCCAAAACGAGTATTTTGAACTGAAATTTTTGAATGGATGTGAGGGTAAAAAGATGAAATAAAGCATATGGACATGAATTCATTTATACTTGATTTTATTTGGATTCCAGTTAGATCTACTAACCGAGGTTGGAGATTCTCATAGTTCTATAAATGTAATCTGATGGTTAACTGCCATAATCTATTAATGATAAACCTGTTTTCTAAGTGGAAAATTTATCTTTATTTTGCCTTTACTTTGCAATAGTTTTATATTTTAATTGTTATATAGTTTGGAATATTATTATTTTTCTAAAAATTAGAGGGGGTTTAGAGAATGAGAAAGCATTTTAGAAGATTTGCTCAGTTTACTGCTTTATCAAGTCTGTTTTTGCTGTCGGCTTGTGGGGGTGCCCAATCTTCTGGGGGGAAAGAAGCAAGCGGGGAAGGAAAAGTGACAGCTGATATTGGAGTCATATCCTATATTAGCGGACCGGGAGCGGCATATGGTGAAGCAATTACCAACGGACTCAAGCTAGCAAACGAAGAAATCAATAAAGCGGGAGATGTAAAAATCAACCTTGTTATTGAGGATTCAGCAGGGAAGCAGGATCAAGCTTTAACCGCTGCCCAGAAATTGATGAATTCTAAAAATGTTACGGCGATTATCGGACCGACTCTAAGTACAGAGATGAACGTAGTTGGTCCTGAAGCGGATCTAAACGGGGTGCCAATTATGGGAACATCTACTACTGCTGAAGGGATTCCGCAAATCGGTGAATATGTATTCCGAAACTCGCTTCCTGAAGCATTGGCTATTCCAGCATCGATCGATAAAGCGATAGAAAAATATGACGCAAAAAAAGTAGCAATCTTATATGGAAATGATGATGTGTTTACGAAGTCAGGATTCGATACTATGAAAAAGGCTGCTGAAGAGAAGGGGCTCGAAATCTTAACCATTGAGACATTCCAAAAAGGCCAATCTGACTATAATGCACAATTAACGAAAATCAAAGGTCTCAAACCTGATTTGATTCTGGCTTCAGCTCTTTATAATGAAGGTGCAGTCATCATGGACCAGGCACGCAAATTGGGGATTGATGTTCCATTTGTCGGCGGAAATGGCTTCAACTCTCCTGAAGTGATCAAAATTGCCGGTGATGCTGCCAACGGCTTGATTGTGGCAACACCCTGGTATGGTGATAAAGACGATCAGAAAGTCCAGGACTTCGTGAAAAAGTATGAGGAAAAATACGGCAAAAAACCTGACCAGTTTGCTGCACAGGCGTATGACGCTCTCTATATCATGGCTGAGGCGTTAAAGATTGCCGGAGATGCAGACCGGGATGCGGTTCGAGACGCATTAGCGGAAACTAAAGATTTTCAGGGAATCCTTGGCAGCTTCTCCTTTGATAAGGACGGAGATGTTGTAATGGAGCCTACTGTTCTTATCATTGAAGAAGGAAAGTTCAAGGTGTTTGAATAGTCAGACCCGTAATCCATCAGCGGAATACTCCGCTGATGGAAATTTCTTTTAAATAAAGAATCAGAAGGTGAGATGCCATGTTAATCGAACAGTTAATCAACGGAATTACCCTGGGCAGCATATATGCCATTGTGGCACTGGGCTTTACACTCGTTTTCGGGGTGCTGGGCATCATAAATATGGCCCATGGTGAAATTTTTATGTTTGGAGCTTTCATTGGTGTTATTGTAACTTCCACTTTCAAAGGGCCTCTATGGCTTGCTTTCGCAGCTGCTGTTTTGGTGACTGGGATTATGGGTTATTTGCTGGAGCGCTTTGCGCTAAGGCCGCTCAGAAATAAACAGGGAGTTTCACACCTTGCCCCTTTGATCAGTACCATTGGTGTTTCCATCCTGCTTGAAAACTTATCCCATCATTTATTTGGGGCAGGAAACCATCCGTTCAATAATACATTCGCGGAAATCAGCTTCCAGATAGGATCGATTACAGTGTATCTGGTGCAAATTGTCATTTTTATGATTTCAGTTATTTTAATGTATACACTCTCATATTGGCTGGGAAAAACAAAAGCCGGCAAAGCACTAAGGGCAACTGCCGAGAACCTTGAAACGGCCAGTCTTCTAGGAGTCGATACGAAAAAGACAATCACCATGACAGTGATTATCGCTTCCGCAATGGGGGGAATTGCAGGAATCCTTGTCGGAATGGCATTTAACTCAGTCACCCCTCAAATGGGCTTGTCTATTGGCTTAAAGGGGCTCGCAATAATCATTCTCGGTGGAATGGGAAATGTCAAGGGTGCTATGGCAGGCGGCCTGATCCTAGGATTGGCGGAAACCTTCGTTGTGGTGTATGGAGACTCGGGCTACCGGGATGCGATTGCGTTTGCAGCAATCATTGTCATTCTCCTTGTTAGGCCACAAGGATTATTCGGCCAAAAAATTTCGGCATAAGAAGGTGAACAAATGCTTGGGGAACTTATCAATCCGTACTATTTACAGGTCGCTTCATTTATTTTAATCAATGTCATACTTGGTATAAGTATTTATATAACACTTTCTACCGGACAGCTTTCACTTGCAAATGCAGGGTTTATGGGAATAGGTGCTTATACTTCGGCGCTTCTGACGCTAAACTTCGATTTTCCAATCCTGCTTGGAATTTTAGCAGGTACACTTATGGCTGGATTGTTCGGCATTATGATCGGAATTCCGACTCTGAGACTTCAGGGGGTTTATTTGGCCATTGTGACTCTTGGATTTGGGGAAGTTCTCCGTGTTGTTTTAGTAAACTGGGAGTCTTTGACTAAGGGATCCATTGGTTTGTCTGGCATTCCCCATCTTGGACGTGAAATCCTTAGGAATTTTAAGGAATTTGGTTTTGACCCGAGGTTTATTGGATTGCAAAACAACCAATTCATTTTCCTTATGGTTTTTCTGCTCTTATTGTTTATTGTAATTGGGGTTATATGGTTTATCAGAAGACAATCCCGCTCTCGGGTTGGTCGGGCGTTTGCTGCCATCAAACTGGATGAAAAGGCAGCTGAATCTATGGGCATCAACATCACTTACTATAAAGTGCTTGCTTTTACACAGGGAGCTTTGCTTTCCGGATTTGCCGGAGCCTTGTATGCCCATGTCCTTGCCTATATTAGTCCGGCTGATTTTGCTTACCACAGGGCAGTTGAGATTTTGATTTTTGCTGTGTTCGGTGGCAGCGAGGTCATTTGGGGGCCTGTATTTGGAGCATTATTCTTAACCGTAATGCCTGAGGTCCTTCGCTTTATCAGTGAGTATCGTTATATGATTTACGGTTTGATCATCCTCGTGATGATGGCAGTCCGTCCTCAGGGACTCATTGACGTTCATCTTTTAAACTGGATGAAGTTGAAAACGAAGAAAAGGGGGAAAGAGCATGGTACTGCAAATCAAAAAAGTGCATAAAAATTTTGGCGGAATCAGCGCAGTTTCCGATGTCTCCTTTTCTATCAACAAAGGTGAAATCTTCGGGTTGATCGGTCCGAACGGAGCAGGAAAAACGACGATGTTCAATTTAGTTACCTCCATGTTCCCGCTAACTTCAGGGGAAATTGTTTTTAACGGGGAAAATATCAGCGGAGTCAAGCCGCACCTTATCACCAAAAAGGGGATATGCCGTACGTTTCAAAATATTCGCCTGTTCCCTCAAATGACAGCTCAAGAAAACGTCATGGTAGGGGAGCATTGTCGGAGCAAGTCGGGCGTTTTCAGCAGTGTCTTCAGAACAAAAAGACAACGCCAGGAAGAGGAGAACATTCGGAGAAGAGCGAATGAATTGCTCGACTTTGTCGGCCTTACTGGATATGCAGAGAATCTAGCAGACAGCTTGGCTTACGGACAGCAAAGAAGGCTGGAAATTGCCAGAGCGCTGGCAAGCGATCCGCAATTGCTGCTGCTCGATGAACCGGCTGCTGGGATGAACGAAACAGAAACAAGCAATTTGTTTGAGCTGATAAAAAAAATCCAGGCTAAAGGGGTTACTGTCCTGTTGATTGAACATGATATGCCGCTGGTGATGAATTTGTGTGACAGGATTGCGGTGCTTAACTTTGGCAGGAAAATTGCGGAGGGCAGTCCTGCTGAGATACAGAATAACCCTGATGTCATCGAGGCATACCTCGGCAGTGAGGAGGATGAACTGTATGCTTAAGGTTCAGGGAATTTCTACTTCCTATGGAAAAATCAATGTGCTAAAAAATATTAGTCTTGAGGTTGAGGAAGGGAGTATTGTAACCATTCTTGGAGCAAATGGTGCAGGAAAATCCACCACAATGAAAACGATTTGCGGCCTTTTAAAGCCGCAAGAGGGAAAGGTTGAATTTCTTGGAGAGGATGTAGCAGGAAGGCGGCCGGATCAGCTGGTACGAACAGGAATCGCACTTGTGCCTGAAGGAAGGCAAATTCTATCCGGTATGACCGTGCTTGAGAATCTTGAAATGGGAGCCTATCATCGAAAGGATAATGAAATTAAACATGATATCGAAAAAGTGATGGAGAGATTCCCGATTCTCAAGGAAAGGCATCAGCAATTGGGAGGGACTCTCTCTGGAGGACAACAGCAAATGCTTGCCATCGCAAGGGCGCTCTTGAGCAAGCCGAAGCTTTTATTGCTTGATGAACCTTCAATGGGCCTTGCACCACTTGTTGTAGCCGACATTTTCAAAATCATTAAGGAGATCAACGAAGCAGGGACAACCGTTCTCCTAGTGGAGCAAAATGCGAGACAGGCTCTCCGTGTATCTGACTATGGATACGTACTTGAAACAGGAAAAATTATCACAGAAGGAAAATCCAATGATCTATTGACCGACCCAAGAATCATGGAGGCCTACCTAGGGCGGAAATCAAGCTAATCACAGATTGGAAGCGGGGGGACGTACCCTGTGCTTCTTCTGGAAGCATTAGGTAAGTCCCTAAGCTACATAGGACTCCATTGGCAATGTAGCGGGAGAATCCGCTGGGGGCGATACCCAGGCGGTCCCGCAAAAATACATAATTTAACCGCACAGTTATCGACCTGTGCGTTTTTTTGTATGCAGTGTTTTTGGTTGTAAGGGGCGTAGAAACACGCAAAACAGTAATATCTATATTTCGAATAACGAAGTTTTTTTCTGAAAGTAACAGGAGATTTTCCTCTTTTGCCGAAATATGTAATTTATATGAAAATTTTTACTACATAAGGGGGATTCATTCGTGCAGTTTAATGATTATCCATATACAAGACCAAATCTTGAAGAGGTGGAGGGGAACCTTAATCAATTACTGGAGAGGTTCCGATCTGCTGAGTCCTTTGAGGTTCAGGACAGAGTAATGAAAGAAATCAATGAGGTACGCTCTGAGTTTGAAAGCATGAGACAGATTGTTCAAATTCGTCAGACGATTGATACCACGGATGAGTTCTATAAGAAAGAAAAGGATTTTTTCAATGAAGCAGGACCAGCCTATAAGGGCCTGATCACAGAATATTACGAGGCACTTACAGGTTCTGAATTCCGCTCTCAGTTAGAAGAAAAGTGGGGGAAACAGTTATTCTTATTAGCTGACAGTCAATTAAAAACATTCTCTCCTAATGTGTTGAAAGAAATGCAGGAAGAAAACAAACTAGTTAGTGAGTATGTTGATTTACTTGCTTCAGCTAAAATCCCATTTGACGGGGAAGTGAAAAATCTTGCTCAGTTAGTTCCTTACCACCAATCACCTGACCGTTCCGTTAGGAAAGAATCAAACGAAGCTAAGTACAACTTTTTCGTTGAGCATGCCGTTCAATTGGATGATTTATACGACAAGCTCGTAAAAGTACGGACTAGTATTGCTAAGAAGCTGGGATTCTCTTCTTTTACAGAGTTAGCTTATGCCCGGCTGTCCCGTACTGATTATGATGCTGAGATGGTAGCAAAGTTCCGTGACCAAGTGAAAGAGTACATCGTTCCTTTAGCAACAAAACTAAAACAAAGACAGCAGGAACGTATTGGTGTCGAAACATTTAAATATTACGATGACAGCTTCAGCTTTAAGACAGGAAATCCTGATCCTAAAGGAGATGCGGAGTGGATTGTTGATCAAGCGAAGAAAATGTACGAGGAAATGTCTCCTGAAACGAATGAGTTTTACACTTATATGGTAGAAAACAACCTAATGGACTTATTAAGTAAAGCAGGTAAGGCTGGAGGCGGATACTGCACCTATATTAGCAAACATAAGTCACCATACATTTTTGCAAACTTTAATGGAACAAAAGGTGATGTTCGTGTATTAAAGCATGAAGTAGGACATGCCTTCCAAGTATTTGAAAGTCGTGTGTTTGAAGTACCTGAGTACGCGTTCCCTACACTAGAAGCATGTGAAATACATTCGATGAGCATGGAATTCTTTGCTTGGCCTTGGATGGATCTTTTCTTCGAGGAAGATACGGATAAGTACAAGTTCTCTCATTTAAGCGAAGCGGTTCTTTTTATTCCTTATGGTGTAGCAGTCGATGAATTCCAGCATTTTGTGTATGCCAACCCGGAAGCAACTCCAGCTGAGCGGAAGCGAGCTTGGAGAGAAATTGAGAAGAAGTACTTGCCGCATCGCGATTATGAAGGAAATGACTTCCTGGAAAACGGTGGTTTCTGGCAGCAGCAGGGACATATTTACAAAGTTCCTTTCTACTATATTGATTACACACTAGCTCAAATTTGTGCGTTGCAATTCTGGAAACGTACGCAGGAAAATAGAGAGGATGCCTGGAAGGATTACCTGCACTTATGTAAGCAGGGCGGCAGCCAATCATTCACAGAGCTTGTCAAAGAAGCGAATTTAATTTCTCCATTTGAAGATGGTTGTGTGAAATCTGTGATTGATGAAATTGAAGCTTATTTGAATTCGGTTGATGATAAGGCTCTTTAATTAAGAAATATTGCAAAACTTAATAAGTATCTAAATTTGGTCCCGCACGGTGGAAACCCCTCGTGCGGTTTTTCTATATATTTTGAATTGCTCACTTGTTTTAACCTTGCAGCAAGCTTTGGAAATTAGATGAAATATTACAAACTAATTCGTGTTTAATAGAAAAAGCTAAAGTCACTTCAGGTATAAACCGATAATTTTAATAAGTAATCTAGATAGATACATAAAAGTCATTGACGTGATACACAAGATAACATTATCTAATTAATGGCTAAAGCAAATTGTGAAACAAAATTTTCTAATAAAGAGGGCTCCAAATGGCTGATAATAAAATCACTCTGCCTACAATAGTAGGTAATATAGAATGTGACATTTCTTTTTCAAGAGAAACACCTGAAGATGCTTTTTCATTATTTAATTTTGATGTATCTATTACTCCAATGAAAATTAATAACTATATTTCTTTTGAGAAAGATCCATTTGTTGATATTCATGTTGATAGTAATAATCAAATGCATCTTGGGTTTCGGTTAAGTTATATTAACACTAAAAAGTCGGAGCTTGTTGAAGATGAAGAATATTTTTATTTGAAAATTATTGAGAATGTTAGAGTTCCTAAAAATGTGGAAACAGCACTAAAAGTAATAATTGACGCAAGTTTTGCGAAGATACTTTTCAAAGAAAAACCTAGTAAAGAAGAAATAATTAAAAGACTTAGATTGGAAATGGCAAGTAATCAAACTATATTTAACCCAAATGCGGATGGAAGATTTCCGAGAGGAACAATCTATGGGTGGGGAGGAACTTCCTGATAAGTTTAACAAACTTACTGCTAGAAGAATCACTATTTCTTTGAAAGTTTTGGAGGTTATAAGGGAACAAGTAAGAAATAAATGCTAGCTCATTTAAACCGCATATGATCTCGATCCTGCTCATATGAATTCAATTAGTAAGGTACCCCAATAAAGTATATTAACCGCAGGTTGGATTCCCACTCGTGCGGTTTTTTTATTTAACTCCTTCGTAATTTAGAAGCACTAGATACGTCCCTATGCTTCACTTTGAAGCAGAAGGTACGTCCCTATGCTTCCAAGAATTGATCGATCACTTTTTTGTTTTGCTCGAGGTCTACGTCTAATACTTCGCCGATATCTTCGAAGCGTTCGTTTGTGAAGCTGCCGTCTTCGGGTATTCTGATTGTTTCTACTTCGCCTGTTTTATTGGTTAAAATGTCTTTTCCAATTGTCAAAAGTGTGGGTGTGTCTAAATTGGTATCGATGTATTTATTTAGTATTTTCAAAAGGTCGGGAAGCTGAACGACGCTTTGCAGGCTCACTGCTTCGTCCTTAAGTTTTGCGATGACTTCTTGCTGCCTTTGCACTCGACCGAAGTCACTTAGGCGGTCCTGGCGGAAGCGTACATATCCTAACAGTTCTTTGCCATGCAATTGTTGTGTTCCTTCCTCCAATGTCATACCAATACCATGGGACATGGTGTAGGGAATGTCGACTTCAATTCCATCTGGTACGAGGAGGTCGACGCCTTTTTCGAAGCCTTTAAAGTCGACAATCGCATAGTGATGGATATCCAGCCCGAAATTCATTTGAATAGTCTGTCTCAATAATTCAGGGCCTCCGTATGTATAGGCAGCATTTAACTTTTGCTGTCCATGTTCTGGTATTGAGACAAGCATGTCACGCATAAGCGATATGATTTTTACATCATGAGTTTTGGGGTTATAGTGTGCAACCATGATGGTATCTGTTCGTGCTGCTTCCTCTCCCCGCGAGTCACTTCCGAGTAAGAGTACATTCACTTCATCAAGCTTTTTTTTCTCTCCTTGAAATGAAGTATTTGCCTCTGCCTTTTTTAAGGGTTGATTGATTGTTTGAATGGTTCCGTCTATGTATTGAAAAATAGTAAAAAGACCAACCAAAAAGATACTTAAGAGAATAAGGGCAGCGGATACGCGTGTCCATCTGATCCTTTTCCTCTTTTTTGTTGCTGCCATACTTGCACCACCTTGGCTGAAAATTATATGAGGAATCATGTGAAGTAGTCATTATCCCATAAATAGATTTCATCTTATGGAATATTAGATTACATTTGTTTAAAAATCAGTTAACATGATTTCATTTCTTTGTAATACCCCAAATTGCATGGTTAGTAGTCTATTAATAGTAAATATTTTATAAAATGGTAGAGAAGTACTTGTAGATGTATTAACTTTAAGGGGAAATCCTTGTAATGAGAGGATTCATTTAACCTGGGAGCGGGAGGGTTCTATGAGAATCGCTATCTTGTCTGACATTCATGAAGGTTTAAATCGTAAAAATACTAAGACTGACATAATTGTGATCTTAAAAAAATGGTTAGCCGAGTATGCACCAGATGTTTTTATCATAAGCGGGGATATGACTGCCGGTCCTGAAAAAAGCCTTGCACTATTAAATGAATTGCAAAATCATTCTTTAAAAACAAGGTTATTGTTTGTTCATGGTAACCACGATATTTATCATGAAGATTCAAATCTCGCGTATCAAATCCTGCTGAAGTTTCCCGGCAACCTGGGAAATGGACCGGTGGAATTGGATGACGGATGGGTGATAATTGGGGACGGTGGCTGGTATGATTACTCTTATGGAATAGAGGGTTACACTAAAGAACAATTTCAAGCTGGTTCTTTCAATGATTTTACATGGCCGGATAAAACCTATGCTAACTGGAAGATGCCTGATTTTGAAGTGACTGATCTTTATTTTTCAAAATTAGAAAACTGGTTACGTGCATATCGAGGAAGAAAAATTATTATGGTAACACATTTCGTACCAAGCTCAGATTATGTATCAGTCAAGGGCGATCCAAGTTGGGACTTTTTCAATGCTATGATGGGAAGCTCAAGATTCTGGGAATTAGCTCAGAAATATGCCGTTAAAAAGTATATTTTTGGCCATATTCATACCCGTTACCATGATCTAAACAAAGGAATCGAAATGATATGTAACCCATTAGGTTATTATCCTGATGAATGGGAGCATCCATCTGCAGAGGAAGAAATCTTCTCATGTATTAAGGTAATTGAGATTTAATACTACAACGTTACAGCACCAGTTATGATTCTTTGTAAATCAATCCCATCGAAAAATCCACAGCCATGATTTATAATCCTCTATGGAGGCGAAAAACATGGTTAATAAAAGTCATACATTAGTAAATGGGTGGACATTAATCGCACATAAAACGATTAAACTATATGCAAATGAGAATTCCTATGTTTTAATGGACGGGGTAAATGATGTAATGATGCAGTTTACTGTTACAGACCAGGAATTTGAAGTAACGTCGTCGAGCTGGAACTTAAATTTCAAAATGATCCCGGCTTTTAAAACTGTCAAAGTTTTGAATATACCGGATGAAGAATAATGTTAACATTAAAAAATGACTGCTGAATTATCTAATGGGTTGGGTTTCGAGTGCTAAAACTTAATTCGCACACAAATTTAGCATTCTAATTTGTAAATGAATTGGAATGCTAGTTTTTTCGTTACAACTAGGTTTTCCATTAACTTAAGTGTGTTTTAGTACACAAATTCGCATCCCTTTTTAGCAGACTGAAAATGTTAAGGTCATTGTGCGAATTCGTATCCTAGCCTTGCGGGTTGATATGCTAAAAGTGGCGGCCCTGGGAGCTAAAAATGGCTTTGTACGTTTTTCGTTTGCACGCGAAAACGAAAAAATATTGAGAGAGGGATTAAAAGGTATTCGGAAACCTTTTTTCCTTGTAATAATCATATTGGAGATGATTGAATGACATGGGCAGTGATCATTCCGTTAACACTTTTTAGTTTATTTAAAATTATAGTCACCTGTCTTCCTACTGGTGCTGTTGAATGGATTCTTAAAAAATTTGCCTTGCATTCAGAGATTAGTTATGAAAATTCCACAGTTTTAATAAATGGTGTAATAATAGAAGGGAAAGAAAAAATTCAAATCCTAAATTCTTTCAATGAAGCAACATTTTTAGAGAAACATTACATTTGGCCAGGGACTGAGGAGCATTACTTAGTAAGGGATGATAGTGGGCCCCCTGTTATTATTAAAGTGAATGAAGGTAAAAAAAAGGTCAAAGTATCCCTATTCCTTTATAAGGACCGTGTAGATGTAGTCAAAGAATACAAAAAGAAAATATTATCCTATAGCCTGCTTTCGGATCTTCAAATAAAGGCCGATATTATTGGAAAAGGACAATAGAATGATCGAAGTGCCTGAGCACAAATCATCAGGCAAATACTAGAACTTAAGTTCAACCTCTATAAATGAAAAATAATGTAAACTTATAATTCGGCTGCCGACATTATTATCAGCAGTCATTTTTATTGCTATTATGTGTTAAGCCATCCACAAACATCATACATATCCCTTATCAGCATACTTGGGGGCATGGCTTATGAAAATCCAAATGGAAAAAGCGAATCTCCTGGCAGACAATATTCTTCTATTTGTCGAATTGATAAATAAGACATATCAGCAGAACAAAAAATCCAATTTACATTTTCAGTTAATGCTTATGGTCGAGGACTACAAATTTCAATCACTGGCCAATGAAATCAAGAGAGTAAATCAGGTAACGGCTGAAGAAAATTACACACTGCTTTTGGTTGGACGCTTTAAAAAAGGGTTACCCGTTATCGAGGAATTTATCGAAAGAAATTATGATGAATTGTATCTTTTTACAGCTAAAATTCACACTTTGAAAAATCTGTGCAGGCTGTTTGTCCTGAACGAAGAAGGAATGGAAGTGTAAATAAAGTATCATAATAGTCTAAAGATACCGAAACCCTGGCTGGTAATTCTCCCAATGATTCACTAATGAGAAATGCTTGAAAACCTGTTAGCCTTGTAAATGGCCTGTTTTATCCTAAAAAAGAACGAACAGGAGGTTTTACAAGGATGAATAATCTTATTACTTTATTAAGCACAATCACACTTATTATTGGTTCATATAGTGTTTTTCCTACACATCACTTCGACGCAGAAACGGTTGATGAGGCTCAAGCTGCTGAAACATTGAAGTTAAAAAAAGTTGAAGTTGTGACTAAAGAATCTTCCGTTACTGACCACCGTTTCATTAAAGAAGAGGAAAAGAAACTGCTTGCCCGTCTGGTTCATGCTGAAGCAGAAGGTGAACCATTCGAAGGAAAAGTTGCAGTTGCCGACGTGGTCCTGAATCGCGTTGAAAACGAACAATTCCCTGATACTATTAAGGAAGTTATCTACCAAAGAAACGCTTTTGAACCAGTTCTGAATGGCTCTATTAACGAACCGCCAAATAAAGATGCCATTGAAGCAGTTGATCAAGCATTGGTTGACCAGGAAAAAAACCAGGAGCTGTTATACTTTTACAACCCTAATACGGCCACAAGTGATTGGATTTTCTCACGTGAAGTTGTAAAGAAAATCGGCAATCATGCATTTGCTATATAAAAAGCGCGAACAGCATAAAAGCTGCGCGCTTTTTTGTTTTTGGCTGTGTTAAAGCTGAATGTTGGTTATTAACCCTGTTGATTGTAGTGGAAGGCGCGAAGACTCCTTCGGGATGAAGCGGGCAAGTGAGACCCCGCAGGAGCAAAGCGACGAGGAGGCTCACCGCACGCCCCGAGGAAAGCGAAGCGCCTGGAACGAAAATCAACAGCCTCGTTTAACATAGCCTGTTTTTTATAAAATTCACTATAGAACAATTAATTATTCGTTTTGCGTTCCAGCACATCAAAACAAAAATTCACAGCATTAACATTTTTAATTAAAGATTATTTGTTATAAAATTAACAATACCAATTAGTGGCACAAGAATTAAAAGGATAGGTAGTGATCAGGTGAGGAAGCATTCAGTTCAATGGGTTTTAATCGTTTCGGCTTTATCCTTCTTGCTCATGCTAGTCGGGCTTGGCTGGACGTTCCAAAATCAATTTTTCAAGGGTGAGGCGTCAGGAGTTACAGAGACTACTGAGCAGCAGCCTGCAACGGAGGAAAAGAAGCAAGGAAAGGTTGTTGTCGCGCTCGGGGATTCGCTGACAAGAGGGACAGGGGATGCCAGCGGGAAAGGGTATATTGGCTATTTGGTAGATGAGCTTGAGGAAAAATCGAAAGAAAAGATTACCCTGTTTAACTATGGCGTAAAAGGCTATCGGTCAAATCAGCTGCTTGAACAAGTGAAGCAGGATGAGATTAAAAGGCAAATCAAGAACGCGGATTACATACTGATCACGATTGGCGGCAATGACCTGTTCCAAAGTGGTCAAACCTATATGAATCTAGATCCAAAACTGGTTGGGCAATTAAGGCAGTCCTATCTTAAGAACCTCGAGGCAGTTTTGAAGGAATTACGGACAGTTAACCCGGAAGCGGTGATCTTCCAAATAGGTTTGTATAACCCATTCATCGATTTGAATGACGCTCAAGTAACGACCAAAATTGTCCGTGAATGGAATTTCGAGACAAGCAAGCTGCTCGATAAAGATAAGAAAGCCATCCTTGTGCCGACGTTTGATTTGTTTCAGATCAGTGTGAACGATTACTTATATACAGATAAATTCCATCCGAATGCAGAAGGCTACAAGCTGATTGCTGAACGGATTGCGTCGCTGATTTCATGGTAGAGGGAGATGGACGATGAGTGAGATTACACTTTCGGTCAAAGGGCTGAAAAAGAGGATAGGCAAGAAGGAAATCATCAAGGGACTAGATTTCGATTTGAAAAGAGGAGAGGTTTTCGGATTCCTCGGCCCCAACGGCGCAGGCAAAACGACAACGATCAGAATGCTGGTTGGCCTGATTAGACCTACCGCTGGAACAATTGAGATTTGCGGCTATAATGTTGAAAAGAATTTTACAAAGGCAATGGAACAGATGGGATGTATCGTTGAAAACCCCGAGCTTTACTCGTATTTGACAGGGTGGGAAAATCTCGAGCACTTTGCCAGGATGATACCGAATGTGGAACGTTCGTATATGGATGAGGTCGTGAAGCTTGTCCGGCTCGAGGAGCGGATACATGATCAGGTAAAAACCTATTCTCTTGGAATGAGGCAAAGACTGGGAATTGCCCAGGCATTGCTTGGGAAGCCAAAGGTACTGATTCTTGATGAACCTACCAATGGGCTCGACCCAATGGGAATCAGGGAGATGCGGAGCTTTATCCGGTTCCTGGCAGAGGAAGAAGGGCTGACGGTACTCGTTTCAAGCCATCTGCTCAGTGAAATCCAGCTTATGTGTGACAGGGTTGCGATTATTTCGAGGGGAACCGTTATCAAGGTTGATACAGTCGATTCTCTTTTGGCACTGCAGGAAAAGGTCATCTGGCGGGCTGCACCACTGGAAAAAGCGAAGGATATTCTGGGGAGTTTCACCTCTGTAACAGAGGGGCCTGATGGGACTCTAATCACTCCATACCATGAAAGTGATACTGCCACATTGAACAAGGCTTTGGTAGAACAGAATGTCATGGTAAAAGAAATGAACAGGAAGCTGCCTGCCCTTGAGGACCTGTTCCTTGAACTGACCGGAGGTGAATCGATTGATTAACCTAGTCCGAAATGAAATGCTGAAAATCGTTCGCAAAAAAAGAATCCTTGTAGTTGCAGGTATTATAGCTGTACTTGTAGCGATGTTCACCTACTCTCAATACAGGGAGATTGAACGGAGGCTGGAGCGTTTTGGTGATGTAGACTGGAGAACGACGCTTCAGCAGCAGATCATTGACACGCAGAACAGGATCACAAGCAGCGGGATTTCCGATGAATGGAAAAATGAGCTTCAGCTTCGCATCCAGCAGCAGCAGTATTACCTTGATAAAAACATCAATCCGATGGAACCCGGCGCACCAACGTTCATGCGCATGTTCGCTGAGCATTCAATCAACTTGCTGATTCCGCTAATGATCATGGTGGTGGCAGCAGACATTGTGTCGTCCGAACGAAGTGCCGGAACAGTTAAGTTACTCCTCACAAGGCCGGTGAAACGCTGGAAAGTACTAATGAGTAAATTTATTACTCTTCTTTTATCAGTTTCGGTCATAGTTGTTTTATTTGGATTGTTGTCCGGACTGATTTCTGGACTTATTTTTGGCTATCAGGGCTGGACTGCTCCTGTGATATCAGGATTTGTTGCTGAAGGAAACGAATTGAACACGAACACGGTGCAGATGATTCCCCAATGGCAATACCTGTTGATGGAATTCAGCCTTGTCTGGTTTGTCGCGATTATTGTCGGGACAATCACCTTCATGCTATCTGTTTTGATCAGGAATACACCCGCCGGAATGGGAGTAATGCTCGCTGCCCTGATTTCAGGTGCAATTTTGACGAGTATGGTGTCTTCCTGGGAATCGGCAAAATACTTGTTTATGATCAACTTGAATCTGACCGGCTATCTTTCTGGCCAGGCTCCCCCGATTGAAGGAATGACATTGGGATTCTCTCTGGCAGTCCTGACAATCTGGGGAATTGCTGCATTGGCAGTCTCGTTCACTGTCTTTATCAAACAGGATATATATTAGTGGAAACGCAAGCTTCTGCCTTGGAGCTTGCGTTCTTTGTCTTGCCGGAAGGAAAAACCTGAACATATCTTCTGGATGAAGTGGTATAATGCTTAGTGTTGAAAGAAGTATAGTTTTTAGAAGACTATTGTTATAGACCTTGCTTTATGGGTTTTAACCTTATTGATAAGCTCTGATATAGATGATATTTTTCCCGCTTGAATTAGCTCAATTAAAAGGGTGTTGGCTATGTTCCAAAAACTATTTGCAAAAAAGAAAAAAGTGAAGATTGAATTTTGCCAGCGAAATCTTCAGGAGTTTCTGAAGGAAGAGGATCATGCAGCATACCAGGATTTTCTGGGGCAAAAAAACGTTACGGTGCAGGAATATGAGTGCCAAAGCAGGTGCAAAGAATGCCGTATGTCACCGTATGCTGTGGTAAATGGGGAAATGATCGCTGCTGAAAGTTCGGCTGAGTTATTGAAAAAAATGAAAGAGCATGATTAGACACTTCATCCTTGAAATGAAGTGTCTTTTATTGAAACTTTTTTTGCCGAGCGTCGTAATTACTATTAAAGAAAACTGGATAAATGAGGAGAATGAATATGTTTGTTGAAAAACGAGCAGAAAAAAGAAGGAAGAAGAAGAATGAAGGGATTTATGATATTTGGGATTTTGTTTTCGATGTACTGTTTTGGATACCGGAATTAATTATCCTGCCTTTCCGACTTATGATCCTCTTGTTCAGATTACTTTTGAGATCTGTATTTGATTCCTTTTAACTAAATACAACCTGCCGCCAATGTGAAGGCATTATATTTAGCATAACTATTTTCACTCTGGCTATCTTATATTAAAAAAAATGAAGCTGACGCTTTAAAAATTAAAATTTTTGTCGAAAATAAGAGTATTCCAGTGTTTTTAAATTAGAAAAATATTTGAGTTGCTGCAAACATGTCATCGGGAGGTTTGGTCGGTAGGTAAAATTCATGGTTATTTTTTAAAAAAATATCAGAATATTTTGTAAAATAGGTATACCTTTTTACTAAAATATATATAATAGAGAGAAAAACTATTTAATCAAAAGGGGAAAAGGTATGGTTACATATGGCACTTTTTTACGTTTAGTAGAAGAGGCGGAAAAGTTGAACTGCAAAGTGATATATGACTCCAAGAAGAAAATCAATTTTAATCCTAATATGTCGATCACGATTCCTTTGTCAACGACTTTAGAAAATATCTATGCTTTTGCACATGAAATCGGTCATTTAATTGATTTTGTCAATGGCGAACTTGATTATGATAAATGGCTGAATGACTGGTCCTACCGGATTACAGCTGAAATGAGCGCCTGGGTGAATGCCTATAAAGTGCTTAAAGATTTGAACGTTCCCTTGGATGATTGGAAAACTCATGTTGAGTCAAAACTGTCGACTTATTTCAAATATCATGAAGTCATTGCATAGAAGGACATCTAGAATTTATCTGTCTCACCAAACAGCTCCACCCTGTTTAAACAGGATCTGGAGCTGTTTTTTTTATGAAAAAAATTTTACTATAGGTTACGAACCTGTGTTCGGGTTATAATAACATTAAATCATTTAGGAAGGAGGGATTGGAGTGAGAATTCGTGACAGGGGGAAAATCAAGTTTTTACCTGCCCATTTTGCTCCGGAACACCGGGCGCTTTTATGGGAGCTGGCTCGCGACGAATTGCGGCAGGCAAAGCCGATCCTCGATGAATACCAAATCGCCGAGTTCGAAAATCGCATTTGCGAGGCCATGGAGTTTACATATCAAATAGTTGTTTCAAAATGGGAAGACGGATTCACCTACCAGGAAAAAGGCCATGTCCACTATCTTGATCCTATTCGGAAGGAGGTAAGAATGGTGACAGCAGATGGAGCAGCGGTGGCGATTAAATTTGATGATATTGTCGGTGTCGAGGTGCTAGAGAAATAGGGATTAATATATATTGCAGAGAACGCACCAATTAGAATACATACATCAGTCTTATTATAGTCCCGCTGGATAGCGGGTTTTTTTAATGGAAAAATGTTGCTGCGCTTATTCTATACCATGAAAAAAGTTTAATGAAGCAGTGTTCTTAAGACCCTGCAGTGAGAAAAAATCTGAGCAGGAAGCTTCCAGTGAGCTTCCTTAAAATCCTCCAGGAGAAGAATCCGATCTGAGTGGTTCTAATGAGCTTCCTTAAGACCATCCAGGGAGAAGAAATCCGGGCAAGATGGTTCTAATAAGCATTCTTAAGACCATCCAAAAGAAGAAAAATCAATATAAGTTGAAGAATGACCTAAATTTATCCACCTGGCAGGGAATTCACCCATTTTACCCGAATTATTTCCATATAGAGAGTGGGTGTTGATAAAATGATTGAAATTAAACGTGTTACACAGGAAAACATCCGGGACTGCGCTAGGCTTGAGGTTTCCGAAGATCAGAAGCAGTTTGTGGCAAGGAATTTGGCGACGATTGCCTGGGCATATGTCGATCCCAAGTTCACACCGTACGCTATCTGTGAAGGCGATACAGTAGTTGGGCTGGCAGCGGTAGAGTACATTCAGGAAAATGAGTATTACGACCAGCACTGGGTGCCGAGGTTTATGATTGGCGAACATTTTCAGGGCAAAGGGTATGGAAGGCTGGCCATGGAAAAAATCATTGAAATGATCATCGAGAAGCACCCTGGCTGCCAGAGGGTTCGCCTTTCTGTCGTTCCGGAAAATGAAGGAGCGATTCAATTTTATAAAAATCTGGGGTTTGTTGAAACCGATGAAATGCTTGAGAATGAGAGAGTCATGGACTTTATTGTAAAAGAAAACTGTAACAATGAGATAGCGGGATGATATCTCAGGCATTGATCATTCGTGACGGACACTTATTGATGGTAAAACAATATGTTTTCGGTGGACGGATCGTCTGGAATTTTCCAGGCGGCGGTATGGAAGAGGATGAGAGTCCAGAAGAGGCCTGCATCCGGGAAGTAAGAGAAGAAACTGGCTATCATGTGCGCCTAAAAGGCTTGCTGTCAGCGCAACAAAATAAATATACCTTCGTAGCGGAAGTGATTGGCGGCCAACTGGGCTTTGATAGGCACAATAAGGCAAATGACGATTTACTAGAAGCTGCATGGATTCCACTCCATGACCAGGAAAAGTTCGACAAAGTGACCGCACCAATTTTAAAACTTTTTTATGAGAAGGAAATCACATTGAATGTGTAATTTACAGGGGTTGATTAAGTGGAGTATGTCATCAGGAAAATGAATGAAGAAGATATAAAACAAGTCCAGGATGTGGCGAAAACTAGCTGGAATTTTACATATGAAGGGATCATTCCAGGCAAAATCCAGGAAAATTTCTTAAATTTTGCCTATAGTGACAGCATGATGCTGAGGCGGCTTAATAATTCTCTTATACTAGTTGCAGAGACAGGCAGGAAAATAATCGGCTTTGCCAGTTTCACGCCGTTAAAAGAAGAGGGGACTGCAGAACTCTCAGCGATATATCTAAATCCTGAGTATCATGGTAAGGGGATTGGAACTGGCTTATTGAATGAGGGAGTCCGCTCTCTTAATAATGTTAGAGAATTATTCATAAATGTCGAGAGAGATAATAAAATCGGAACAACATTTTACCGTGCAAAGGGATTTAAAATTGTGAGCGAGTTTGATGATGATTTTGATGGTCATATCCTAAAGACAGTTAGAATGGTATTGAAGCTGTGAGCCTGAGGTCTTGCAGCTTTTTTCACGGGGGTGGATAACCTTTTCAGAACTGGCAGAATAAACAATCCGGGCTTCAGCCAATCTATAATTATGGACTCTTATGTAAATATAAGTTCACAAACTTGGAATGAGGTGAAGGAATGGAAGCATTTCCGATCATCCATACGAATTTTTGGGATGCACTTATTGCGGTCCCCTTTGTCATCATCGCAACAGAACTCTTGAAAAAAATATTCAAGATTAGGAAACCTTGGGTTCCTACAGTAGCAAACTTGATTGGCCTGATCATCTCAATTTTTATCGCTCATCCTCATAATCTTTGGGCGGGTTTCTTTATGGGTTTCTTTTATGGAAATGCGGCTGTTGGAGTATATTCCTCTTTGAAAACACAAATTTTGGCGTTCAGGAACCGAAGGGTGTATTACAGAAATCAAGGCTAATAGAGGCAGGGACTTATAAAGCCCCTGCAGGTTCTCTATTCAGCCGGAAAGGTTACTGATCATCATTTCCAAAGGCTGGATGTCTGTTGATAACCAGGGGTAATGATGTAGAGGGTTTCATACTTTCCGTATTTTCGGACCACCTCTGGAACTAGTTGGGTCAAGGATTGCTGAATACTTTTTACCTCCAAATCGAAATTTTGCTGGGATGTACGCTTTAACATAGTATTCATTTCCGCTATCATATCAGCATTTCTGTATAGGATTGATAGAGTCTCCCGTAATTTAACTTGGTCATCTATAAGAGATAAAGACTCCGCAACCTGTTCCTGAAATTCTTCCAATAAAACAATTAGTCGATGCAAAAATGCATTGAATGCAATGCTTTGATGGTGTAATGCCTCTGCTTTGTCGATCAATTCAACAGTTACCGATTGAATAGATAGGAAAAAACTCTTCATCACAGATGGCCTCCCATGAACATTTTCTCCACTTTGCATGCACCATTTTTAAAATGAGGCTGTTTTGAAACTTGATCCCATGTATCAATTGTCAGTTCGTTGGCAGCCTGCTTTTCATTCAAACCACCAAAATGAAATGGAATAAAGATTGTTCCTTGTAAAGCGGAATCAGTAATACGTGCCGGAACATAAATTTCATTTCTCTTTGTGCTGATTTTAACAATGTCACCTGGTTCAATTTCAAGAGCGGCTGCATCAGCCGGATGGATTTCTGCGTATCCTTCTGGGGCATTCATCTGAAGCAATGGTGCTCTGCCTGTTTTTGTCCGGGTATGCCAATGATAGACAATCCTCCCGGTATTCAGGAAAAAAGGATATTCAGCATCAGGATGCTCTGGCATCGGAGCCCAGTGGAAACCATAAAGAATGGCTTTGCCATCTGCCCCAAGCTGTTTGAATTCCTCCCGGGTCCTGCTTCTTCCAGTCAGCATATCGCGGCCGTATGATTCCGCATACTCCAGCTGAGTGTTAAAAACGCCATCGGTATATAGACGTGCCTTGCCATTGGGGAACTCTTCGTTGCACGGCCACTGTATTCCCCCGAGTTCCTCCATTTTTGCATAAGTCATTCCAGACATATCGCAAGGTCTGCCTCTTGAGACCGTACGCCATTCATTAAAAGCTTCCTCAGTAGTACTGAATTGTATTAATGGGTTGCCTTCCGAGTCTTTAAATGCCATTCTCTTTGAGAACTCAAGAAGGATTTCAAAATCCGAGGGCAGCTGTAAAGGGGGTTCGACTGCTTTTCGCAAAACATTCACCCGCCGTTCAAGGTTGGTCATTGTTCCTTCTTTCTCGCCCCACATTGCAGTCGGCAGGACAAGATCTGCAAATTCAGCTGTTTCACTTAAGAAGGGATCCTGCACCACCAGGAACACCTTTTTCATCAGATCAATGAACCGCTTCCGATTCGGCAGGGAAACAGCCGGATTTGTATACATAACCCAGAACATCTGGATAGTACCCTGTTCGATAAGGTCCAGCATTTGCATAACATGGGTTTCAGGACCGACAGGAAGAGATTCGGGCGGCACCTTCCATAAGTCTGCAATTTCCTTTAAATGCTTAGGATTATCGCTATTGCGATATCCTGGATAAAAACCAGATCCACCTGTTTCCCTGTTGGACATCGCGCTTGGCTGGCCGGCATGCTGGAAAGGTCCTGAGCCAGGCTTTCCGATTTTACCCATAATCACATGCATTGAGTTCACAAGCGAAGATGCAGCTGCTGCATCCATGCTCTGGTAGACACCTTGAAGCAGAATGGTCAGGACCTTTTCCGACGTTCCAATCATTTTTGCGCATTTAAGTAGATCCTCTGCAGGGACTCCTGTTATATTCTCCACTGTCTCTGGAATATAGTGTTGGACAGAGTCATATAGTTCTTGATAGCCTATGGCATGAGATGAAATATAATCGGGATCATGCCAGCCGTTTTTGATAATTAGATAGAGAATTCCATTGAGCAAGGCTACATTTGTTCCGGGTCTTGGCCGTAAGCTTAAATCTGCCATTCGTGAACTCAAATCTAGACGGGGATCAATTTCAATGATGATAGAACCATTTCGTTTTTTTGCTTGAAGGGTCCGTTCCCATAACACAGTGTTTGTCTCATTGGAGTTGCGTCCAATGAATACAATGACATCTGCCAGGTCGACGTCCTCCATGCAGGCAGGGGGACCGTCTGACCCAAAACTCTGGATCAGAGACCATTCTGCCGTAGCAGTGCAAAGCCGGGTATTGGCGTCAACATTATGAGTTCTTATCCCGGCCCTCATTATTTTAGCGATCGTGTAGTATTCTTCTAGAAAAGCCTGGCCGGTGTGGTAGAAGCCGATGCTTTTTGGACCAGCTTTCTTTAGCTGTTCCTTCACCTTTTCGGTGAGCAGGGAATAGGCATCCTCCCATGTTGCCTCAACGAGCAGACCGTTATTATTGCGGATTAAAGGAGCAGTAAGGCGGTCAATGCTATTGTTTGCCCACCACTGATTTTCTCCTTTTGGCCCGAGCCTTCCGCGATTGACAGGATATTCTTTGTTGCCTTTAATCCCGACAATTTTATTATCCTTAACAGCGATATAACAGCCGCAGCCATTTGAACAAATGTTGCAGGTGGAATACACCCATTTCTCAACTTCTCCCTGTGAATATACATTGATATCTTCCCGAGAGTGATCCCATGCCATTGGATTTACCTCCCTTTATGTAACAATAGGTTATCTGGAAGAAGCATATGCCTCATCTGGTTGTAGGATGGATAATTTGGAAACGTGCTGAGTCTTCGGTAAGGCAGAAAAGGCGGTGCTTGCGGAGTCTGGGCAGCATATACAGGTAAAAGCTCTGGCGGCATTCCTGTTTCAGGCCGAAAAGGAGGCGAAATCTGTTGGTAAAAGGGTAACTTTGGCAGGATATAATTATCCACGAACCTTCCACTCCTTCGAAAACAAATTAATTATTTATATGACTCAGGAAAGAATTCTAGAAGAAGGGGTATTGGAAGAAAAGGATAGAAAAATAAAGGATATTTTTTACAAGGGAAGAATATTGACATAGCAACACCTTTAAGAGGGGGGAGGTTTTCGATGGATACTTTAGAAAAGAAACATTTAAATCCAGGATTTTTTGCAGTTCTCGTTATCGCTACCACCTTTTTGATGGGTTCTTCTTTTACCGTAGGAAAAATTGGTTTAGCATATGTGTCCCCCCTATTGCTGGTAGGCCTTCGTTTTACACTTGCCGGTCTCATCATGTCTGTATTTGTCCGGAACAAGCCGCTCCCAAAGGGAATGTCCAGCTGGTCAAAGGTTTTTGCCATTGGTTTGTTCCAGACTGCTGGGGTTATGGGGTGCATTTTTCTCAGTTTGCGTACAATCACAGCAGGAGAATCTTCCATCCTAACTTTTAGCAACCCATTGATGGTTGTAGTCCTTGGTACACTATCACTTGGAATCCGCTACCGTGTTTTACAATGGGTTGGGGCCATCGTAGGCTTTATCGGCGTTTTTGTGACTCTGGGCTTCCATCTCCAACTGACGACAGGAACTCTTCTTGGTCTTGGAGCAGCGGTTTCATGGTCGATCGGTACAATCCTGATCAAGCTATGGGGAAGCATGTTAAATGTTTGGGTGTTAACCGCTTACCAGATGCTTTTTGGCGGCATTATTTTATTGATAATGAGTGTTTTGCTGGAAACACCAATGCTAATGATAACCCCAGTATCAGTCGCGATTATTTTATGGCTGGCAATCATGGCTTCAATTGTTCAATTCGCCATCTGGTTTTATTTGATAAATGAAGGAGATCCCGGAAAAACAAGTGCTTTTTTGTTTCTTGCCCCATTTTTCGGTGTGCTGACAGGCTGGCTGTTGCTTGACGAAGTCGTCAACTGGCATGTCTATGCGGGAGGCTCACTGATCTTCTTGGGAATATTCCTGGTGAACTGGACATTTGGAAAAGGAAAATTAGCAGTTTTGGAGAAAAGCAGGTAATAGACAGGGGAGTTTTAAAGATTGAGTGAAACTGCAAAAAGGAACCAGGTAGAGAGAGTAAGAATAGCATTATGGAAATCATGGTCGATAAAATCGAGCAGTAAGTGGACTGCTGATAATCCAGCAAAGGGACAATGCGGTGTAACAGCGCTGGTTGTCCAGGAGTTATTGGGCGGTGGAATCAGGAAAACGAGAATTGGAGACTCATGGCATTTTTATAATGTTATAGGTGGGGACCGTATAGATTTTACCGAAACACAATTTGAAGAAGAGATTGAATACGAAGGCTTGCCCTCTAATCGAGAAGAAGCCTTATTGGATACAAACCTCGAGCAGCTGCGGTACTTAAGGGAAGAGGTCAATAACCGTCTTAAAGATAATTGATGATTTACAGCCAGAGATAGAAAAGCGCCTTTATCGAAAAATGCAGAATTCACTCCTCGTGGATTCATTCTGGATATTATATCGAATGGAGCCAAAAGAAATCGGATTTTTGCAAGGGAGTCAGGATTTCAAGCATACAAGAGTAAAGTGCTTTTTCCAAAAAAGGCGGATGGCTGAAGGAATTGCTATGCCCATAATGTAAAAAGGAGCCGTTTTGATGATTAAAACCTTGTTTGTGCTGACTTTGATGGTTTCACTTTTGCTTATGGGCATTGACGAGTTTGAGGTAACGGACTACGTTCCTCATGAGGTTGAAAAAACGGTACAGGAAAATTATGAAGAATTTCTATCCTCAGCAATAAAAGGGGATTATGAGTTATCTGTAGGCAGGATTATCGCAGTGAATCAGCTGATCATCGATAACAAAATGAATTTAACTGTTGAACCGAGCAGACAGTGGATGGCACCGTTTTACCAAAATGGAATTATTAATGGTGAACTGCTTGTCTGGGAACCATCAAAGGGGCGATATGAAATTGCCGAGATGGGATACTCACGCGATTTGCCAAATGAATTGGCAGCATTGAAGCAGGGAGAAGCATTTATATATAACAGGCAATTCGGGTTGGCTTTTGCCTATTCTGCAGAAGGAGAAGCTTTCCGTCCACTGGGCTCTGGAACCGCAAAAGTTTTTGAAATGAATGGGATAGACTTGAATGAAGGCATTTCGAAAAATAATGCTGAGAGAATAATTCAACAATATTTACTGGAGATTTATCCTGACCGCTTCGAATCGACTGATAACAAATTTCATTTTGTTCTAGTTATATGGGGTGCTGTTTTACTGATTGGTGTATTGGCAGTTTACATTTTCAAGAATAAGACGAGTTAGTAATAAAAATGAATACTGCCAATACTGAAGGAAGTGAACGAAGATACAGAACAATTTTATTAGCAGATCTCGTCTTTTATTTAATTTTTCCAATTGTCTTTCGTAAAAGCCTGCCTGATCATAGAATATGGTAATGAGGCATTTGATAACGGCTTGGTAATCAGGGAGATATTAAGCTGGACGATTACGGCAATTACTATTTATGGCTTCATACATATATCCAGAAGGCTTGATAAAAAGGATAAAGATTTATTTCAATAAAAATTATAATGTAGCGTATCTTTTTCTGCTTCTCATCCGTTATAGGGGCAGAGAGGTTCAAAGGAGTGAACAGAATGCCGACCAACAAGGTTTTGCTGGCCGAAGACGAGAAAAGTGATATAGGGAATTTTAAACAATTCTATCCGCGACTGCAGCAATATTGCCAGTTCCTGACACAGAATAAATGGGATGGGGATGATCTTTTCCAGGATGCGATTGTAAAGGCAATCAAGCATTACGAGAAATCAAAAATCAATGCCGCATTGCTGAAGAAAATTGCCTACCATCACTGGGTGGATACGATCCGGAAAAGGAAGCGGGAAACTCCGGGAATTCCAGAAGATCTTACCTCGAACGAAGGAGCTCTTTCTCAAAGCAGTGTATTCGAGACAGTCGAGCTGGTAATGGGAAAAATGACGCCAAAGCAGGCAGTTGTCTTTATCCTGAAGGAGGCATTTCGATTCCAGTCTGCAGAAATTGCCGGGATTCTCGGAATGACTGAAGTGGCAGTAAAGGGTTCGCTGCACAGGGCAAAGAAAAAGGTTGAAAAAGGAGACTCCCAAGAGGCCGCTTCAATTCAGACAGCCGAGGAGCACCAGCTCTCCAGCTTGCTGATTGAATCGCTCCAGGCCCAGGATCCATCCGTCCTGATTGAAAAGATACATGAGTTTCCTTCGCTTGCTCCGTCGTCAAAGCCGGCAATGGCTTTGCATTCAAACGCTACTCTCTCTTTAAAAATGGCTGCATAGCTGTAAAGGGAGGAATTTTATATGGGAACAATTCCATATGTGATCGAGCAATCGAACAGGGGAGAAAGATCTTACGATATCTATTCACGTCTGCTGAAGGACCGGATTATCATGCTTGGGGATGAAATAAACGACCAGGTCGCCAATAGCGTCATCGCCCAATTGCTGTTCCTGGAAGCAGACAATCCGGATAAAGACATATCGATTTACATTAATAGTCCTGGCGGTTCTACTACAGCCGGGTTCGCGATTTTTGATACAATGCAATACATCAAACCTGATATTAGCACTATCTGTATTGGGATGGCCGCTTCCTTTGGTGCAATGCTGCTGCTCGCGGGAACAAAGGGTAAAAGATTTGCTCTTCCCAATAGTGAAATCATGATTCACCAGCCGCTTGGCGGAGCAAGGGGCCAGGCAACGGAAATTGAAATTTCAGCCCGCCGGATCCTCAAGCTGCGCGAGCACGTAAATCAAATCATTTCAGAGCGCACCGGCCAGCCTGTTGAAAAAATTGCAAAGGACACAGACCGGGATTATTTCATGAGCGCCAAGGAAGCGCTTGAGTATGGGATTATTGATAAGATCATTACCAAATAATTTACGGATGAGCTGTATCTGCAGCTCATTTTTTTATTTTCAGAAAAGAAGAGAGATATCCCTTTCAATAATCATGTAGAAAATGGTATATTTTTTATTATCACAGATACTTCATTGCTTCAACGCAAAAAAGAAGAAAAGAACTGTAGAACTGAATGAGTCTCCCTGCTATAATGGAATTTATATTTTAAAAAGTAAGAATAATTAATCTACATACATCAGGATGCAAAAACGGTGGAGGGGAAAAGCTATGAATCTAATTGGATCAGAAAAGATCAGGAAAATGTCTTCAAGTATTTTTCAGGAGGTAGTCGACCGGAAGCAGGCAGCCAAGCTGAACGGGAAAGATGTAATTGATCTTAGTATTGGCAGCCCGGATTTTCAGCCGCCATCTTTTGTTGTTGATACACTTGTTGAGTATTCAAAGGATCCTTCCAAATACGGATATACTTTGAAGGGAATCAGCGAATTTAATGAGGCAGTGGCTTATTTTTACCGGGAGCGCTATGGAGTAGAACTGAATGATCAAAATGAAGTGCTGCAGCTAATGGGATCGCAGGATGGACTTGCTCATCTGGCTACTGCAATCATCGATCCAGGGGATTATGTGCTTGTACCTGATCCGGGTTATCCAATCTATGAAGCTAGCGTGAATATCGCGGGAGGGATGATTCATCCAATGCCGTTGCTGGCGGAGAACAAATTTCTGCCCAAGCTTGATGAAGTTCCTGCAGATGTATTGGCGAAAGCGAAAATGATGATATTAAGCTACCCGGGAAACCCTGTCACAGCGCTGGCGGATAGAAGCTTTTTCGAGGAGGTTGTGCAGTTTGCAAAGCTGCATAATATCCTGGTTGTCCATGATTTTGCCTATTCAGAGCTGATTTTTGACAATAACCCGCAAATTAGCTTCATGTCGGTTCCTGGTGCGAAGGAAGTGGGCGTGGAATTCAACTCGCTCTCAAAAACATTTAATATGGCAGGCTGCCGGATTGGATATGTGGTAGGGAATCCAGAAGTCATAAGCTGTCTCGCATCCTTCAAATCACATATCGATTACGGGATTTTTCTGCCGATCCAGAAAGCAGCAGTGACGGCGCTGACTTCAGATTTCTCTTTCCTGCAGGACCAGGTGAATCAATATGAACTAAGGCGGGATACCTTGATCAATGGTTTGAGGGACAGCGGCTGGCAGGTTGCTAAATCACCGGCAACTATGTTTGTCTGGGCAAAGATTCCTGCGGGGTGGAAGTCACGAGAGTTTGCATTCAAGCTGATTGAGGAGGAGGGAGTCGCTGTTGTGCCAGGTGATGCTTTTGGCAAACAGGGAGAGGGCTATGTCCGAATCGCAATGGTGCAGCCGTCTGAACGCCTGACAGAGGCAGCTCAGCGTGTAGATCAGTTTTTGCTTGCCCAAACAAAATAAAAAAATATTTCGGTAAACGAATTGACTTTTATATTAATTTAGAATATTATCACTTTAGTGAACTAAAACTTTATATGATTTTCTTCTTATCAAGAGAGGTGGAGGGATAGGCCCTGCGAAACCTCGGCAACAGGTTCTTTACGAATACTGTGCCAATTCCTGCGGACATTATTGTCTGAAAGATGAGAAGAGAGTGCTTATTGAACTCTCTTCTTTATGAAGGGAGTTTTTGTTTTATCGGAGGCTTTTTCAGGATTGTACTTTTGAAAGATTCAAATTTGAAAAGCGGAATATTGTACCAGACGGTGCATTAGAACAATCCAACTTGTAAAAAGGAAAACGAGTTGTTCTGACAGTTTTAAGTGTTAAATTTTTTATCCATAATGCCAACTTAACAGGTTGGTATAGTAGAGTTAATGTTAAGCAGCGGAGGAGAGATTAGGATGAAGTATGGTTTTTGGCTGCCGATTTTCGGTGGATGGTTAAGAAATGTTGAGGATGAACAAATGCCGGCTACGTTCGAGTATAACAAGGAATTGATCCAGGCTGCAGAGCGTTGGGGATATTCAACAACTTTAATAGCAGAGCTTTACTTGAATGATATCAAAGGGCCGGAGCATGATTCGCTCGAAGCCTGGACTACTGCAGCGGCACTGGCATCGGTAACTGAGAAGATAGAAATCATGGCAGCAGTGCGTCCGGGATTTCACAATCCTGCAATCACTGCCAAAATGGCAGCAAATATTGATCAAATCAGTAATGGACGATTTACCCTGAATGTCGTTTCAGCATGGTGAGAAGAGGAAGCCCGACAGTATGGCGGAATCTTCACAGAGCATGACGAGCGTTATGACAGAACAAGGGAGTTCATCGATGTCCTGAAAGGGCTTTGGAGCGAACCTAGTTTTTCTTTTGACGGAAATTTCTATCAGCTGAAAGATACTAAGCTATATCCAAAACCAGTCCAGCGGCCTAATCCAATTTTGTATGCCGGTGGCGAAAGCGAGAAAGGCAAACAGACGATTGTGGAAAAATGTGATGCATATGTGATGCATGGCGGCACTGTGGAAGAGATTGAAAGAAAGATTTCCGATATGAAATCTCGGAGAGCAAAAACCGAGAATCCTGAGCTGTCAGAGTTCGGGATGGCAGCTTACGTCATTTGCAGGGATACCGAGGAAGAGGCACAGGCTGAACTCGCAAGAATTACGGATGTGAAGGAATCCAGTGCATATGCCGGTTTTAAAGATTTCACAAGCAAATCCCAGCTGGAACAGCAGATCCAGCTTCAGGATTACTCCGTTTCCAATCGCGGATTGAGGCCAAATTTAATTGGAACACCAGACCAGATTGCTGAAGAGATTTTACAGTATGAGGAAGCTGGACTTGGTCTGCTGCTTCTGCAATTCTCTCCTCAGCTTGAGGAAATGGAGCGGTTCGCAAAACAAGTCATGCCGCTTGTTGAGGAAAAAAGAAAAAGCCTGGCCGTTTAAGTTTTTTTAATAAAAGGCTCTGTAATATACCAATGTTGAATTATAATCCTGTTGCTCTTCGTTCCAGGCGCGCAGACTCCTTCGGGATAAGCGGGCAGGTGAGACCTAGGTAGAAATGGCCCGAAAAGAAGGGGCCATTTTACCCCGCAGAAGCGAAGCGCCGAGGAGGCTCAGCGCACGCCCCGAGGAAAGCGAAGCGCCTGGAACGAAAATCAACAGCTTTGTATAACAGAGCCTAATAAAAAGGAGATGAAACTATGAGCAAAGTATATATAATTCATGAAAATAGCGAATGGACCATTCATCTGACAAAAAGACTTGAGGAATTGAATGTCCCGTTTGAAGAATGGCATCTTGATCAGGGAACATTGGATTTAACAGCAGAGCCGCCAGAAGGCATCTTTTACAGCAGGATGAGTGCATCTTCCCATACAAGGGGGCATCGTTTTGCACCAGAGTATGCATCACAAGTACTAGCCTGGCTGGAAAGCCACGGCAGGAAAGTATTCAACGGAACGAGGGCCCTTGAGCTTGAAGTGAGCAAGGTAAAACAATACCTTGAACTAAACAAGCATGGTGTAAAAACGCCAAAGACAATAGCGGCAGTCGGGAAGGAACACCTGCTTGAAGCAGCCAGGGATTTCGAGGGAAAACCTTTTATAACGAAGCATAACCGGGCAGGCAAGGGGCTCGGCGTACAGCTATTCCAGTCGATTGAAGGCTTGAAGTCATATGTGGGAGGGGCTTCATTCGAAGAACCGGTAGACGGTGTAACCCTGATCCAGGAGTATATCCAGTCGCCAGACAGCAGCATCACTAGGTGTGAATTTGTTGGCGGAGAATTTGTCTATGCTGTAAGAGTTGATACGTCAGAAGGCTTTGAACTATGTCCTGCAGATGCCTGCCAGATTGGAGACCTATTTTGTCCTGTCGGAGAAGAAACTGAACAGAAACCCAAATTCCAGATAAAAGAAAGCTTTTATGATTCAATCATTGAAAAATACAAGAGGGTACTTAAAGCAAATAACATTTTCGTAGCGGGAATTGAATTCATTCAGAATGAGCAGGGAGAAATTTTCACCTACGATATCAATACGAATACGAATTATAATTCTGATGCAGAAAAAGCGGCTGGTAAATATGGAATGCTGGAGCTTGCAGGATTTCTGAAAAGAGAGCTTCAGGCTGAGTATTCTTTATCGAGAGTATAAAGGATTGAGAAGCAGCGTGGCGAATTTCGTCCGCTGCTTTTACTATTTTTAAGGAAAAATATGCTAGACTGATTAGAGTGGATGTTTTTGAGTTAATTGAGACGGAGTTGTGGAAAGTGCCAAATCAAGTAATAAATGACCATGATCTTATAAATAAATTGAGCTCTGACTGTGGAAGCTGCTTTGGACTTTGCTGTGTAGCATTGCCTTTTGCCAAATCTGCTGATTTTGCAAAGGATAAAGCTGGCGGTATTCCTTGCAGCAACCTTCAAAACGATTTTAAATGCAGCAAACATACAAATTTGCGTTTCATTGGCTTTAAGGGATGTACCGTGTATGAGTGCTTTGGCGCTGGGCAAAAGGTTTCCCAGGTGACATACGAGGGAAGGGACTGGATGCAAAATCCCGAACTTTCAGATGAAATGTTTGCCGTTTTTCCCGTAATGCAGCAGCTCCATGAAATGCTTCTCTATTTAAATGAGGCACAGAACCTAAGAGGAGCAGAAGTATTGCATGATGAACTGTCGGCAGCCTTTATAAATACCGAAAAACTCACATTTATGGATCCGACTGATTTATTGACGCTGAATATTGATGACGTTCGTGCCTCAGTCAATGAGAAACTGCTGAAAACAAGTGAGCTGATTCGCAAGAAAGTTCCACGAAACAATACTGCCCGAAAATTGAAAAGGGGCAGCATGTTTCTTGGAGCAAAAATGCGCAAGGCAGACCTTAGAGGGGCAAATCTACGTGGTGCAGTGATGATTGCGGCAGATTTCAGGGAAGCGGATTTGCGGGATTGTGATTTTATTGGTGCTGATATGAGGGACACTGACTTGAGCGGAGCAAATTTATCGGGAAGCTTCTTTTTGACCCAGGCTCAGGTGAATTCGGCAAGGGGAGATAAAAATACCAAATTGCCGTCAGGCTTAACAAGGCCAGTTCATTGGCAGGGCCTTTCAGGAGATCATTAAAAAAGGATATTTATTTCCATCCTCGAATAGTTATAAAGGTTGGGCCTATTTTATCTTAGGAGGATGGCTATGTTTAAAACAGTAGATCGTTTTTTGGCTTCGTGGCAGTTTGAGGCTTCATCCACAAAAAAAGTACTCGAACAATTGACGGATGAGTCATTGTCGCAGCAAATCACCGCGGAAAACTGGACGCTGGGCCGAATCGCTTGGCATATTACTGCAGCAATCAAATTAATGGCATCACAGGCAGGAATTGATTTTGACGCACCGGCGGAGGATTACCCTGTCCCTGACTCCGCAGAATTTATTCTTAAGTCCTATGAGAAAGCCAGCAATGCATTAATGCAAGCTGTAAAGTCTCAATTTATTGATGAAAATCTGGATGAAGAGATCGATTTCTTTGGAAACAGGATGACAAAGGGGACGCTTCTTCTATTGATTATCCAGCATCAAATACACCATAGAGGACAAATGACTGTCTTAATGCGACAGGCAGGTTTACAGGTGCCCGGCATTTATGGCCCGTCAAAGGATGAATGGAGTCAGATAGGAATGGATGCACCTAAGATGTAATTAAATTATTTATTGCGGTAGCCATACGAAAACGGCAGTCCTTGAACTGCCGTTTTTCATTTCATTATCAAAATTCATTCCGCTCCCACTTTTTCAAAATGACCTCGATGGTTTTCCTCACTTCCAAGCCGGCACTATTAAAAATCATGCTGAAGTACAGTGTTTTTAGAAAGTTGCTTAAGTTCGTCCGTGTTCTGTAAAAACGCAGAGAAAATTTTTGTGGATTTCGCAATTTGGCTAGATTTATTGACAAGTTCTCAATCCATTTTTTTAAAATCATTTCACTCATATTCCTATCTAATAATGCAGTAATGGGAGATATAAGGCGTTTATCCTCGTCATCTATGTAAACTGTACCCTTAAATAGGCTGCCACCAATGGCGTCCAGGCATTTCTCAGCCATCTTGATATCAAATAGTGGATGCTTTATTGCTTCATCCAGTAGATCCGCACCATGGGCAATGCTGTGTGCCCAGCCCTTTTCCTCAACGTAACCACGTAAATCCTGCTCTTTTTGCAAATAATGAATACTGCTTTCTATAGCACGGTTTACGAGTTCGTCAGGAAGAAAGCGTGCTTCCCGGTCCTTACCTAATATAAGGGCAATGACAAGTGATGAAAATGCGCGCGTAAAGACTGAGTCATCATTCATTAAGTCGATATTCAAGAATAGATAATTTTCATCAAGACATGTTTCAATCAAACTCTTCATTTGGGCATATGTAAGATAATCGTCCATTATTAAATAGAAAAAGCTAGTATAAATGAGTTTATCTCTAAGCTCAGGATCTGGAGAGCCGATATGTTCGACCATGCTTGTTAAAAGGTAATCCGGATTTTTGAATACTATTCTATCAGGCTGCTTAAAGTCTAGCATTTTTAATTCATTTTTTAATTCTTCTGCGGTTAGATACATTCCCAATCCTCCAATTTAGATAAATATACTTTAACATAATTTACCTATATGAGTGTCGTTTTTATAGTTCATTATTAGGAGGCTGAATGCTTTGATATTCATACTTTTTTCCTTATTAAAAAAGGGCATCTAAAACAATAGTATCAATTTTCTGAATTAATAGATATTTTATTATACTTTTTCTTTGTGAGCTCCTATACTAACTATTAAGCAACACGAAATAGTGGGGTTGCTAAATAAAAAATAGCAGGAGGGCATGGAAAATGAAGAAGTTTACGAAGGTTGTAGTACCAACAGCGATGGCTCTATCGATGATTGCTTCATCCACGGTATTCGCCGATCCGCAGTCAAAGCCGAATGGTCCTTACATTGAAAACGAGCAAAATATCTCTTTATCAAGTTATATGTCCAATGAAGAATTGTACAAGTCTCTGCAAAAGCTGGAAGCATCTTCTCATGGGAAAATGAAGCTTGAAGTGGCTGGCTATACAAACCTTGCACCGGATGGGTACCAAACAGAGGCGGATAAGGGGGAACCATTATATGTCGTGAAATTTGGCGATGCTGATCCAAACAAAAAACGAGTTTTGATCACGACTCAAATTCATGGGAATGAACAAATTGGTACAGAGGCAGCAATGGATATCATTCAAAAACTTAACACGGGTGGCAAGGAAGTAGAAGAAATCCTGGAGAATGTATCGATCTGGATCATGCCGCGCATCAATCCGGAAGGTGCCGATAATACATATGAAGGCAAATGGTACCCAACTCGTTATACCCATCAGACATGGCTGCCGGAAAACATCCAGCTCCCAGCAGGTACGGCTGCTCCATGGTATTACAACAGTGATGGCAGTGAGCGGGCACAGAACAATAATGGAAGAGTCGTCTACGGCATTCCGGGATATGACCAGAACCGTGACTATAACCCTAACCTTGATTTCAGAGTTGAAAACGAGGATCAAGCAAAAGTTGCTGACTTCCTGAACAGCAAAGGAACGAACAATAGCCAGTATGGCGGTTTCTATGTGACCGCTGAAGCAAGGACTGTTACGAGTGTATTCAAGGAATTCAAGCCGGACGTATATGTTGATGTGCACCATCGCGGCTTCAATACTCTAACAGAAGAAGATAATCGCTCTGTTCCTGTTCAGGTTGCGGCCGTAGTGGCAGATCCATATACAGACCCATTCTCAGGTAAGCAATATGAAGTCGATGAGGATGTATTGAAGCTTGGAAAGCAGGTTAACGCACTTTCCGCCCAGGCACTTCAACGCGGCTTCTCACACTTTGGAGCCATCCAGAAGTATCCTGACGTTAACCTACCGGGAACCGCACTTGGTGCTTTCGCCTTGAATGATGCGGCAATCATGCTGATTGAAATTAAAGGACAAAGCCAGACCCTCGGCCAAAAGCAGGCTGGAATGCTGAAGGAAACCGTCAAAGTTCCACTCTTTGAAGTATTCAAAGGCCTCGCGGACGGAAGCATCCATGATGTTGATCCATCCTATTATGATGCAATTCCTGAATCATCGAACAGGATTGAAGATCCAACAACGAGAGAAACGGAAAAAGACTTTTAAACGAGCTTTTCGTAAGCTTTATTGCTTTCACATCGTTTAATTAAAATCGACCCTCTGATGTTCTTTGCTGTCATCAGGGGGTTTTATCATTAAATGTTTAATTTTCCTCCATCCTCCATAAGCTAAGCACGGGTGATGGAATGAAAAATATAATAAGCATCGTTCTCTGGATTTCTTGCATCGGGCTGCTGTCATTTGCTTACGAAGGTTTTCTTTCAGAAGAGTTTCGTTTTCAGCAAAGCCAGGGTTTTATCACAGAAAAAGGAACAGAAACGCTCGTAAGCAATCAGTATGGCAATTATCAATCGGAAAAGCGCTATTGGGTGCTATTCCTTAATGAAAAAATAGTAGTCAATAAAAAAGTCTACCAGAGCTTTCAAGTTAACGATGAAGTAATCGTAAACAGAACGAAGCATGGAATTGCAATAGAAAAATTATAGAGAAACACCTGCTATATTAAGAGGTTAATCGACAAGAGATGTATGAAAATTACTATATCCGTAGTAAAACCTTGTTGCTCTTCGTTCCAGGCCCGAAGACTCCTTCGGGATGAAGCGGGACAGGTGAGACCCCGCAGGAGCAAAGCGAAGCGCCTGGAACGGAAATCAACAGACCAATTTTAGATTACAATCTAAATAGGAATTGTAAGTATTTCAATATTTAAAGAAATTGTATACGATAGCACCCTCTTGTTGAGCAAGAGGGTTCAAACTTAAGCTTTCATTTCCCTGTCAGAAGCAAGAATGAATAAAATAGTCCATTCCAAACAAAATACTGTCAGACCAATAACTATATCAATGAACTTATCTTTCATCAGGATCAGCTCCTTTACGTGAATACATGAACATTATAAGGTGTTTTTGTACTTGCAACACGATAAGGGGATGATGATTTGGTGAACATATGGGAGATTTAGTGAACAAAAAAGACGGTTCTCATTATATGAGAACCGTCTTCTTTGCTTTAAAGAATATTTGCATTCTTCTCAAACTGTCTAGCTACAGCGCCTAGCCCCTCGAGTCGCTTGTCTAGCTGCGGCTCCTAACTCCTCGAGACGCTTCGGTCCTGCCAATGAAGTCAAAGAGCGACTTCACTGACAGGCCCTCCGACGAACACGATGTTCTAGTGCCGACGTTGCCACAGGACGTGGCGGTCTTTGTCGGCCAGCGCTGGTCGGACTTGCACAGGATGTGCTGACGGCGACGTTGCCAAAGGATGTGGCGAACTTAGTCGCCATTCCTTTTTAAGAGCTTTCGCTTTTCTTAATTACCAAGTATCCCCGCGTTCCTTCTTCAATGTCTTCATTTTTTCTGTCCATTCATCGACTCGCTGGCGGATTTCTTTGCTTTTTACATCTGCTTTCTCTTTATTTCTTTTAGAAAGCTCATAGTGAAGCTCTTTCATTGCTTCACTTCGTTCGAATCCCCAATCCCGTAATTCGGATTGCTGTTCATCAGTAATCCAGCCGTTCTCAGCCATGATTGCAGCGGCATCGATGATCCGGTGTGCCTCGCGTCTGCCTATGTTCCATAAATGGAGAGGGAACTCCTCAGCCTTTTTATATTCCGCAAGCATTTCCCATCCATCCGGAGCCATCGTAAACGCCCAGGCGAGATCCAGTGTAGATGGAAGCCATTCATACTGGATCGTATTTTTCAATTCATCAGGGTTGTCAGCTTTAAAATATTCGCCGTTTCCTGCTTGAGCAACAGCCTTCAGCTGGTTCTCCGTTTTGCCATCAACATCGAAACCAATGATATTGACAGTAGTGCTGCCGTTCTTTGCCACTAAATCTTTGCTTGCCTGGATAGGGTCGCCATCACATGTTTCAGCGCCATCGCTGACGATATAGACAGTAGTAGATCCATCATAACTGCTGCTCATTTCAGCTGCCTTTTGAATTGCTCCAGCGAGAGGTGTCCAGCCTTTGCTCTCGAAAGAATCGACAGCCGCATGAAATTCCTTCTTTGAATATTTGCCCATAGGATAGACTTCTTCCACTCCTGAACAGGAGATAGCTTTATCAGCGTCTGCTTCTGAGCCTTGGTGGCCGTAGACGACCAGAGAAACTTCACTTGACTGTCCAATTGTCTGCGCAAAGCTTTTCACCGCGTCCTTGGCAATGTCCATTTTTACACGTCCATCTGTCTGTAAAAGCATACTGGAGCTGGCGTCCAAAAGGATAATGGCCTTATCGGATGTTTTTTTCTCCTCACCGCCTTCTGAAACTGTCGGGTCTGGAAGGAAAGGTTCTTCAAAATGAGGCTCATACGAGTTCGCGCCTTCAAGGACCTGTTTGTAGTGTGGACTTGCCAGCAAGGAAACTAATCCCTTTTTTAAGGTTTCTAGATCGGTGGTTTGCTTCGCTAGTTCCTCCAGTTTTTCAGGAAGCCTGCTTTTTAGCTCTGTGGACATTTCAGGACGATCGAACCCGGTATCAGTAATATCTTCTTCATATGTATAATCGGTCATCATCGTTCCCGCAGGCAGGTTTTTTAATGACTCCTCGTTGACCTCTAGATTAATCTGATCAAGATCTCCAAGGCTGTTTTCGGGCTTTTCCTGAACCTTTACTGTTTCCTTTGCCGGTCCTTCAGCTTTCGTTTCTTTTTCTGGTTCATTGCTGCATGCCGTAAGAACAACTGTTATGAGCAGCATGAATAATAGGGCATGACGTTTCACACCATTCCTCCTCATTGATTAAAAGTAAATATATGTAAGCTGTTGTTTTGTCTTTTTAGAGTTTAACATGAAAAGGGAGGAAAGTTGAAGGAATAACTTAAGAATAAAACTGCTGGTGTACAAAACTGTGAATCAACACATCCTAGAAATAAAGAAATTTTTGCTTGGAGGATTGGATATGACGCAATTTAGGGAACTTCCTGCTTTACTGGTTTTGGATGTGCAAAATGGATTCGATGATCCGTACTGGGGTGAACGAAATAATCCTGAGGCAGAAGGGAATATACAGCGTCTTCTGGCTGAATGGCGAAAATTGAAGGGTGAAATTATTTATTCAAAGCATCTGTCACTTGACCCGAATTCGCCGCTAAACCACAAAAACAAAAACGGTACGGAAATTAAGCAACATATTAGACCATTAGATGGGGAAAAAGTGTTCAGCAAAAATGTGAATAGTGCTTTTATAGGAACGGAGCTGGAAGCTTACTTAACAGAAAAACAAATAAAATCTGTTGTCATTACAGGGTTATCAACTCAGCATTGCGTCTCGACGACCACGAGAATGAGTGGAAACCTTGGGTATAATACTTATCTGGTTTCCGATGCTATTGCTGCTTTTGGAATAACGGACCATAATGGGGGATATTACACGGCAGACGCCATTCAGGAACATGAGCTGGCAATGCTGCAAAAAGAATTTGCCACCATTGTGACAACAGAAGAATTAATCAGCGAGTTAAATGGTTAGACATTTTGTTGCTTTCACACACTAAGTAAACCGGCTTTTGTCCGTAAACAGCAAATAGTTAAAAAAACAGCGCAGGAAGAGAATCCTGCGCTGTTGTTCATTCTGGTTCATTCACCACATCTATTGTCCGTGTATCAACAGCAGCCCAGACAAATGCTTTCAGGAAGTTCTGGTTTCGCTGGTGGTCATACAAAAATACAAGGTTTATTCGGTCAAGAAGAACTCTGTAAGCATCTTCTTTCTCTCTCGTCAGGTAATAAATACTGTAGCCGCTATCCCAATAATCGAGAATGAAGTTGATCAATTCTTCCTTTTCACCGCTATCCAATGAGGCCCAATCATGGCCATCCATATCCTCAAGTGAATAATAGTGGAAATTCCACCATAGCTCATCTAAAAAATCTTCAGCATGTGACTCTTCTATAGTGCCATCCAGATAGTTGATTTTTATCATTGAATCGCCCAGATAGGTGACTTGTTTGATATCCTCGTATACGCCCGTTGCAATAAGATTCAAGGACCGCTCAAAATACTTATGCTCCTCAAATGTAAGTCGATAAGTTAATTTTGCGAATGCTTCCCGTGTTGTAGCATCTTGAGGGAAGTAATATGTGCCATTTCCATCAGCAAAACCGATTTCCTTGAGGAAAAATACATGGGGCTTTGCCCAGCTTGAAATTTTGTTTGCATCCGCAAATGATTGGTTGTAATCAAGCATGTAAACATATTCTTCCAGTCCCATAGCCCTTACAAACATGACTGCCATTTCCTGTCGGGTGATATAGTCATTCCCGCCAAAGAAAGTTTTTGATTTACCGTTTGTAATACCTGCCTTCACGAGAGCCCCGACATAAGGTTTTGACCATGGTGACAAATCGGTGAAGGACTTGGAATAGTTCGCATCAAGCGGCAGGTCCAAAGCAAGAGCCAGCATTTTCGCGTATTGTGCTCTCGTCACTTTTTCCTTTGGCCGGAACGTTCCATCTGCATAGCCGCTGATGATATTTTCACTGGCCAGCTTCTCGATTTGCGGCTTCATTGGAGATGACTCAATATCTGTAAAACCCGCTGCTGAAACCTGCGAATTGCTGATTGCAAGTATAGACACAGCCGAAACAAGTGATAGAATAGCTTTTTTCACCACAACACCCCATATTGAAAAAATTTATCTAATCATAGTTTAGCGGCAAGAAGTTAAAATTTCTTTCCATCTTTAGTACCAATTGTTATTAGAAAATAATGGTATATTCCTTGTTTAATATGTATTAAGATTAATGAGTGATATATGAATTATTGGAGGAGTCAATGTGGCTAAGGTTATTGCTTTTTTATTTGTTTTCATCGTTTTAATCATATCAGGATTATTATTATGCAGATCATCCATTCAAAGAAAAAAGCTCCGGCAGTCCAGCGTAATTTCAGAAGATGGCGGGATTTCTGAGCTGATACAGCTGGATGTCAATCATACAAAGCAATTTGTCTTAATCGAGGGAAAAAGTACTGATAACCCAATTATATTGTTTCTTCATGGCGGTCCCGGCCAGCCGATGCCCTTTGGCGTAAGTTCCAGAGGGGCATCCCCAGATATCACTGATCATTTCATCGCTGTCTATTACGACCAAAGAGGTTCCGGGAAAAGCTTCAATGCCAGCATTCCTGTTGAATCAATGAATATAGAACAATTTATAGAAGACACACATCAAGTCGTGAATTACCTGATAGAACGCTTTGGGCAAAACAAAATTTATCTTGCTGGAATGTCCTGGGGATCTATCATTGGCTTGAAATATGCTGAAAAACACCCTGAGAACATAAAGGCGTATTTTGGCTTGTCTCAATTCCTTAATAATGCAGAAAGCCAAAGGCATGCAGCAAAGTGGCTTCAGCAAATAGCCGATAAAAATGCTGATTCATCATTAAAAAAGGATCTTGCATCATTTGGCGAAGCCCCATTTTCACTGGAGAATGAAGAAAAGTATAGTAAGTATGTAAGTAAATATGGAGGCGATAATTACAGTGATGAAAAAATACCAAAAGTAAAGATCCTGAGTTATTTAAAGCCGGTACTTACAAGTCCAGATTACACCCTGGGTGATATATATAAAGTTTTGGTCAGCGGGGCGAAATTCAGCCTGTTCACTGCGAAAAATCTGCAAAAAGAAATTCAATATGATGTTGATTTGCGTACAATAAAGCAAGTCAATACGTCTGTATATCTATTCCAGGGACAGCATGATAAAATCACCAGCTATGAACTGGCTGCCGAATTTTTGGATAGATTAATAGTTCAGGGGGTGAAGGAGCTGACTACCCTTGAAAAATCAGCACATTACCCGAATGTTGACGATTTTGTATTAATCATAAGCAAAATGATAAATGTTTCTAAAGAGTCAACTCGCTAACAATACTCAATTAAGTGTTTTATTATGTGTATAAAGGATAAAAGATAGTATAGATTCAACAATGTCTAAAACTAGGAGGGATGTACATGCATCCTGTAATACTTTTCGACGGCGTCTGCAATTTTTGTGATGCGAGCGTCCAGTTCATTCTGAACAGGGATCCTAAAGGGACTTTCCATTTTGCCTCATTGCAGAGTGAAGCGGGGCAAGAGCTGGTGAAAAAGCATAATGTGCCCGCTGGTGTCGACAGCATGATTTTGATAGAGGATGGGAAGGCTTACTATAAATCCACCGCAGCACTCAGAATCAGCAGGCATCTGGAGGGGGCATGGAAATGGCTTTATGCCTTGATTGTTGTACCTAGCCCCATCAGGAATATTGTGTATGATATAATCGCAAAAAACCGCTACAAATGGTTTGGCCAGAAGGACAGCTGTATGCTGCCGCCGCCGAATATCCGCAAACGATTCTTGTAAATATAAAAAAACGGAAAAGCACTCCATCGAGGCTTTTCCGTTTTTTTTATAGTGTGAAGGTTGAATATCTCCAATAATGATTTGCGAGCTGATTTGCCATCATTTCAAGGCCTTTGCTTTCTGTCTGCAGGATGGGCATCCAATCTTCTGTACCCGCCTTTTTTAAATATACTTCATGGTTTGGTGCCTGGTCATGGATGCCAACAAGGTCATACTGGCCATTTTTATAAAAGGTTCCGCATACGAGATAATCGATTGCCGGCGACATGACTAAAGGATTGCTGACTTTATGGTGCAGATGGAAACTCACTTTTTCGTCATCGGCCATAACTTTATCCAGCTTTATACCTTCATCTGAAGCGTTGGCTGCTTCAATGAATTCTTCATTTTTACTGAACGCCTCAGTCTTGCCAACTTCCTTACCTAACAGAGCCGAAGGATTTTCGATGTCAATGAAAACATCAGCTCGAGTCCTGAATCTGTCTGAATCAGGTTCGAAGCTGCGATTGTCACCCTTGAAATAATGGTCAGCGGAGGCCGTATTCGGATTTTGCAGCCACTCTTCCTTTAAAAAAGTAGTATAGCGAAGCTGCCAGAGACCATCTATCTTGTTTTTATTGCTTTCTGTAATCGGTTTTAACACTTGGTTGAGCGGCCCAATCTTCTTGGTAATCGAAAATTCTTCCTTCGCTGCCATATCTGTCGAAGAATCCTTCTTTATAGCACCAACCGCATTTGCAACAACAGATTTGATCTCCCATTTCATTTGGTCGGAGCGCTGTAGTGGTCTTTTCGATTTGATGGTGTAGATATACTCTTCGTCTGCATTTAAATGATGGTCAGTATACTTACAAGAGTCTATCGTCTTAAGCTGAATACCGTTCCTAAAGATAGTATATTGAGAAACACCTTCAATAGGTTCCCATTCGAGGCTAATCTGGCCATTTGCGACAACAGTTGTCATGATCAAATCCTGAAGGAGGTTGTCCTTTTCCTTAAAATCAACATCTGTAGTTGTTTGGATCTTCATCAGATCAATGACCTGATCCTGCTCGTCCATCTTTTCAATCGTATAGGTATAGAGAGTGCCAGGAACCAGATTCTGATCAGTCAACTCTGCAGCCGGACCGTTGTATATCAGCTTCTCGTTCCGGTACACCCGATACCTTCCGCCTTTATCTGGCCAGGCAAAAGTAATGCTGGTAGGCTTTTGTTCCATCATATTTAGCATTTCTGAGTGAGATACAGCAGCTGTCTTGCGGCGTCTGTTCACAGAACCGGCATACAGGATTCCAGCAACTCCAAGGGCGGCAAGAGGCAATACTTTGGACATTTTAGATGTATTTTCTGATGTCTTTTCGGTTTTCATAGATCCTTCACCTCTTCTTTTAAAATTGTCCTTGCCACCTGTATACCCAGAATCTTGGGTGTGAACGCATTCAAATGTTCTGGTGATCCTAAGATTGATAGGAGGTGAAGCTAGTCAAAAGTGAGATGGGAAGGCACAAATATTATCGATTATGTGCCTCCTAATTCTAATCAGATGGTAATTATCACTTTTCCTTGAGCGTGGCCTTCAGCAAAATACTTGAAGGCTTCGCCGATATTACCCATAGTGAAGCTTCGGTCGATAACAGGTTTCACTTTGCCTGCTTCGATCAATTCTCTTAATTGCGTTAAATCTTTCTGGTTGGGTCTTTGCAAAAAGGATCTGAATTTCTTTTTTCCGGCCATTGAAAGAAAGGGTCCCTGAAGCATCGTCTGAAACATCTGTGACTCAGAGCCTCCTACATGAACAAAAATCCCGTCTGGGTTTAGGGCATTCTTATAAGATGAAAGGGGCTGATGTCCGTTTACTCCAAGAATCAGGTCGAATTTATGCGGACCTGTTGTGAAGTCTTCCTTTGTGTAGTCAATGGCATGATCAGCCCCAAGCGTCTGAACAATGCCTATATTTCTTGTGCTGCATAAAGCCGTAACCTCCGCACCGAATGCCTTGGCCAGCTGCACGGCAAAAGAACCGACACCACCTGAGGCTCCGTGAATCAAAACCTTCTGTCCTGCTTTAATCAGTGCTTTATCCCTGAGTGCCTGTAACGCAGTAACACCAGCCATCGGGACTGCCGCTGCTTCCTCGAATGTAAGGTTAACCGGTTTAGTTGTTAAAGCACTTTCAGGAACGGCCGCATATTCGGCAAAGGCACCCCAGCCGGAAGCCGCCAGGTCACCAAAAACCTCATCGCCAACCTTAAACTCCTTTACATCTATTCCGACCGCTTCAACAGTGCCTGCCAGATCTCCTCCTGGAATCAAAAATTTAGGTTTAGTCAGGCCAAAAGCAAAACGGGCCAAAAAAGGTTTCCCCTTTAAAAGCACCAGATTACCAAAGTTCAGCGAAGAAGCATGTACCTTCACGAGAACTTCACCAGCCTTAGGACCAGGCTTTTCCATATCTGTTAACTCCAAAACATCTGGAGAACCATATCGCCTGCAAACAACAGCCTTCACGAATACCCCTCCTCATCCAGACCTAAAGATCAACTTCAAAGGTACTAAATACCTAATAAATATCCCGAAAGCATTGATAAAAGAACTCCCGTTGGAAATAAAGCAAAAAGCTTTACCGCATTAACGCGCCGGGGGTCTGACCCCCGGCGCGTTAATGCGGTAAAGGAGTTGTTTTTTTCGGTAGTTTATATGGTAGTATAGTATTTAATATGAATGATAGTTTATGGAAATTTTTCTTTTCCTGTAGAATAGGGGCGTTCTGGTAATGGTGCGTTTGAAGGGGATTTTGATGATTGTGATTGGCTCGATGTTATGGGGCACGACGGGGTCGCTAACGGAGTGGGTATTGGCTCACACTGAATTAACTGTCCCATTCCTGCTGACTGTCCGGCTGATTATTTCAGGGGCTGGAATATTGAGCTACCTTGCATTAAAAAAGCAAGATGTTTTTGGAGTGCTCCAGACTCCTTACTGGAGGAATCAGCTGGTGCTGTTCAGTATCTTTGGAATGGTGGGTCTGCAATTTACATTCTCGTATGCAATTGAAACGAGCAATGCAGTAGTAGCGACACTGCTGCAATTCTCTGCTCCAATATTTGTTGTGCTTTACGTCTCGCTGACTCACAAAAAGTTCCCGCCGCGTTATCAAATTCTTGGAATAGCTGGAACGCTTGCCGGTCTCTTTTTATTGCTTACAAATGGATCGCTCGGAAATCTCCTGGTCAGTACGGAAGCCCTTTTATGGGGGCTGGCAGTGGGATTAACCTTCTCTTTCTATACACTTTATCCAGCGCGCCTTATGAAGGAATGGAGCATCCTGGCGATCGTTGGCTGGAGTATGCTGATAGGCGGAGTTGTCCTCGGCCTAATCTATCGTGTCTGGCAGTATGACCAATGGACATTTATTGTACAGCCTGAAGGAATACTGATCATGAGCATATTGATCATCTTCGGTACGATGGCGTTTCTATTATTCCTCGGCAGCATGAAATACATTAGTGCCATCGAAACGAGTATTTTATCAAGCGTCGAGCCGCTGACAGTAATGGTGATCTCAGTCATCTGGTTTGAAAGGGTGCTTCAAAGCATGCAGCTCCTGGGAGTGATACTAATGCTCATCTTCGTAACATGGCTGTCGATTGGCGGAAACAAGTCAGCTGTTGAAGAAGAAAAACTGAAACAATCGAATGCATAAATTAACATGCTATTAGAACAATTCAAAAGCCGACTTATGGTTTGAATTGTTCTATTCGAGCCTCTATAACAATTCAAAAGCAGACTGGAGGGCCGAGTTGTTCTAATAGCCGCTATTATAATAATTCTACACCCGTTTTATTTCAAGTTATTCATAATCAACCAATCATAACAAATCACCAGCAATACTCTGATTTGAATAGTCCTAAACACACCTTTAAAAGGAACCGGAAATGGTTCCTTTTTTCATTGACACAAGTCCAAAATAAAATAAAGACTTATAAGCAGGGAAAATGAAGTGTAGTGTTAAATTAACCTATAAAAAACCAGAGGTGCATTATGGCTAAAAAGATAAAAGTAGATCTTCCGAAAATACCGGCCTATTTAGATGAGGTAAATCCTGATGGTGAAATTCTTGATGATTACAATGAATTCGTTAATGCGGAAATGGATGGCGGCCAATTGGACCATGTAACCGAGGAAAAAGTGTATTTTTCAAAGGTCCATTTTAAAAATACATCATTTTCGGAATCTGGCTTTAATAAAATTGATACAGTTGATGTCATCTTTGAAAATTGCAATCTCTCTAATACCAAGTTAACTAATGGCATTTTTCACCGTGTATTATTTAAAGAATGCAAGCTTCTTGGTGCTGACTTTTCTGATACCACACTCGGGCATGTAACCTTCGAAAATTGTGATATTAATTTAAGTGATTTTACGGATTCGAACCTCAAAAACGTTCGCTTCACGCAGTCAGCTTTGGATAATTCGAACTTCTACGGGTGTGAACTCAAGAATGTAGACTTTAACCATTGTGAACTGAACAACGCTGATTTTACCGAAACTGAACTGAACGGCATCGACATAAGTACATGTTCCTACGAGCAGCTGAACGTCTCTTTGGAAAAATTGAAGGGCTGTATCGTGTCATCCCATCAGGCGATTGGGTTTTCAAAGCTCCTTGGATTACAGGTAAAGGAGTGAAGCCTTTGTTCCCAGCCCAGACTGCGAGACTGGGGTTTTAAAGATACAGCATTAATAGTCTTAAAAGAAATGGGGGAATTCACTTGCTTTCTTTCCGAAGCATCGATTTAAAGAGAGATTCTGAGACTATTGTAAAATTCAGACGAGATTCGTATGTTGTTAGTTTTGGTGATGACCGCTTATTTGGCGATGACAACGAATATTTAGCCAGGATCACTGCCAGGCTGTTGAAATTTCCTGGCGGACTGGTCATTGTCGAAAAGGATGGCCAACCCGTTGGCCAAATTGAAATGCAAATCAGGGAAGAGGAGAAAAGGTTTGGATATGTGAACTTATTCTATCTAATGCCTGCATACCGCGGAAAAGGATATGGTGCTGAATTAATTGCCTATGCGGAGCAATACTTCCGTAAAAATGGAATAAATGAATACCAGCTAAGAGTATCAGCATCCAATGTAAGGGGAATTGCTTTTTACAAGAAGCATGGATTTGAGCTGCTGGGAGCAGAGGAGGAAGATACTCACCCCCGCTACAAAATGAAAAAGGCCATAACCTAAGCTCCCCACAAACTCCAGTGCAATTGTCCAAGCAGGCTGACTATCTCGTGAATATAGTAGTAAAAACACTATTTTATGAGAAGGTGAGACAATGAAAAGCTTTATTCAATGCTGTATTGGAGCTGGACTGGCTTTGCTGGGTTTTATTGGGATCGGGTACGGGATTGGTGTTGCTGGCGCAGCAGCTCTGGAAAGTATAGCGAGACAGCCTGAGGCTGCAGTGACCATCACGAATGTCCTTTTCTTTTTAATTATCATTCCTGAACTGATTTTGGCGTTTTTATTGCTGAAGGCTGTGAAGTGGATTCATCATTGTGGCGATCATAGAGATTAAATTGAGAGTAGTGGCTGTTCGCCAGCCACTACTCTTTTATTTTATATTCGTGCTTTTTATATTTGAACATGGCTGCAATACCTAGTAATGGACCTATAGCCAAAAAGGTAAAGACCCATTCCCATCCGATTGTTTTTTGTAAAACTGGCACAAGGTTGATAGAGAAAATGGTGATCAGGAAACCAATGCACATTTGGAAGGTAAGGGCTGTTCCTATATATTCCGCTTCTGCGACTTCAGAGACTGCTGCTGAGAATTGTGCGGAATCTGCTATGACTGACATGCCCCAGATAAAAGAGAGGACCAGGGTCAGCCAGATAAAATGTCCAAATGTAAACCCAATGGTAAGGGCACAAATTCCGCTAATAAACATTGAGTAAATGGTGAGATTCGCCCTTCCGATTTTATCGGATATGATCCCGCCGATAACACAGCCAATTGCACCTGCAATGCCAATAGAAACAAATGAGGATAGGGCAATCAGCCAAGCGGATATTTCTGGGTGGTAGAGTCTTAGACTTGCTGCCAAAAAGGCGGGGAGCCATGTCCACACAGCATACAGTTCCCACATGTGGCCGAAATATCCGTAATTCGCCAGCATGACTGGCTTATTGGCAACCACCTTTTTGATTAATTTAAATGAGAAAGGCATTTTATTCAATTCTTCTGGTGCATCCTCTAAAATCCACAAGACGATGCCTGCTGCCAATAAGGCCAGTATGGAACTGCAAATGATCACAAGCCGCCAATTTAATGAAGAAAAAAACATCACCACAAAATGTGGCAAGGAAGAGCCGAGTGTTAATGCAGCGATTAAGATTCCAATCGCAAGACCACGTTTTTTCGGGAACCACTGCGATAAAATTTTAACGGCTGTTGGGTAAATACCGGCAAGGGTCACTCCAGTCAGTACCCTTAGCAGGACGCCGATAACAGCATGGTCAGCGAGAATGATCAATCCGTTTAAAATGGATCCAATAAGCGCTGATAGGGCAAGGATCTTCCGCGGATTATAGCGATCAGCCATGCCAAAATAGGAACTAATCAATGCTCCAATCACAAAACCTATCGGCACAGAGGCGGAAAGCCATGCTTCAAAGTCTGCCTGTATATTCCATTCATGAATCAGCTGCGGTGCAATCACTGAAGCACTGAACCAAAGGCTCAAAGCAAATAGTTCTGCCAATCCAATCCACAATAAAGCCCGCCACGAACCATTAATCATAGTAGCCCTCCGGTTCTTTTACACTATAATATGCTTTTGATAAATGGTTTCATTCCTTGCGATAACCCGCACAAATCAGCCCAAAATAAGTCGGTGCTTCATAGGACAAAAACTCAGCGCTTCTCTCCTCGACAGGAATCGCACCTGCCAAAATCAATGTTTGCCAGATCCCATCCGGTTTCGCATCCTCGATAAAATCAGCAGCAAAATCAGCCATTTTTTCTAGCTGATTATTTTTGATCAGTTCGACAGCTTGTTCATCGAATGCGCGTGCGGCAGGGTGAAATCCATATGGACCGTTATCATCATGGGCGTGGGCCCAGTCGCAGCTGGCGATCAAGCCAACTCGTCGGCCGAAAGAGGAAACAGCCTTTCTCAGCGACTTCCCGAAATCGATATGCTGCTGGAAAGAAAGCTCCCGCGAAGGAGTGATCACGACAATCGGTACTTCTGGCATGAAGCGAAGCGGAACAATGGCGCCCCAATCGAGCGGCAGGCAGGAGATAGGCCCCGCAGATGTGCCGAAATTAATCGTTGAAGCCGGCAGATTCTTCTTACAGGCTTCATCATGAATCGCTTCAGCCAGCTCCCGTGCCACCGGTCTTTCCATTTCATAATTAAGATTGTTTTCCTGCCAGGAGCCGAGCATCCTTTCGGAATCGGCAATCGAGAAACGGCCATTGATTCTGGTGCCATGAGGGGTGAGAACGATTATATAGTCTGGACTGGCCGACTGCATGAGACTGCCAAGCTTCTTCATGTTTTCCCGTGTCACTGACATGCGTCCTGGATCTGAGCCTTGAAGTTCTGGAATGAGTTCGCCTCCATGAGGGGCAATGCAGGCAAAGACGAATGGGTTCATTCATATGTACCACCTTTTTATGAGTTATATAACAAATTGGATAGTGAGCAGCCTTTTTCCTTCATTAAAATGAAAAAGGAGCCTTCGATGGAAAAGTAGATGAAGGTATGTAGAGGTGATACGGAAATATAATTTAATAACCGGCAAGATAAGGAGAGAGATAGATGAAGTCCAATTCATTGATGATATTCAGTTTTATCGTAATCTTCTTTTGTGGATGGTGGATATTTGATTATATGAGCCGTGACGGGGAATTTGTAAAATGGAGTCATGCTGCCGCAGGGATTGAACAATTTGCAGATGGAAAAGTGATATATCTTGGCTACAGTTTTATGTGGGAAGGAATAGGTAAACCAGAGATTCAAAAACTTGAGTTCATTAAAAAGGACGGTACCATTGTAGGGGAAGAGGATGATGAACTTCACCTCCAACCTTTTATAGCCACCACGAATACGATTGGAGTACTTGATGAAGAGTACGTATTGAATGATGAGCTGAACAATGATTTTGCCAATGTGAACGGTTATCAGGTCAATGGTGATTTTCATCTGGTGTTACGTGTAAAAGGTGATGGCATCCGTGAAGATAATGATATAGAGACAGTAAGCATCACATACAAAAAATATGGGATTACACAAATACAAAACCTACCCTTCGATGAAGGGATCATTATGGATAACAATTAATATTTAAACGCACAGACTATCTGTGCGTTTTCGCTTTTTATGAGAAGTCCCCAAAGGAAATTAATTTCCCAACCACAATTAGGTCCTTCCACCCTTACCCAATTTTAGGAAAATTTTAATAATAGATTCATATTAAATTAATAGTCTTTCACTAGCATAGAAGCTGTACTACATAGCTGCTGAAAAAATAGAGGAGGAGAATGATGAAAACGAAATGGAAGAGTAGAATTGCGCCGCTTGCCCTCTCCGCCACTTTGGTAACCAGTATGATAGCACCTGGTATCACTTCCGCGTTGGGGCCATTTGAGTTGGCGTCGACAATTGTCCAAACGCCAATTAACCAGTATCAGGCGAATCTCGCACCCGGTGTAAAGGAGAAGCATTACAGCTTCGTAGGTAATGAAGGAAAGAAGCTTGAAAGTTTTGTAGTCGAAGTCGATATGCAAAATCCAACGGTATCTATTGAAGCGGGAATGCCGAATGATGGAACTTCCTTTGGTTTACAGCCAGTGAGGCAGCAGGCGAACGCGGCAAACAAAGAGAATCATCAGGTGGTGGCAGCCGTAAATGCGGATTTTTACAATATGGCTACCGGTGAACCGCTGGGCTACGTGTACAAGGATAGACAAGCAGTAAAGGGTCAATCCTCCCCTGGGCAGGAGTTCTTTGCAATTACAAAATCAGGGAAGGCTGTCATCGGGACACCAGCGGAATTTGAAGCAATCAAGGGTGATGTAGAGGAAGCGCTTGGTGGGAATGCGATTCTTGTAAAAAACGGCCAAGTCTATCAAACACCTCAGACAGGAGCCGAGAAGGAGCCGCGGACGGCAGTAGGGATCAAGGCAGACGGTGACGTATTTTTTGCCGTGATTGATGGGCGGCAGGAGCCTTATTCAGCAGGGATTTCAATGCCTGATCTGGCTCAGCTGATGATTGATCTCGGAGCTGTTACCGCACTGAACCTGGATGGCGGCGGCTCATCAACATTCACGACGCGTGAGCTTGGCGGTGATCAGCTTGAGGTGGACAATAAGCCTTCAGATCGAACAGAAAGAAGCGTGGCAAATTCATGGCTGATTGTGACAGAGGAGCCTTCAGACCATATTTTTGCTTCAGCTCATATAAAGCCTTATGACCAATCTTTTACACCAGGTTCGACAATCAATTTTACCGCTCTTGGACGTGACAAGTCGATGGCGCCAGCTCCATTGCCGGATGCAGCTTTAACCTGGGAGCTGTCTGACCCTTCATTTGGGGAAATTGCGGAAAATGGAACCTTTGTATCAAGCGGGAAAACTGGCCAGTTCTTCGTGCTGTTAAAACAAGAAGGGAAAGAAGTGGGCAGAAGCATAGTCGAGATTGCAAGGCCTGATGAAATGTCGTTCAGCTCTGCGGAAATGACCGCAGCAAGAAACAGTGGTATTAATCTCGGTTTAACCACCAGTTTTCAAAAACGCGAAGTAGACTGGAACCTGGAGGATATCGAATTTGAAATCCCTGAAGGCATGGGGACGATCGATGAGGAAGGTGTTCTCCATACAGGCAGCCAGAATATTGCTGGCATAATCACCGCACGCCTTAAGGGGACGAGCCTCTCAGCGCACCTGAAGGTTTCTGTTGGCAAGCTGCCAGAAGTGATGTTCGATTTTGAAGCTGATCTGGGCTCGTGGAAAACTTCAACTGCCAACCGAGGTGAAAAGGGGACATTAGGATTATCCAAATACCCAGAACCAGTTCGATTCGGGAACCAGTCATTAAAATTGGATTATGACTTCACGAATTCACAGGTAGGAACCACATTGGGAGTGTATGCAGGACCAGGCTCGAACATCATGATCAACGACAACCCTACTGGAATTGGCATGTGGATCTACGCGACACCGGAAGCTCAAGGCTACTGGCTCAGAATGATGGTTGTGGATGGGAATAACAAAAACCAAACAATCAACCTAACAGACGAGAAGCCGGGGATTGACTGGACAGGCTGGAAATACGTTGAGGCTGAAATTCCTGCCTCCTTCACTGGTCCGTTCAAACTTTCCGGAACACAGGCAATCCGGATGATGTCGACGAAATCCGGAATCACCGGTCCGATGACCAAGGGAGCCATTTTTGTTGATAATATTCGCGCTGTCTATGGTGAAAAAATGGATGACCTGTACCCGCCAGAAATTACGTCGGTGAATGTGGATGGCAAGGATTTTACAACCAGCACGGTGAACCTGAGGGCCGAAGTCAATGAATATCAAGATGATCCTTTCAAGACAGGGATTGATTGGGAAAAAATCAATCTGTTTGTGGACGGGAAGAATTATGCCGGTGCAGAAGGCCATTTTTCCTATGATATGGACGGTTCCGTATCATTGAGCGGGTTAAAATGGGCCGATGGCACCCACAAGGTTACACTTATGGTGCCTGATCAATTTGGAAACCAGGCGATCAAGACGGTTTATTTTACCGTTAACACACAATCAGCTAAAGTCGAACTCCAGCATGAAAAACAGCAGGCATTACTTGGAGATGTGTTCAGCCTGAAAGTAAATGTTGTAAAACCAAAGGAAATATCCGGCTCGGATTTAAGACTTCAGATTAATAAAAACTTCCCTGTTGAAGGTGTAGAGTTTGGAGAAGGTTTTAAATCGAGCACTTACAGCTATGATGATCAAACAGGCATTTTAGAAATGAATTTGGTGAATAGCGGAGCGGCTGCAGAAACGGTTGAAGCCGCTGATATTAAACTCAGGGTGCCAGCTTCAACTAAGGAAGGAAGTACCCTGGAGTATGAGATAGTAGAAGGAGATATGAACTTTAATCCTCCAAAAGAAGCTAGCTTTGTCTCCTCCTACTCTATGAAACCAGCAAGTGTTGAAGTGGCAGGGGCATTCAAGGTTGAGGGAGAGGCGATCCTTATTGGCAAGCCATCCGTTTTTACAATCAAAAATAACGAGAACGATGCAGTGGAAGATGTTGAATTATATGCAAACATTGAAGGAAGCAGTGAACCTGTTTTACTTGGGAAAACCGACAGCGAAGGCAAAATAACAGTTGAGTCGATTACAAATGATGTAAAGAAAATTGCGCTGTATGCTGTTAAAGACGGGAAATATTCTTTTAAATGGTCTACCCAAACATATCCTGCACTGGCCGCCAAAGATGAATTGAAAAATCTCATCTCTACTCCAACTGGCGACCCGTACAAGCAAAAAGCTTTTACATGGATGTCCAGTCCGTTGGCTAAGCAGAAAACCCTGGTCCAGTATGCAAGAAAACAGGATTATGACAGAAAGGGCATTGCAGCACTGCTAACAGCAGAAGGCTCATCAAGCCAACAGGTATTTTCCGGTGAGCTGGACATCGCCAAGAATGGCATCATCAGAGTGAACGAAGTAAAAATGGACAGATTACAGCAGGATACCACCTATGTTTACCGGGTCGGTAATGGTGAGAACTGGACTGAATTAGAAGAATTCACGACATTAAAAAGAAAGCAAAGCTTTGAGTTCGCTGTGCTTGGAGATACGCAATCACCAGCGGATCTGAGCGATTTCAACAAAATCCTTGGCCAGCTGAAGGATAAGGAGCCGGCTTTTATGATTCATGTTGGAGATTTGATAGATGAGTCGTCCAAGTTTAGGCAGTGGGATGATACACTTAAATTGCTCAGCCAATTTGATGGAATCCGCGAAACTGATTTTGTCGGGACATTAGGGAATCATGAGTATATGGGCGATGCCGATGGCAGTCTTGCCAAAGCGATTTTCAATTCACCTGAAAATGGACCGGCAGAAGACATGGGCGGTACTTACTCAGTCGATTACAATAACATGCACATCAGTGTACTTGGCTACACGGACGATGCGAACATATTGGACAAACAGCTTGCGTGGCTGAAGCAGGATGTGAAGAATTCGGATAAGCCGTGGAAAATCTTAGTCACACACAAACCGCCATACTTCACGAATCCGTTCGGCGGCAATGCGGTCGTGAAGGAAAAACTGCCTCCGGTTGTCGATGAATTGGGAATCGATATCGTCTTCTCTGGACATGACCATTCCTATGGCAGGACAAAAAAGCTGAAGGCAGGCAATGAGGATTCAAACGGTACGGTATATGTCGTTGCCGGAACCACTGGAAAAAAACATTACGATGCCGTAGCTGATGAGAAATTCGAGTACGTCAATATGGAAAACATTGCGGTCTCCATGCAGGCAAAAGTAGATAAAGACAAAATTATTTTTACGACGATTACTTCAGATGGGGAAGTGATCGATGAGTTTACGGTTGTGAATGAGGAGTATGATTTGGAGGAATAGCAGGAAGAGGTGCAAGGCTTATGCGGCCTGGCACCTCTTTTTGGATTCTTGCTTGGCCTTATATACATAGAAAATCCTTCCCAAAATACTTACTTCCCAATTGAGTAAAAATATGTATAATTTAAAGGCTGTGAATTTTTTTGTCTAGGGGGAAACGGAATGATAGTTGAGGCAAAACAATATACCGTACGTGGGTTGAATTACATAATCAGATCAGCTTTTGAGCAGGACGCGAAAAGTCTTTCTGAAGTCCGCCTGCAGATTGATGGTGAAACAGAGAATATGGATCGTGAACGGGGCGAGGCGTTCATTGATGAACAGGGCTTCAAGCAGGTTATTAAAAATGATAGTGAAGCAGCCCATAATATATTTTTAGTCGCAGAAGTGAATGGACGCATTGCAGGTTTTTCCAGATGTGCAGGCAATAATCTGAAAAGAAGTGCACACAGGGTCGAATTTGGTGTAGGGGTGCTGGAGGAGTTCTGGGGATATGGAATTGGCAAGAAGCTCCTGGAACAATCCATCCAATGGGCCGACTCCAATGGGATCAGGAAGATTTGCCTTCAAGTTCTGGAGACAAATGAGAAAGCGGCCGAGCTCTATAAAAGATACGATTTTGAGGTTGAAGGCGTCCTGAAAGAAGACAAGCTGCTTTCGGATGGCAAGTTTTATAATACGGTCGTAATGGGCAGGGTAAAGAGGTAAGTGTGGTACTGCTATAAGTCGTATTCCAACAGTGGAGTTAGCAGGTGGTTCCTCCCAATAATGTCCTACTGGTGAAATATCGGCAGTTACTGGTGAAATAATCATAGTTACTGGTGAAAAAACGTGAGTTACTGGTGAAATAATCACACTTACTGGTGAAAAAGATATTTCCTCACGAAAAAAACTATCTGGGTTGAGGGTAGAACATCATTAATAGACTGAATTTAGGCAAACGGACCTCATAAATTTCATTTTCAAACCGAAAAATCAGAAAAAAGTATCCAAAACGGTTGTTTACAAAGGCAGAAGTGAGCATCCGATTTGCGCACCCCGTTATCGAGCACAGATGTTTGACTCCAAGCTGATACGGTGGATATAAATGACACCACCCACAATAAATTTGATTTTAACAGGGAATAAAACCAGCGCAGCAGGGATTAAAGGGTATGTTTCTGATGTATTGAAGAGTTTGGGTATCACTCTTCACCATTATTAAATATTTGTTGTTGTTTTCCTTTAAGTTCCGGTGATTTCCTCATCATTTCGCGCTGGTTTTCGTCAATGCGGGTATCCCAAATACTATATTTAACTTTGTTTTCCTGGCTTTTGTCTTGGCCTGACATGGTATTCACCTCCGTCTTAATATTTTGCATTAAATAGATTGGTACTATGCAGCTTTTGAATATAAAAAGGATAGATCAAGCTCAAAGCTTAAATCTATCCTTAATTAATAGTTCAATCCTTCTGTCCTGTATAAATGTGCACGGCATCCCTTAGGAATTTCGCTGCACCTTTATGCTCTTTCTCATAGTACTGGGCAAAGCGTTCGTCATCTACATACATTTGCGCTACGCCTGCATGTGCTTCCTTTGAATAGTGCTCCCAGTAGAAGCAAAGCCATTGGCGGTGCAGGTCTGCAGCCTTCTGGGCGATCTCCCCGGCTGGATCACCAGTCAGAAATGCTTCATTAAGAGTGTTCAAAATCTTTTCTCCTAGCTGTTCTGCTTCTGCATACTGTGCCTTGGACATATTTTTGAACTTTTGATTTGATTTTTCAACTTGTTCTTCGCCATACTTTTCACGGATTTCGTCTCCGTATTTCTTTTCATTATCCTCTATCATTTTATCCTTAAAGGCTTCGAACTTTTCTTCATTGCTCATATTCAATCTCCCTTCCCTATAAGCCAGTGTTTTCTCGACATTGGCGATCAATTGATCTAAACGCTCTTTCTTTGCCAGGAGTTTTTCATGGTGATGCTCCAGCGCTTTTGTCTCATTAAAGGCGGGGGAGGTGATGATTTTTTTGATGCTTTCAATATCCACTTCAAGCTCTCTGTAAAAGAGAATTTGCTGCAGCCGATCTACTTCTGCTTCTCCATATATGCGGTACCCGGAAGAGTTGATTCTTGCCGGCTTAAGAATTCCAACTTCATCGTAATACCGCAATGTCCTGCTCGTTATCCCAGCCATTTTTGCAAGCTTTTGAATCGTATATTCCATGCTGTCACCTCCTGACAATTATACTTTACACGTTGACGTAACGTTAATGTAAATAGGTTTTATAAAAAAAATAAAAAGCAGTGGGAAAGAATTCGCCACTGCTCTACGATTCAACTATCAGCTTCGTCCAAGGCCGCGTCTGAATGCACGGAGGTGATTTTTTGACGCATTCCCCAAATTGGCGAAAACATTTTTTACATCCTGTGGCAGGTTGGGGATGCCAGCCAGCTTTTCATACATGGCGATATTTTCTACTTCTCCATCGACGCCCTGCTGGAAGGCTTCTTTCAAAGTAGCCGGAGCGGTTACATATTGTGCTGCCGTATCCTGGGGGATTTTTATATTATACTTTTGAAACAGGCTAACCAGTGCTAAAATATGCTGCTGCTCTGCAGCTTTAATATTGCTGAACGGCCTGATGGAACCAAATTTATTGATTATGGCATCATATCTTGACTGGGCGAGGTATTCATCCTCGATGGCATAGATAAGTGCTTCTTCAAGCGTAATGGAAGAATCCTGAAGCGCGCCTTTTGCGCCGAAATCAGCAGGAATTGCAGGTGCTGCAAGTACCTGGCTGCTTGTAAATAAAAGCAAAACGGCAAATGTCAGTAATAGTTTTTTCATGATGTTCGCTCCTTTAAAATGGAAATTGTTCTTTTACATTTTTTCCTAAAAGGTATGGAACATGCAGAAAAAGCTATGGGTTCATTTTTAAAAGTTTTTTCGCTATAATGGACTTATCTTTAAATAGGAGACGATTTCATGCTTTCAAATATAGGTTTTCCAGGCTTAATTCTTATTCTAGTAATTGCACTGATCGTATTTGGTCCAAACAAATTGCCTGAAATTGGACGAGCAGTAGGAAAGTCAATGAGAGAATTCAAGAATGCGACGCAAGGACTGACTGATGATATCAAGAAAGAACTCAGTGATGATGAAAAAGATAAAAAGTAAAAAAAGGAGCTGCCAATGAATTTGGCAGCTTTTGTTGTGGAAGGACACTGGTTCCGATATATCCGAAAGTTCGAAACCAGGATAATAACAATAGTTATATTTATTTATGTTTTACTTTATAAATTATAGATGCCAGGACATTCGTGAGAAAAAAATGCCATTTCCCTGCGCGTTTTCATGAAGAATGAGCTCGCCGGCATTCACATCGTCGTACATTTCACTTTATTTTTTCCTAAGGCTTTATATTTTCGTTCCTGTTCCTTGATAGATGTTAGATAACGATATTGAAACGGCAATAGTATAAGTGAAATCAAAATATAGATTGCGAGTATCCCTATAAAGATATTGAGTGTCATAAAGCTTGCCCTCGAATTCTATTAACCGTTCATTAATCTACGAATTAAAAAGGAAAAAGTCCAATTCATTTCCTGAAATGCATATGAATGGCGGAGAGCAGCATGAAAATTCCATTCAAAATATAAAGCCCCGTGAAAATAACTGCCAGGATTCCAGCTCCCCAGCCTCCTTCATCCCATATAGCAACGAACATTAAAGTAGCAAAAAAGATAACAGGGGTGAGAAGAAGGAAGAAGACTCCACCCCAAATCCTTTTCTTTAAATGTCCTTTGGTGTATTTGATAGTGAAATAATTGGCCATGCCGAACAGTATCATTTCCAAAATCAGTGTTAAGGACATACCGATTGCATCAGACATGGAGATCTTCCTTCTTTTTATTAAATTTGAGGATGAACGCAAAAATAAACGAAACGAATGTGCAAAGTCCAATTGCTCCTGAGAGTGTTCCTATTCCTATTCCCGCCCATGGGTCTGCCAAAGCTGCCACTATGAAGCTTGCAATCAAGCCAACAGCAGCAAGGCCAAGACTTAGGAAGGAAGGCATAAAGGTCTTTTTCGGGCTGAAATACAAGGTCAGCAGCAAGAGTAAGATGGTGTAGAGCAAACCTATGGTCCCGCTGCTGATAACATAATCAATAGCTTTCATAATGAGATTTCCCCGGGAAGTTACTGGAATATCAAGAGCGACTTCCTTCACATCGAGATTTTGCAAATCCACAGTCATTAACTTGAATTTTTCCGGATTCTGAGGCCAGTTCGTATGCTGTAAGAAAAGAATTTTTTCCTCTTGGTGATAAAAAACTGGAGATACGACAGCTTTCTTCAGCTTGGTTAATTGTTGTGTTTCTCCATTTTGCAAATTTCTCATAAAAAGCTCATATTCATAAAGGGAGGAATCCTCAGATTCCTTAGAAACCGAAGTGTAGGCAACTGAGGTCCCTGAAGGTGAGATGCTCAGATAAAAGGGCTCTGATGGCATCTCCTTGGTTAACTTTGAAAAGGAAACTTCAGCTTTATCAATATCGTATTCGTATAGGTCAGTAAAGTCCTTGAAAAGGATTTTGCTGCCATCCTCGGTTAAAATCAGACTTTCCACAGATAAACGTTTTTGGTCAGTCAGCTTTTTTAGCTTACTGCCTTCTTCTTGAACAGAATATAAATCGTACCCCACATTACTCCGTTCTTCCCAGTTTTTAAAATCGTCAGCTGGCATCGCGACGAAATAGATTTCCTTGCCATCCTTCGAAAAAATAGCTTCAGACACATGATAGCCTGCCTGCGATAATTTAGTAGGATTCTTGCCGTCCTTGTTGACAATAAATAATGATTGGATGTTATCAGAGTCCTGTTCAAAATAGAGAAGCATGCTGCCGTCAGGTGAGAATATAGGCTGACGGTGCCTTGAGTCAACAGGTTCCGAGATCTTTTTACTGTTAGTGCCGTCAGCATCAGCTGTGTAAATGGCTTCGCTGCCTTCTTCAAAATAAGAAAAAGCAATTTGCTGGTCATCGCTTGCAATTGAAACTTTGTCGCCAAGACCAGTAAAGTATTTATATGGATCTCGGTCACTTAAAGACAAATATAATATCGAGACTATCATGAGGGCAGCTGTTAGAATAATCGCTGTTATCAATGATTTTTTTCTCAAAATATCGCAACCTCCTTTTTATTATGTATAACCACAAAACTAATATAGTGTAATTTTACACTAAAAGGAAGCATTTTCATGGAAAAATTTATAAAATTTTTAATTACCGACTTAAATAGGACAGAGGCGAGAGTGGTAAAATAAAGATATGAAGGAGTTCACCAGGGGGTGGAAGAGATGTATGGAAGTGAAAGGTCGATGAGATCGCACAATGACAATCGAGTAAAGTACATTACGAAAAGGGCACAAATCAAGAAGGAGCAAGTCTTCTCCTCAAATCATGAAGAAGGCTGTGATTGGATTGTTGCTCCCCGAATCCCTCATACTTCTGCAAAAGGATATCCTCCAGCACACAGCAGCCTTCGAAATTGCAAACAAAACCATCATAAACGGCTGAATGCCAAGCTGGCCAAACAGTCCGGAAATTACTTTTAAATATGGGGTAGTATAGGTATATAAAAATGATAAAAACTGAGTTCGAACTAAATATAATGAATCAATATTGGATGGAGCCAGCAGAATATGATCTATGTTCACACGGTGAAATATACCTAAAGGTCAACGACACAATTATTACTGAGCCTCTAGTAAATGAATCATGGGGAATCAGTGAGTCAGCATTGGCTTTGTTGAGGACCCTTGACGAAAATATTCAATCCAATCCTGTGGATGGGGATGGATTGATCTTGCATGGCTGTGGTCTAGAATTGATGGTCAGCTGCCCGATTTCTATCCATTGGTCAGTCAGCCACTGTAATGGCGAAGTACGTCTATCACAATTTGCGAAGGTGGAAACGACTAATCCAGAGACTGGCACACAAGAGTATACGGGTTTAGAGGTAATATTAAGCCTGATTGATTATAAGAATCGAGTTTTAACTTTTGCCAAGGATGCAAAGGACTTATTTGATAAATCACCTGTGAAGAAATTCGGCGAAGAATACGATCGCCAAATGTATGAACGATTTTGGACTGAATTTAATAAAAGGCTAAAGAAATTCTCAACATAAGCAAAAAGCCCATCCGATAGCAGGAAGGGCTTTAATATTAATTAACTTCAACGGTTTTTTCAGTATGGTCGTGAATTTCACCTTTTTCAACGTGAATTTTCACGTGGTAGGTGCCTTTTGATTTAAATGTGTAATTTGCAGTATATTCACCGGCAGAGCTTTCTTTTGTCTCAATAAATTCATGTTTTGGCTCGTTTTCTCCCCAGATTTCATAACGGACAGCAGCTGCTTGCAGCGGCTCATCCGTTTGAGTCAGGTGAACGGTTAACTCTGTGGATTGATTCATGCTAATGGGTGAGTGGACGTGAAACTCAAAGCCCACCGTGCTGCCATGATGATCACTGTGTTCATGTTCACCAGCTGCATCTTCATGGTCTTCATGGTCATGTTGAGTCCCAGATTGGCTGGAGTCATCTTCTTCAATACCTTCAACTGTGACTTCCTCTTTCGGCATACTGTGCAAGGAATTCGCAGTTGTGTGGGCTACTATTAAATAGTTCCCGCCTTCTTTGAATGCTTTCTTGATGGAATACGTTCCATTCTTCTCATTATGTGCCTGCAGCATTTCATGTTCATCCTGCCCCGACTTCCAGATCTCAAACTTTACCTCATCGGCATCTTTGATTTTTTCTTTTCCCTGAACGACGTGGGCTTCAATTGAGATTTCTTCGTTAGCCTTGATTTTCTCTGGTGTATGGATTGTTACTTCTAAAAGCTCCGGTGTTATATCTTCAGACTTTTTTGATGTGTCTCGATTATTGGAACACGCAGCTAAAATTATGGATAAAGCAGTAAAGATAAGCAGAAATTTTTTCATTCATCAATATCTCCATTCATATGATTTAGGATTCATTCAATTCTAATATGCAAATGTGATAAATGTATGAAAATCGGAACAGTATTGGAACTGGAGATAAAAAATGGAGCAATAAGGTTTAATTAATATGGCAATATGTTAGAATTGGTAATAAATTCAATTTCGGATATAGCTATGTAAATCGCTGTAAAGGAGATGCCAATGAAGCTAGATTACAAGAGGAAGAAGGTTCAGGAGAGATACAAGGAAGCTATAAGGAATAAAAACGAAAACACAAAACGTTCAATCTTAATAAATATTATTTCTATTATTGTAATTGTAATGTTTATTCTAAATTTGTATATTAAATGGCTATGAACTGAGTGGTATTGATTATAAACATATTGCAAGAATGTTTGGGTCAAGGAGAGGTGATTATGGAAGTAAGAAGAGTTGGTCTCAAGTATATTTTTTTATTCTTCGGTATAGGTGTGGTTGTCATGTACTTGTTGGGTAAGTCTGCAAACCACTATAATTGGGATTATGTTTTTAATATAATGGTAGGTTCCTATCTGGGATCCACCATCAAGAAGGGCTGGAAGAAAGTATTGTTGATCGCTATTCCGGCTTGGGTTGTATTGTGGGTAGTCGCCTATCTAGTTGATGAAATGACGGTTAATCCAGTGTCCATAATTGTTATGGTTTCCGGTGTTCTGTTCGGTTTTATATTTGGGAAGTTTGGAGAGGGAAGGTTTTTAGAACCCACCAAAAAGTTAGATAATTAAGGGAGTTGGAAAAAACGGAGGCAAAATGTCCAAAATGCAATGACAGAATTTGCCCAGGGGACAGATTTTATGGCAACCAAACCGCTTGATAAAAAGTTGTCAACGGGTTCAAATAAGATTTATACTTTTTGCTTAAACTGTGGAGAGATTATTTCAACACGAGTTGAACAACCGCAAAAGTTCAGGAAGTAATCTAAGTTTACATAACACATTTTATAGTTAACTTGGGGTGATTAGTTTTGAAAAATGAGCGCAACATCGTTATGTTCATTGCTGCCAGCCTGGATGGATACATCGCGAGGGAAGATGATTCGCTTGACTGGCTTTTTAAAGTTGAGGGAGAAGGCGACAATGGATACTCAAGCTTTTATGATACAGTCGATACCATTCTCCTCGGCAAGCGGACATACGACTGGGTAATGGAGCATGAGAACGGGAACTTCCCGTACAAGGACAAAGAATGCTATGTATTCACAAGGACTGCACATGAGGATACCGAATATGTAAAATTCTTTCAAGGGGATTTAGTTAATTTTACAAACGAGCTTAGAAGCAAAGAAGGCGGAAGGATTTGGCTCGTTGGGGGAGGCGAAATTATCCACAGCTTCCTGCAGGAGCGATTGGTGGATGAAATTATTGTTACGGTTGCCCCAGTTTTGATCGGTAAAGGCATCAAGTTATTTAATGAGCTGGACTTCGATACCGAACTTTCCTTAAAGGGAATACAGCAATTTGGACAGTTTGCAGAGCTGCACTATATTGTGAAAAAGTAGCACGGGGACGTTTCTCTTGCTTCTTTTTTTCGTCAAATAAAAATGTCCCTCCGCCAGCAGGCAGAGGGACAGATAGAAGGAGAGAAAAATTAGAGGTATTGAGTCAGCGACCCGCCATTGCCATAGTAGGTTATTGGTTAAAGGTGAAAGAGTAATGGGTAAATGTTCATTGGTTTGCCATTTGCCATTACATATCTACTATTAGATTGTAAAAGGTTCTCCTTCTATCCCTTGGAGGGGAGTCTCACCCCTCCAAGGCTTAAAAGTACTTTTCGCTGTCAAAATCCAGTTCAATTGAATAGTTTTTCGAATTGATCAGGTTGGACAGTCTGTTTGCATGGCGTTCTGCTTCCAAACCCTTAATGCGGTATGCCTCAGGATCAAAGGTTGCGACACGTACCATCGTCAGCGTTTCGTTATATGAGTAGGTGCTCTCTTCCTTGGAAGCAGAGCCGAACTCCTTAAGCTTTCTTGCTTTGGCGCGCAGCTGGGTGGCAAGCTCGATCGCTTCGACAATCGTTAAGGTTTCATTTTTAAAGACGATTTCATTGTCGATATTCGCACGGTACACGAGTTTGTCCAAAAGGCGAAAATCCTTTCGAACTTCCTCAATTTCCTTCTCAACCTCGGCAAGGGTCCGTGATTGCTTAGGAATTTCGGTGCCTTTTTCAATTGAAACAAAAGCCACACGATCCATTTCTTCCTCGAGCTCGCGGATTCTTTTGGCCAATACACTTTTAAGCTTCACGGCTTCAGCTAATGTTATTTTATTCACGGTCGTTCCCCTTATAAACTGTATTTGTTTTACTAGATTAGCATAAGCGGAATAGGGCAACAACTATTTTTCACGTAATCTATGAACTTTGTTGAATCGGCTTTGCAATCGCTTTTTTCTTTTTCCATGGCTTTAAATAGGAAATGATAAAAATAAAAACGGTGACAGCCACTTGGAAGATGACTGCATATTGCCTAATGGCGTGATTTTGGATAAATTCAGGATTGCTCAAAGCCAGCTCCTTCTGTGTTTCCAGCAGCTCCATGTTCGCTAACATCAGATGGTCAACGACAAAAATGCCGACGACGGTCTGAATCATATAAAGAACGAATTTCACACCAACCCAGCGATGCTTAAAAAATCCCCAGCTGGTGAAAAAACCATAAATCAAACCGATTATTAAGGTCCCGATTGCACCCCACCTTACGATATTGTCACTGATGATAATAATGTTCTTATAGCCAAGATAGCTTTCATCATATTTTGTAAAATCGATATGGAGGTTCAAAGCCAGCGAGCTCAGAATCCCCCCGAAAAATAGTACAACTAAAAACACATGAATGATTTTTAGCCACTTCATTCCTTTTGGGCCAATTTTCTTCAATCTTCCTTCCTCCAAGCTGTATGATTTGACCAAGTATGCCGGCACGGTCCTCGCACTATTCATTATAGCTGCGAGGACAGTCCAGCCAAAACAACCATGGCCTTAAAATTCCCTACAGCTCAGGTCGTATTTTTGTCTGGTAAAAGTGGAACATGAGAACCGTCCCCATGTTCCGCAGTTCTGCCTTTTTTCGAGAAGTGGAACACGAGAACCGTCCCCGTGTACCAGGTGATGGTGCTTAGTGTGATTAACAGGGTTTCTAATGAGATGATGTACCAAGGGTAGGGACCCAGGAGGTCGAGGAAGCTTGGGCTGTCGGGTTTATGCCTTAAGAACCAGTAGTTACCGTCTGCTGCTTTGTTTACGTACAGGATGATTGGGAAGAGCAGATTGACGAAAACCAATAGTTTTAAAACGGATTTGAAGCTTGGGTAAAATCCTTTCACCCACATAAAATACAGACTGATCCAAACGATCGCCATGTGCGCATAGAAAAAGTGAAAGAATCGAAAATGCGGGAAATCGTATGTCAGTGCAGGAGTAACGATGGCCTGTGTAGAACCTAATAAAGAAATAAAAAATAGCAGTTCAAAGTATAGTTTTTTACCACTTACTAATAGGAAGATGCCTAATATGAGACCAATGTTGCACAGCTCGAGCGGCATAGAACGGCCAATTTTCCAGACTCCATTTGCATACATCCAAGTATGATTCGATATCTCGAACAATATCAATGACAGAGCAACACCCAATTCTGTTTTTCTCCATGACTTCTCTTTCAATTTATTACGGGAAACGAATATAGCCGCAGGAATCAAAAGGAAAATGGCCAAAACGATCAAATGGCTCAAAGAGAACATATGAAATTCATAGATCTCGTTACTTGGGCTTAACCACTCCATAATTCCACTCCTATTTGCCAAAAGAATAACAATAAGATGTGCATTTAAAATGGCAAATATACGAATCATTGGAGGAAATGGAATGGATGGTCTGGCAACAATACAATTTGAAAAAACGAAGGGTGGAGATTAAGTTGATAAGCAAGATAGGCCAGGTAATGGTGTATGTGAATGATCAGGACAAGGCAGTGAAGTTCTGGACAGAAAAAGCAGGTTTTAAGGTAATTGCGGAAGAGGATAATGGTGAAGGTTTTCGCTGGATTGAGATTGCTCCGGCTAAGGAATCTGAAACGAGCATCATTTTGCATAATAAAGAATTCATTGCGAAAATGTCACCTGGCCTGAACCTTGGCACACCTTCGTTAATGTTTTTCACTGATAACCTTGATGAATTGTACAATAAATTTACAGTGGAAAATATTACGGTTGGGGAAATTGTCAATATGCCTGGCGGACGCGTATTTAACTTCGCGGATGATGAGGAGAATTATTTCGCAGTGATTGAAAAAAGGTGAGAAAGGTGGCGTTTATCCCGAGTGGATGAACGCCTTTTTCATTTCTGCTCGTTCAGCTTGTGAACTTCCCGTGCCAGTGATTCTAATATATACACTACAGGCACCTGTGTAGTGATATTTGATTCCTCAAAAAATTCCTCGGTAACATAGTAAGCAATATTAAGGTCAGACATTTTTGCGACCGTGGAAAGCTTCGTGTTAGTAATGCTGATGATTTTGCTGCCTTCTTGTTTCAGCTGGTTAAGATGGGTGACCGTGAACTCGTTTTCACCAGAAACTGACAAGGCGATTGTCACGCTATTATTCCGGAGCCTGGAATGAATCGGAAAGTGAGGGTCTTTAATATATAGTGACAGTTTACCAAGGCTGGAGAAATATCTTGCTCCATATTCGGCAAGGATCCCGGAGCTGCCGATTCCGATAAAGATAACAGTATCTGCATCAATGATGTGGCTGGCTGCCTCGTTAATTTTTTCCTCCAAATCACCTTTTAATGTGCGTTCGAAAAATTCGACGATTGATTGCTGTGAGCTTTTTATGATTGTCTTTTTATTCTCTTTTAGTCCCAATTTCAGTTTCACTTTAAATTCGGAAAAGCCCTCGCAATTTAATTTTTTGCAAAAACGCAGGATGGTCGCAGTTGATACATGGGTCTCGTCTGCAAGTTCACGAATTCGCATGTAGGCGACCTTCTCTTTATTCTTTGAAATGTAATTGTATAATGAGGTTTCTAATTCATTGAAAGAAGCAATCACTTCGTTTGTAAACATGTCCTCAAGCACTCCCCTTCATTACGCCCCATTTTACCATTGTTTTTATTCCTGAAACAAGGTGTTACATTTATGTCACAAATTTCTTTAAAGGTGATTACGAACTGAATACTCAAGGATCATTTACGCACCCGCTGCAGGAGGGTAAGATGCAGATATAAAAGATGCTTTACCAATCTAATGCTAGGGGAAATATATCATAGACAAAACTCTGGAGGTAGTGAGTATGCAAAAATATCAATTTCCTGAAGGCTTCTTGTGGGGCGGAGCAACGGCAGCCAATCAAATTGAAGGCGGATATAATGAAGGGAACAAGGGGCTCAATATAGCAGATGTGCTTCCAGGCGGGAAAGAGCGATATAAAATCCTGATGAATCCAGGTTTTGATTTTGAAGTCCATCCAGATCAATATTATTATCCAAACCATGAAGCCATCGATTTTTACCATCGTTATAAAGAGGACATCGCCTTGTTTGCGGAAATGGGTTTTAAAGCATTCCGGATGTCGATTGCCTGGACTCGGATTTATCCGAATGGTGATGAGAAAGAACCGAATGAAGAAGGACTTGCTTTTTACGATAGAGTATTTGATGAGCTTCAAAAGCATGGCATTGAACCGGTTGTCACCATCTCTCACTATGAAATGCCATTGCACCTCGTAAAAGAATATGGCGGCTGGAGAAATCGTCAGGTTGTGGACTTTTTCGAGAGGTACGCAAAAACGGTATTTATACGTTATAAAGACAAGGTTAAATACTGGATGACATTTAATGAAATCAATAGCGGGCTCGTAATGCCAATCCAGGGCCTTGGCTTTTCTTATGAAAAAGAAGAGGATAAATATCAGCCAACATTCCAGGCATACCATCACCAGTTTGTCGCAAGTGCGCTGGCAGTCAAAGCATGCCATGAGATCATCCCTGATTCACAAATAGGCTGCATGATTCTTTTTGCACCGGTATACCCTTATGACAGCAATCCAAAAAATGTGCTGTTCGCGCTCCAGGAAGAGCAGCTTTTCAATTATTTTTGCGGAGATGTGCAAGTGCGCGGTGAATACCCTGCTTTTATCAAGAGATATTTTAAAGAGCATGGAATTCAGCTGGAGATTCAGGACGGTGACCTGGAGCTTCTGAAAGAAGGAACAGTGGACTATATCGGATTCAGTTATTACATGTCCCGCACAGAGAAAAAAGTGAAAGCAGAAGATGATTCATCAGAAGGCAATATTATTGGCGGCGTTCGCAATCCGTTCTTGAAGGCAAGTGACTGGGGCTGGGAAATCGACCCGACAGGACTCCGAATCAGTTTGAACAAATTATATGACCGCTATCAAAAGCCACTGTTTGTGGTCGAAAATGGATTGGGGGCTTATGACAAGCTGGAGGAAGACGGCTCAATCAATGATGATTACCGAATTGACTATCTCCGCGATCATGTCGCCGCGATGGGGGAAGCAATTGAGGATGGAGTTGACCTGATGGGCTATACAAGCTGGGGCTGTATCGATATGGTCAGCATGTCTACCGGAGAATTCTCCAAACGTTATGGATATATTTATGTCGACAAGCACGATGACGGCAGCGGAACACTTGAGCGGAAAAAGAAGAAATCATTCTTCTGGTACCAGGATGTAATCCGTACGAATGGCGAGAAATTATAAGGGTTTTGGAGGAGGGCTGAGTGTAAGCCCTCTTTTTGTTTGCTGATAAAATCATTATTGCTTATGGGGTTGGAGCAATATTGCATACCTTGCAATTACAAGCACATAAATTAATATTGAATACATAAGGATTCCGATGGCATATGGCGGTTGTTTTTCTATTTTTAATGCGTGAAGTTCAGCATAAATCACATTCTGGCTTTGGGACCACCAGACTGCCAGTAGGGTAAAGATTACAAAGGTGAAGCCTAAGATCGCTTTTTTATGGAAGGTCACAGAAACGATGCTCTGTTTAAGTGCAGCAGCGAATGTTATTGGATCGCATGTTGTTGCCGGTTTGGTCTTAAATGGTGTCAGAAAATAAAACAGTAAAATGCCCCATACAATAGCCATGAAAAACATTGGTTCATAGCTCCTTTCTGGTTTGCGGTTCCAGTTATTTCCTTGGGATTATTGTAGCATGATAGTACATTGGCAAGATATATATAGGCGGGATTTTCTGATGTATAGTAGGTTGGCTTGTTTGGACAGGAAAAGAGGCACCAGCGTGCAAACTGTCCAAAAGCAAGTAACAAACAATACAGGAGTAGAAATGAGAATAAAGTAAGTTAATCTTCGTATATAAAATCACATACTAAAAAAGGTATTTATTACCTAACCATGTTATATTTGATTAAGTAAATCAACATTTTTTTAAAACGTACTCATACCAAGTCCATAAACAGGGTAAAAGAGGCATATCCCAAAAACACGAAAAGGCGCATTCCAGAGGATTACGTCAGCTGGATTAGGTCATTCTATTGTTAAGGAAAGTATAAAGATTGGAGTGGATCGGATGGAGTCATTCTGGCTTGAGTATGCCTGGGCATTATTGATTTTAATTGGTTTGGAGGGTCTGTTATCGGCGGATAATGCCCTTGTACTTGCGGTAATAGCCAAGCATTTACCTGAGGACCAGAAAAAAAGGGCGATCAATTACGGCATTATCATGGCATTCGCATTCCGGTTTGCAGCACTTTTTGCTATTTCTTTTATCGCAAATGTTTGGCAGATCCAGGCAATTGGTGCAGCATACCTGCTTTATCTGGGATTAAAGCATGTCATCAAAGCGAAATTTGGTAAAGAAAATGAGAATATTCATAAGGAAGAGGAAGAAGAAGCTAAAGGAAAAAGCTTCTGGCCGACTGTCGGAAAAATTGCACTGGCGGATCTCGCATTTGCGGTAGATTCAATCCTTGCTGCAGTTGCCCTTGCTCTTGGTCTGCCAGATTCACCACTTGGTGACTTTGGGGGCATGGACGGCGGTCAGTTCATTATTGTCGTACTCGGTGGGATCGCAGGTCTAATTCTCATCAAATTTGCTGCAACCTGGTTTGTTCAGCTTCTCGAAAAACGGCCAGCACTGGAAACTACAGCGTATGCGATTGTAGCCTGGGTCGGTGTAAAACTTGCTGTCATTACTCTGGCACACGAGGATATTGGCGTCCTTGACCACGATTTCCCACATAGTACAGGGTGGACAATCATTTTCTATGGTGTTTTAGTCGCTATTGCCTTACTGGGATGGTTTGCTCCAGGGAAAAAGTCCAGGGAAAATATTGAATCTTGATTTATGGGGCGCTGATCCAAAGTGATCAGCGCTTTTTCACTTTTGATGAAGGATATTTGAGCATGTATATTGAATTTCTCAGAAGGATAAAAAAGGTTGGCCATGAAAATTGCTTAAAGGAATCAATTTGTGAAAGAGAGTTGTTTTTATCATGGATACAAATATAACGACTAAGATTAAAATCCTCAAGCCAGCTGAGGAAATATTCGAAGTAATTGTAGATCCAAAACAGATTGGGGAGTATTGGTTTTCTTCGAGCTCAGAAAGGTGGGAACAAGGTAAATCAATTATTGTAAGATATGAAGAATACGGTGCTGAAGGAGTTATCAAAATATTAGAGGTCACAGAAAACAAGAAGATTGTCTTTTCATGGGGAAATGAACATGGTAATGAGACGGTTGTTGCCATAACTCTGAGTGAGCTGGATAATGCAAGCACAATTATTGAAGTGAATGAGTCAGGCTTTAAAAAGGACGACTCAGAGTTATTGGAGAAGATGCTTGGCCAAAAAGAGGGCTGGGTATATATGTTATCCTGCTTAAAAGCATATACAGAAAATGGCGTGAATACTTTGAGAGCTTCATTAATTCATTAGATATAACTTTCTCGAGCACAATAACTTAATGATGACTAATGGATCTGACATTAAGGCAGCAAGAACAAGGAGGAGGAAATTTGATATGACTAAAAGAAATGAAGGGTTGTCACCAGAACAAGCTGAAGAACTTCTGGGGATTTTGAAAGCACGATTTGAGAAAAACATGAACCGGCATGAAGGTCTTGAATGGGATAAAGTCAAAACTAGGCTCGAGGCTAATATGGAAAAACTTTGGTCCCTGCAACAGATGGAAGATACGGGCGGGGAACCGGATGTTGTTGGCGAGGATCGAGAAACAGGTGAATACATATTCTATGATTGTTCTGCAGAAAGTCCAAAAGGCCGCAGAAGTGTTTGTTACGATCGTGAGGCGCTTGATTCAAGGAAAAACCACAAGCCGGAAAATAGTGCGATGGATATGGCCGTTGCCATGGGCATTGAACTTTTAACGGAAGCACAATACCGGGAACTCCAAAACCTCGGGAATTTTGATTTGAAAACATCAAGCTGGGTGCAAACTCCTGACAAAATTAGAAAATTAAAGGGTGCCCTATTTTGCGACCGACGCTACGATACTGTATTTGTGTACCATAATGGAGCAGATTCCTACTATGCAGCAAGGGGTTTTCGCGGTTCACTAAGGGTCTAATCATATCCTCCGAAACGGACTTTAGACCGTTTGAATACTAATAACTGGAGCACTAGCTTTTAGAGAAAGTAAAACAGATGTTTAACGGGGTGTTCAAAATCAAGCCATCTATTTTGATTCTCGGTACAGACCACTTTTCAGTACAAAATAACGGAGATATGTTTATGACTGAGAAAGCGAATATACTGTCTGAGACTAGACAGGCTGAAATCAGGGATGTTATCGCCTGTTTAAAAAAATTCAAACCGACAAAAATTGCCCTGGAAGTTTTACAGGAGAATTAAGAAGTGTTAAATGAGCATTATGTTTCCTATTTAAATGGAGAGTATACCTTATCCATTAATGAGGTTGACCAAATTGGTTTTCGTTTAGCCGGGGAATGCAATCATCAAAGGGTATATGCGGTGGATTGGAATAAAAACCAAAAAGACATCCCAAGCCTTGGAGACGTATGTGAATGGGAAGCTACGGATGAGTACAGGGAATTTACGAAAACGGCACAGGAAATAGTATCGAAATCGAATACATACTTGCAAAACCGGACCCTCAAGGAATTTTTATTGTGGCTCAATGATCCGCAAAGTGTTTTAAAAGGACAAGAAATGTATATGAAGCTGGCGTTGGTTGGGAGCGCAGTCAATCCTGCTGGTGCAATGTGGACAGGGAAATACTGGTATTATCGTAATATGTTAATCTATAAAAATCTTGTACAGTTAATTGAATCCTACGAAGAGCGGATTTTTGTTCTTTATGGTGCGGCACACCTCCATTTGCTTTTACAATTCATAAGGGAGAGCGGGCTCTTTGACGTAAAAGTTGCAAGTGATTATTTGTTTTAGTCTTTCCGAAAATAACAAAAATGCAAGTACATGAACTCTGGCCAAAAAAAGATACCCACCATATTTGGTGGGTATCTCCATTTTCAGGCCTTTCTATTTCAGCCCCAGCGCCTTTTTGGTGGCTGGTCCGACGATTCCATCTGCCGTAAGCTTTTTGTCTTTTTGGAACTTCTTGACGGCACTTTCTGTAGCTGCTCCAAAGATTCCGTCGATTCCCTTGGTGCTGTATCCCTTGTTGGTCAATGCCTGCTGCAGCTGTTTAACCTCGGCTCCCTTCATTCCCTTTTTCAAAACTGTGCTTGAAGGAATGGTGGAGACAGGAACAGATGCATTGCCTGTTACCTTATAGCCATTAGCGGCTGCAATTGAAGTAAAGGATTTGTTAGAAGTGGTGATGACGACAGGAGTATTAACTTTTACCTGTTTAAAAAGCCATTCAACTTCTTCATCATACATTCTGATGCAGCCAGCACTTACATAACCGCCGATGGATTTGGGATTATTATTTCCGTGTATGGCATAAGTGGTTCCCCATGTTCCTCTGGCATTTAGGCCAAGCCAGCGGTTGCCCAGAGGATTCCGCGGGTCTCCGCCCGGTATATTCCCGCTGTAATAAGGGCGGTTCACGATTTTGTTCACGATTTTAAATTTGCCTTCTGGCGTGTAGGAAGGCTGCCGCCCTGTTCCAACTTTGAATGTTCTTACCAATTTGTTATTTTGATAGAAAGCAAGCTGATTATTGGATTTGTTGATAATAATCAGTTCCCCGCCTGAAGCTTCTGCCGGCGCCTCGAATAATAACATCGAAGCAAAAAGCATGATGCAGACCAAGAATTTTTTCATTTCCCATCCCCCTTGATATCAAAAAAGTTTACATCTACAGGCCGTCTTGACACTTGCTATGCCTGCCCGCATGATGAGAACCTTCTACACTTTTATTAACGATAAATCCGCATAATAGTTACAAATATGGAAAAGTTTTCATACGTCTTTATCCGACAAACGAACTTGTTTCTGTCGTTTTTTGGCACAGCAAAGCTGGATAAAAATGAAGCCAAAAGTAGGAATCGGAGTTAAAGGAATGGGATTTTATGTTAGAATAAGGTCACACAATCAGCTTTAAGCGGGAGGGTGTATGAATTCACTAAAAGAAATTTTATATAATGAAAAGCTATTTCCGAAGTCTAAAAAAGCTCTAAGCATCTTTTTTATTTTAGTATTGTGGTATTTTCAGTTTACAGACAACCGGACAATAACGTTTGCCTTAATAATCTCTGTCTCGTTTATTGGATTGATTTATTTCTTGATGGGGACTTATCTTTTTCGAAGAAGAAAAGACATCATTTATCTGGCTATTTGGATAATATTGTTACTCTTCGGTATCAGCATATATATGGATGTTTTTTAAAAAAGGACCCCAGAAGTCCTTCTTTTTTTGCAGATAGAAAAACCTTTTTAAAACTGACTCGTCTATTAGGTATGAAGGGGGAACGGATTTGGAAGAGTTGACAGCTGAGATCATCGAAACAGAAAGTGCCGATGAACTGATTGATGAAATTATGAATACATACGGCCAGGAAATCCTTCAGCTTGCCTTTTCCTATGTGAAAAACAAGGAGCTGGCGGAGGATCTGACCCAGGAAATATTCGTGAAGTGTTATCGTTCGCTTCACACTTTTGGCGGCAAAGCGAAATTCCGTACATGGCTTTGGCGGATTGCGGCCAACCATTGTCGAGACTATTTGAAAAGCTGGTATAACAGAAATGTGATTACGTCAGATTATCAGCCAATCTATGATTCTGTTCCGAGTGAAAGTGTGGAGGAGACAATCATCCAGGAAGAACAGGATGATCAGCTTGCAGCAGCGGTGATGGGGCTGCCTGTCGATTATCGGGAAGTGATTTACCTATATTATTTTGAAGAAATGACGATTAAGGAAATTTCATCTGTCATCGAGGTAAAAGAGAATACAATCAAGACAAGGCTTAAGAAAGCAAAAGAACTCCTGAAGCAAAGACTGGAGGCGTGAACCAATGGAAAATCGTTTGCAAAAATTGCGCAAATCAATGGAGAATACAACCTTTAAGCAGTTAAGTTTTTCAGATAAGATCCGCGAAAAGGTGAAAAGTGAAATCCAGACACCCATTCAAAAGGAAGAGGACATCATCCTGGCAATCCTTCAGCTTCTCAACCAGGAGAGAACTGGATTTGAACTGACAAGCTTGTTGCGATCCAGGGGAATTAAAAGGTTCGAGCATCAGGAGGGTTTCTTGTATACCGTCCTGCATCGGCTTGAGCAAAGCCGGCTGATACGTTCTGATTGGACTGAAGAAGGAGCCAAACGGTACCAGATACATGATAAAGGGAGAAAATTATTGGTGCAGGCTGAAAAGGATCTTTCTGCCAAGCGCCATTCATTAAAAGAACTGCTTGGGGAGTGACGAGATTGAGTGAAAAAAGGGAACATTTTTTAAGTGAAGTGAAGAAGTATATACGTTCAAAGGAAGCAAAGAATTTTGTTGCATCTGAGCTTGAATACCATATGAAGCAAGTGAAAAATGAGTGGATGGGAAAGGGACTAAGCGAACATGAAGCCGAGGAAAAAGCCGTCAGCCAGATGGGGAATCCAGCCAAACTTGGACAGGAACTAAATCAGCTTCACAAGCCCCGAATTGATTGGTGGATGATCGGTTTATTGGCCATTACGCTGGGGTTGAGTTTCCTGCCGTTATTGGCGATGGGGGATATGTATCAAGACAGACTGGAACTAAAAAGAACTTTCCATGTCATTCTCGGCGCTGCGGCGGCCATCGGGATGATGCTGATTGATTATCGGAAGCTCGAGAAAAGAGGCTGGATATCATATGCAGCCGGATTGTTCATGCTCTTTATGATCATAAAGTTCCCGACCATGATGATCAATGGCGTTCCTTATATAAAAATTGGGCCGATTGTGATACATAGCCTGATGGTATTGCCATTCATGTTCTTTGCATGGGCTTCGTTCTTTAATAGCAGTAAGGTAAAAATTTGGCAGCTGGTTATTTTGTTTATCCTCCCGCTGCTTTTCCTGCTGGCGGTGCCGAATCTTTCAGCTGTATTTATCTATAGCATTATGGTATTTGCGATGATGTGGTGGAGCAAAATCAGCAGAAAAACAGCCGTTAAAATTACAGCAGCTGGGCTGATTTTAGGAGCTTCGTTTGTCGGTTTAGCATTGACGACGGCAAAAGAATATCAATTTGTCAGGTTCTTTGGCTATTTGGATCCGGAAAAATATCCAGAAACCTATGGGTATATGTATTTGAAATTAAAGGAACGATTCCAGACCGCAGGATGGTTCGGTCCTTCCGGAAAGAGTACACAACTGCCATTTGAGCATACAGATTATGTTTTCGCTGGCCTGACCTATCATTATGGGTATATATTTGCCCTTGGGCTTTTGCTCATTTTATCTTTATTTGCTGCAAGGATCCTTTATATCACCAAGCAAATCAACGACGGTTACGGTATCCTGCTTTTAATAGGAGCCATTACCCTGTACCTCGTGCAGTTTGTATACAATGTAGGCATGGTCGCAGGCTACCTGCCGCTAACATCGATGTCACTGCCATTCATCAGTTACGGACTGGTCCCGACACTTTTAAACGCCTTTATTATGGGTGTTGTCCTTAGTGTGTACAGGAGGAAGGATATGACTAGTAGCAGAGTAACAGGTTAGAAAATAGGCAGTTAAGTTTGAATGGATATGTTTTAAGTTCCAAAAGTTAAAGAATATGCTGATGAGCAGTTCTATTTATCTCTAAATTGGGCTGTTTCTTTTTTGTTAGCTCAGTAAAATTTATTCAGGGTGAATGGTCATTCTAATTCCTGTATCTTTTAGCAGGATGAAAAAAGATTGATGAGTTTATTGAACGCTAAATTCTATTGTGTGCTGTGTTTAAAAAAGGAAAATTGGTTATTTGTGTTAAAATCAAGGTAAACCCTTAATATTGATCTTATTTTGAGGATGTGTTTCTGTGCTCGACTTCGGTAATGCAATGTATCCAGCATTAATACAACAGGATGATGAGGGAATGTTTTGTGTGTATTTCCCAACGATTTTTCCGGAATCGGGGTGGGAATATCCTTTATCAAAAGGAAAAACCAGACGTGCAGCGACAAAAAATGCACAAAAGGAATTAGCTTTTGCACTGGCAGGATTCATATATGATAACGAAGAGATGCCTGAACAGATTCCCATTTCAAGCAATAAGCTTTCCAAAGGCATGGAATTAATCGATGTCGAGACCTCATTTGAACCGTATGCAGAAGAAATACAGGTGCATTTAAAAGGCCGTCATTGGCATATTGGTTATTACTCCTTAGAAAAAGAAGAATATTTTGAAGCAATTGGCTTTAAGAATGACGAAGGAAAGTGGGACATTTTTTATGAGGATTATTCAGACGGACAGGTACATCCTGATGAAACTTTACTTTTCACCGTAAAAAAACATTCTGAAGCCGAAGAGAAGTTTAAACAATATATTGAAAATGTCATTCTTAAACGCCGTGGTTAGCAAAAGTAAGATCGCCAGCCAACAGGGCGAGTTTAAGAATGAAATTAGAGATTAAATATAAAAAATCAACGAAATGAGGTATTAAATGAAATACCAACTTTATTTTAGTTTATTTGTTGATGAAAAGATCGATTTCTGGGTTCCTTTAATGAAGTATTTCTTATTAAAATCAGATACTATAGAAATCCATTGTTGGAATGACGAGAAAAGGGTTTTGGAGGAAACGAAGACTATTCTTAAAGGATCTTTTCAAATAACTTCGGAAAACAATCTTACTATTTTCAAGGGGAATATAACATCTGATGTTGTAAATTTTTTATTATTTAACAATGTAGATGCCGAGGGGAAGATAAAATGGTTCTCCATTTTTTTGAGTAAAAGTGCTACTACCATTTTTCATTCCGAACATTGGGGTAGAGAATTTTTTGCCCCCAACGTTAATGAAAAAGATATCGCATACATTAAATCGGTAATGCCAATTGAAACGAATTTTAACCAATATACGTAGCCATATACTATTAACTAGGATTTACAAGATAAGGGAGGCATTTAGATGAAAACAGAACAACAGTATTTTGAAGAGGGAATATCAATTCAAACGTATATGAATCAAATGGGCAGATTAAAAGAGGAAAGTTTGGCTGTTTATGATCAATTTCAGTTACCTGCAGATGGATTTGCTGAAAAGTTAAAACAAAATGAACTTCATTTCCTGACAATTACAGAAGATTGGTGTGGAGATGCCATGATGATTAATCCCGTTATTCGCAAATTAGCTGAAGCTGCAGATATTGAAATGCGCGTCGCATTAAGGGATGAAGATACAGACTTGATTGATCGGCATTTAACAAACGGCGGGCGTGCGATTCCAATCATTTTAATTTTTAATAATCAAGGAGACTTACTTGGAAAGTGGGGACCACGTGCACCCCAAGTTCAGCAGATAGTTGATGAAGTTCGTGCAGCACTGCCATCAAAAGAGGAACCCTGCTTTGCGGAGAAACAAAAAGAAGCCTTTGGTTCTTTAACAAAAAGGTATACGGAGGAATCCGTTCTTTGGTCATATGTTTATGATAGTTTTAAGGAGAAGGTATTAACTATTTTGAAGTAAGGTATAAGAGCAGTTTGCCCATCATTTTCCTTTTGGTCATTTGTTATGTATTCCAAAACATATATATTTCTTTTTCAGTTTCATCCACCCTTAATTCTGTAGTCTGTTCATCACCATTTTTATCCGGATTTATTTTTAAGCCATGATATTTATAACTGCTATCGCTAATGAAAGTAATACGACATGGAAAAAATAGTGGCTGTATTTCGATTTCAACTAGGAGCCTGAAACAAGGTATAGCAGCAGGTCCTATCAACAAAAAAGTGACAGACATATAATTTTGTCTGTCACTTTTCCTATTTATTCGGAATCTCTTTAACGGTTTGTTTTCCTGTTTTATGATTGAAGTTCACGAGGTATAGGAACTTCTTCGTTTTCTTTATATCAATAATTTTCACCGTTTTAGTGCCGTCTTGCTCCTGCCAGAAATCCATAATGACAGGTTCAATAAATTGGCCACTTTCAGTTAAGGACTTTACCCAATTTGTAGATGGCGAGTTATTCATGAGTTGTTCTAGTTGATAAAGTGTTCCTTTAAAAGGAAATGTATCTGTTGAAGTGCGGGAATGATAAGCTGTAACGAAATCTCCGACCTGGAAATTTTCCAGTTTTAGACTTTCTCCTTTTTGATTTTTAAAAGTGATCGATTTGTCAAAAGTAAAATCGACCCTGTTGATACGGAATCCATTTGGTAAAACCTTCGTGATGTACCCAGTGTACATAAAATCTTTCTTACTACTTAACACTTTCTCCTGTTCTTCTTTCAACTTCTCTGCAAACTCATTTTTGATTTCTATTACTTTTAAATCCTTATTTTTCAGATTAAGAGTAGCTTCGTATTTTTTTCCGTTTATAGTCCATTCGAAAAAATGAATGATTAATTTATCATCCGTTATTTTTTGTAAAGACGGCGAAATGATTTTTCCCATAGGTTGATGTTCGAGGATGTAACCGACCGCTTCGCTTATTTCCTGGCTTCTCTTGTCATCATAGAGGATGACCCTAGTTGCTTCCCCTTGTCCCGGGAACGATGTCTTTATTTCTCCTGTCGTTTTTAAATTTATAAGGCTACCAGGTTGAAAATCTTTGGCATTAATTTTTTTACCAGAAGTCGTACCAATTACAGCCTTATCGATTGAATAGTAGGTACTATCAACAAGAATTCTGTTTTCACTTGTGTCTTGGATAATCCTTGCAGAATTCACGAGCTCTTCATTCATGTTGAGCTCGTCAACAAGAGTTGTTTTTTGGGGGATACAGCCGGTTAATGTAATAAGGAAGATAATGATGATAAATACATTAATTTTCTTAAACATTTTTTTCACCTCTCTTAGTCTCTTTTTTAATATTATACGGTTAATTAGATTTAATAGCGATATGAGTTGAGATCTAGTATCCTAATCATAGCTTTGTTTTTTATTTAGTCTAATAACCCTCATTAATACCAGATAAAAAGAGAATCCATAATCGGATTCTCTTTTATTATGATAAACCGTGAATATTTAGGTTACATAAAATAATAAAAATATAAATAGCTCAAGAAACTACATACCCAAGAAACGATAGTGAAATTCAATACAATGACATTCTCCGACCACCCATATTTGATTCCATAGTGGAAATGAATAGGGGACATGAGAAACAAGCGTTTTTTTGTTTTTTTATAGTATAGAACTTGAATAATAACAGAGAATTGTTCAGCTAAATAAATCAAAAACAATATTGGAATTAGTATCTCAACTTTTTCAATAATCGCTAAAAAAGATAAAGAACCACCAATTGCCATTGAACCGGTATCTCCCATAAATGCCTTAGCTGGGTATAAGTTATAAATTAAAAAACCAGCTAAACTAGCGATCATAATTAGACTAAAAATTTTTACCTCTATATGATCTGATATCAGAAAAAAGAAAAAATATGTAGGAATGGATACCATACCAAGAAGCCCGTCCATACCGTCAGTAAAATTAATAGCATTAGCTGATCCTACAATAAATAAAGTCACCAGGCCTACATAGATCCATAAGGGAAAAAAGATATTTATTGAATCTGTAATACGTAAAGTTGTATCTGTTTCGAAAAAATTAATTAATACAATAAGTAAAAGGATAGTAAAAGAAAATTGAAAAACTAGTTTTGTCCTAGCCGAAATTCCTCCTGGGTCCTGTTTTGAAGCTTTCCAAAAATCATCAAGAAAACCAACTACACTGAATAAAATAAAAGTTCCAACTAAAAAAAGCATAAGTGGACTTGAAAGATATAGGACAGCTACTAAAATGCCAACAAAAAATATACTTCCCAGCATTAAAGGTGTGCCCTTTTTTTATGGTGTTCAGCTGGCAATTCCGCTCTAATAGGTTGAGTCAAATTCAATTTTTTCAGTGCAGCAATTAATAAGGGTGATAGAATAAGTACCAAAACAAAAGTTATTAATGCAGGTATGAGTAGTAAGAACAAGTTTTTTCTCCTTTTAATTATTTCCAGTTAACAAATTCGACAATATCTAAACAACCTCCTTTATGCACCAGTATTTTTTTCATTTAGGTGCACCTGGCTAGTGGAAGAAGGTTTATCTATTCGGAAGTCGAATATTAGATAGGTGTTTACTTTTATTGGAATTTTATTTTGGGAGATTATTATGAGTTATAAAATTGTTTTTTTCGATATTGATGGGACTATTACAAATCACAAAGATGGCAGCATTCCTCATTCTACTATTGAAGCTTTAAAAACTTTAAGAAACAAGGGGATAAGGGTTGTTGCAGCAACAGGAAGACCACTTTCAATGTGTAAGGAGCTACAGGAATTAGGTATAGAAACATTTATAACCGCGAATGGCGGATACGTAAAGCACATTCAAAAAGTTATACATAAAGTACCAATGGATAAAAGTATTATTCAAGAAGTTATGGAATTTGCCAAATTAGAGAATAACGGTTTGTCATTCTATACAGAAGAATTCAGTATGAATGGTGTAACAGATAATGACATCTTAACGGCTTTGAAGGAAACGTTGTCTCTGAATGAGTTTCCTGAATCACATGGCTCAATTCATAAAGAAGAAGTATTTTTATTGTGTTTGTTTGCAAATGATGAAGGAGTTGAGAAGTATAAACTAAAGTTTCCGCACCTAACATTTAAAAGATGGCATCCTTTTGTGTTAAATGTTTTACAGGAGGATGTTTCAAAGTCTTTAGCTATAATGAAAACCTTAGATTTCTTTGGTATCGATAAATCTGAAGCCATCGCATTTGGTGACGGTGAAAATGATATAGATATGCTGGAATTAGTAGGGTTAGGTATAGCAATGGGGAATGGAAACGAAAAATTGAAAATTGTTGCGGACTTTGTTACTAAACCATCAAGTGAAGATGGGATTGACTACGCATTAAAAAAGTTTGGGATTATTTAATTGCGTTCGTTTAATAAGAATATCGCTGTTTTTCATATTAAAACAAACGGTGCATTTTATACAGAAGTATTAAAAGGAGGGTTTATATGGCTACTACTATTCGTAAGATGCAATACGAAGATACGAAACTAGTTCAAAGCATAGCAAAAACAACTTGGAATGCAACATATGAGGGCATAATTCCCTTAGACGTACAAAATAACTTCTTAAAATCAAATTACAGTGATGAAAGTATGATACTACGTATAGAACGTTCTATTGTTTATGTTGCAGAAGTTGAGGGGAAAGTTGTCGGTTTTGCAAACTATTCCACAGTAAGGGATGGTGGAAAGGTCGAATTGGCGGCTATTTATCTATATCCGGAATTCCAGGGTAAAGGGATAGGTACTGCTTTGATACAACAAGCGGTTAAAGAATTAAAAGGCATAAAAGAAATTTATATAAACGTCGAAAAAGATAATAAGGATGGGATGAACTTTTATAAAGCTAAAGGGTTCGAAGTAGTTAAAGAGGCTGATGCAGAGTTCGATGGACATATCTTAAGACAAGTACGAATGGTAAAAAAAGTTTAATTCTTAAGATAAGAGGTGCGTTCGATCCATGAAGGATTGAGGCACTTTTTTGTTGAACTCCGTATTAAGCAATAAGGGCAGGATCGTGCAAGAAGGTTATTTAAGTAAGGGAATCGAATACATCAAGATAAGGTAATCTAGGGAGATGAGCTAACAGATGAATCCAAGATACAACAAGTTTTATATACCTTTAACCATTATTTCAATTATCGTATTGATGTTACATAAAATAGGACCGATTGCTGGGCAATTAAGACTTGTCGGCTATGCCATCTTCACTATACTTTGTTTTGCTTTGGTATTTGAGAATCGAAAATCTAAAGGGAAAGCATTCCTGGCTATTTTTTATTTCCTTTTTGGACTTGTTATCCTTATATAAACTTATCCTCTTATGTGACATAACCTTAGAGAAGTATGGCACTTTTTTTAAAATGGTTTCTTGTAGAGTATAGAGTTGATGGATAGTTCAATTAGAAACCACAAATAGTCATGATCATTTACGTAAAATAAGATTAAACGGTGGTTGAGATGCGAAAAGTTTATTTAGATAGAACAAGTTTAACTGGAGCCATAAATGTAAATTTAAAAGATACTGAGGTTATACCAGCAGGTACAACAATTTTTCCTATGAGTGTTAATGATAAAAATGAGGAGTATCAAAAATTTGCTAACGATTATGATATTCAATTTATCTTTGATGATGATATTCCACATATAGAATTTTATACGGTTCCATATGTAGATATTATGGCAAAAGATAGTAAAGGTGGATTTATCGGAACTGTAGGTCAACAATGTGATTTGGAAAGTGGCGCACCAATTTGTTACATCAATAGGCATTTAGAGTGCTTGATCATTTCTGAAAACGGAGAGGATTTTCTGAGTAATTTAGAATCATGGCAAGACAACTTGAAACCATATGATAAAATTACCGTTTATCGTTCGAAAGCAGAAGCAGAAAGGGAGCTGGAATTTATCGATTTATCAGTCTGATAGTCCTCCATCATTATAATTTCATATAGAAACGAACAGGGAGGATAGTTGAAGAAGGATTTGACACTTTTGAACCGAATGTTTTAGGTGAAAAGTGGAATATAGGTGAAAATATGAATAAGATCATTAACAATTACAATCAATTTGATGAGTGGGGAAGACTAGAGCGTGAACCAATTGAATTCCAAGTAAATTGGCATTTTATAAAAAAATATATGCCCCAAACAGGTTACGTCCTTGATAATGGTGCTGGACCAGGCAAATATTCAATGGAACTTGCTAAAGAAGGTTATAAGGTAACACTGACGGATTTAACCCCACGGTTAGTTGAAATTGCAAAAGAGAAAGCAAAAGAACTGGAATTAGAAGGACAATTTGAAGGGTTTTATGCAGCGGATGCGAGAGAGCTTAATATGATTAAAGATGAACAATTCGACGCATCATTAATGCTTGGTCCTATGTATCATTTGCAAAAAGAAGATGAACGTATCCAGGCGGTTAGAGAGTTAAATAGACTAACAAAAAAGGGAGGCCTTGTTTTTGTAGCCTTTATGCCAAGAATTAGGCACATACTTACATCGCTGATAAGTCCGGAGAATTGGAAGCCAAATGATAATATGGATACCATTAATCGGTTTTCTTAAACAGGATGCTTTAACCACGCTGATGAGGGACGTTTTACAGGCGCATATTATTTTAATATTGCAGACATCAATCCTTTTATGGAATCACAAGGATTTGAAACTATGGAGTTAATAGGTTCTAATCCAGGAGCGATCCTAAACAATGATAGTTGGAATTACTGGAGAGATAAAGGTGATCAAGAAGTAAGAAAAATTATTGATTTAATAAAAGAAAAAGCTACTGACCCTAGTATTCTTGGAATTTCAACACACTTACTTTACATTGGTAAGAAAAAGTGATCTATAATCTTTTCCTATTGGAGTAATAAAAAATTACACTCCTTATTCATTGTTTAATAAAGTTACAGCATTAAGCCTTCTTTAACGTAACCTTATTAGGTTTAAGATTGTGTATGTTTTTATTAGGGGTGGAGTCGTTGAGGAATCAAGAAAACAACCGAGAAAAGAGCAAAATAGAAAAAGAAGATGGTTGTAATAGAACTTTTTATGGAAGTCCTACTTTAGGTGGAATTATAGTTGTTGTAATAGTTCTCTTATATTTAATCTTTAATTAGAATATTGAAACAGTAGGGCACTGAAAAAACAGTGCCTTTTAATTAACTAACGATGCAGGTTAGTTAAATAAAGATTGTAAATTTAAATGGTTTTAGACCTAACAAAGTTGGGTTATGAAGTAAATGTACGAGATAGACAATTCCGTTAATTATGTGCTCAAGAACAATAGGAATTAGTTACTGACAGGAAGATAATATCAAAAGGTGTTGAAAAAATGATCAAGGAAATTAGCTTTAAATTTATGCCTGAATATGAGGAAATTGAAGAAGGTTATAGTGCAGACTATATTGATTATTTTGACCATTGGGGTTGGCTAGATATATCAATAGACGGCGAATCTTTTTTTAGTAATTACAATGATCCCGAAAATAAGGGACCTTTAGGTGGCTCTACAATCTCAAAGAAGGGAATTGTAGGTCAATTATATACATTCCTTTGGAGTTTATCTTCTTTACCTCAAGACTTATTGGTTACTGATACAGTAATAGTTGCCGATGATGAAATTGATAAATGTCTTGTTTTCTCACTGAGGAATCATGTAGTTACTTTCGCAGTTTGTAAAAATGAGTTTACCTTTCTCCCTTGGAAAAATGCAATATACTATGATGGAGAAAAAATATCTCAATCAAATGAAATTCCACAAACTTGTAAAAATAGGATAGAATTTCAACTATTTAGGCAGAGTTTAAAAAATAGTTTAGAAAAATTTATAGAAGACATTATTAGAAAGCACCCTGATATTACTAATGACCCTGATTTTATTAAGTTAAAAAATAGAGTAGATAGAATTTAAAAATATGTTAGGAAGCAAAGGGGCGTACCCTTTGCTTCTTTTATAATCAATAATACCCATCGCCTTTTTGGATGAACTCCTTATTGAACAAACGGGGCAGCATTCCTGTAATGAAGGAAAATGGAGTTTGAACAAAAAAATAACCTCTTGGTAGAATGAGAGAGTCCTGAGCTGGCCAGCAAAAAAGACAAACATTCAAATACCAGGAGGCTTTAAAATGAATTATAACCAGAATAAGAAGATTGCTCAAATAACTTCTCAGACTCTTATTATAGGAGTCGATATTGCGAAGTTCAAGCATGTGGCACGTGCCCAGGACTTCAGGGGAATGGAGTTTGGATCTCCTTGTCAATTTGAAAATACAAAAGAAGGTTTTGGGCATTTCTTAAAATGGATTTCGGAAATCAAAAAAGAACAGCGTATGGATAGTGTGATGGTAGGCATGGAGCCAACAGGTCACTACTGGTTCAATCTTGCCCATATTTTAAAAGAAAACGGGATTAAGTTTGTCGCAGTAAATCCCTTGCACGTCAAGAAAAGCAAGGAATTGGATGATAACTCACCTACGAAGAATGATGTGAAAGATGCCAAAGTCATAGCTCAGCTGGTCAAGGACGGTAGATACGCCGAACCTACGATACCGCAAGGTGTTTATGCAGAACTCCGAGTGGCAAAGAAAATACGCGATCTTTTAACTGAAGACCTACAAACGGTCCAAGGACAGGTACACAACTGGATTGACCGGTATTTTCCGGAATTCCTCAAGGTATTTAAGAAATGGGAAGGTAAGGCTGCTTTACAATTCTTAAAGCTCTATGCCTTACCACATGAAATAGCTGTATTCACCGAGAAAGAACTACTCGTTCATTTGAGAAAATCCGTATCACGGAGTGTTGGATTAAACAAGATTCGCGAGTTAAAACAGGCAGCCAGTAAGTCCATCGGACTTCGACAAGGTACTGATATGGCCAGGCTTGAGCTGAAAACCATTCTGGCGAAGTATGAATTAATCCAGTTACAGTTCGGAGAATTGGATGCAAGAATTGACGGTCTGCTTAATGATATTCCGGGTGTACAACAAATGTTAGCGATAAAAGGTGTGGGCAGGGATACAATTGCCGGCTTCTTCGCTGAAGTAGGAGATTTAGGCGAATACAATCATCCCAGGCAAATTATCAAGCTGGCCGGCTTAAGCTTAAAGGAGAATACATCGGGCAAGCACAAAGGAAAAACGACCATTACAAAAAGAGGCCGAAAGAAACTCAGGGCCCTGTTATTCAGGGTTTGTATGATTCTCGTCGCAAAAAATACGGCATTTAAGGCGTTACATGCGTACTATACTCAACGTCCGGATAATCCATTAAAGAAGATGCAGTCCCTGATCGCTTTGTGTAATAAACTAATCCGGATCCTCTTTAGTATTGGTAAAAAGCAATTTGAGTTTAATGAAGAAAAGATGTTAAAGGACATCCCTCATTTGGCACTAGTGCAGAAGACGGAAATGGCAGCGTAACTCTGTTTTAGTTTAGATGAATAGTAGTTCTGGTTTTATAGATTTTGGAGACATTTGAAGCACGGATTAGTCGGCAAAGCAACTAAATTACGGGCTAAGACCCTGTGGGGCAGCATGGCTGACATCCACCTCATGGAAAGGTTGGACGAAGGAATTTGAGAGCGAAGACTCTGTGAGGCATGGGAGGGTTGACCTCCATGGGTAAATGTGGACATCCACCAGTGCGGTTATATTTTTACTCATCCACCATTTTCTGTAAGGAATTGGTTAGTGGGTTGTAGCTCTTTTTTCTTACTCTGTCCAAAAATATCCTTTCAAGTGAAGTTCCTCCATTTATAAGGTCAGTTACCGAAAGGTAAACGACTATGAAATTCTAAGAAAACATGAGTAAATCGGCGTTTTGGCTTCATTTATTGAGGGAG
>NZ_JBYNSB010000028.1:0-11189 GCF_057785455.1 Mesobacillus sp.
GCATGAAGCCCCCCTCAAGATGAGATTTCCCATAGCGCAAGCTAGTAAGAACCCTGAAAGATGATCAGGTTGATAGGTCAGAGGTGGAAGCGCGGTGACGTGTGGAGCTGACTGATACTAATCGTTCGAGGACTTAACCAAATACGAAAAGTGTAGGCGACTGTTCAGCCTCGACAAGTGCTGGAGGGCCAGCAGTTGAAGTCGTTCTTTGACTTCAGCGGATGGACCGAAGCAATCTCGAGAGGCTAGGAGCCGAAACTGGACATTGATTGCTCGTTCTTCTGTAATTCTTCTTACACAATTATCTAGTTTTGAGGGATCAAAACCTCAAACCAAATAGTCTGGTGGCGATGGCGAGAAGGTCACACCCGTTCCCATACCGAACACGGAAGTTAAGCTTCTCAGCGCCGATGGTAGTTGGGGGTTTCCCCCTGTGAGAGTAGGACGCCGCCGGGCTGTTTGAACAATTAAATGGATTAACTAATATTATCGACGCGGGGTGGAGCAGCCCGGTAGCTCGTCGGGCTCATAACCCGAAGGTCGCAGGTTCAAATCCTGCCCCCGCAATAATCCATCTTACTTTTACATATTGGTCCCGTGGTGTAGCGGTTAACATGCCTGCCTGTCACGCAGGAGATCGCCGGTTCGATCCCGGTCGGGACCGCCATTTTACTAGATTGCTAGATTCCTAAACGAAACAGTGTTTCGTTTTTTTTATTGTATAAGAAATTATATAATGATTTTGATTTAGATAACTATATGATTTTTCTAAATACAGCTCCAGCGTCTCGATGAGCTGAGCGAAGCGCATGCGCCTTTTTGTTGTTATCTGAAGGAAATGGGCGGCTTTTTTTGCCCGTACTGCTTAAATCGTGTACACTACATATAGAATCGTCATCCTTAGGAGGCATCCTAAGGATTTTTTATTATTAGAGTTTACTGGCAATAATTATATAAATGGAAATCAACAAGGGTGATGATATGGCTACTTATCAATTTAAATCGGAGCAGCCGGAGCAAACGAAAGATTTTGCCAGGAGGCTGGGAGAGCTGCTTCAATCAGGAGATGTTATAGCTCTTGAAGGTGATTTAGGCGCAGGCAAGACGACGTTTACAAAGGGGCTTGCAGAAGGGCTGGGGATTACCCGGAATGTGAACAGTCCGACGTTTACCATTATAAAAGAATATCAAGGAAGGCTACCTCTCTATCATATGGATGTATACAGAGTAGAGGATGCGTTTGAAGACCTTGGCTTTGAGGAGTACTTTGAGGGCAATGGCGTAACAGTAGTGGAATGGGCTCATTTGATTGCGGCCCAGCTGCCTGATGAGCTCCTGCTGCTCCAGCTTTTTCTCGAAGATGATGGAGGCAGAAGAATTGTAGCAGAGCCAAAAGGTGAACGGTATGAAGAACTGTGTAAGGAGATTTTTTAAATGAAAGTATTATCGATTGATACGTCCAATTATGTTCTTGGGATTGGACTCCTGGATGGGGATACAGTACTGGGCGAGTATATTTCCAATATTAAAAAGAATCATTCCGTGCGAGTTATGCCTGCCATTCAAACCATAATGAATGAGTGCGGCATTGCGCCAAAGGATCTATCAAAGATCGTCGTGGCCGAAGGGCCTGGTTCCTATACTGGTGTAAGAATTGGGGTTACCATCGCAAAAACATTGGCGTGGACGCTTAATATTCCTTTATCGGGTGTATCAAGTCTTGAAGTTGCAGCAGCTTCTGCAGGGCGTTATTTCGATGGCTATGTTTCTCCGTTTTTTGATGCAAGGAGAGGCCAGATATATACTGGACTGTATAAGTTTGATCACCAGGGTATTCAGGCAGTGAAAGAGGATCAGCTTGTCATGTCTGCAGATTGGGTACAAGTGCTGAAGGAACTGGATGAAAAAGTTCTATTTACAAGCAATGATTTGAAGCTGCACGAAACAGTTATTAAGGAAGCTCTTGGTGAACAGGCTGTTTTTGCTGCTATTACGGAGCAGAATCCACGCCCTGCCGAATTGGCTTTATTGGGCAGGGATAAAGAAAATGTGGACTTGCATGCATTCGTTCCGAATTACATCAGGCTTGCCGAGGCAGAGGCCAACTGGCTGAAGGCTCAAGAGAATACTAAATAAGTGGGAATTACAATGAATAATACAATAACTTTCCGTAAGATGACGATTGATGATCTGGATGATGTGATGGAGGTAGAGGTTAATTCCTTTACGTTGCCCTGGAGCCGTGAAGCGTTCTTTAACGAATTGACAAAAAATCAATTCGCCAACTACCTCGTTCTTGAAGTGGATTACAAGGTAGTAGGCTATTGCGGTGTATGGATCATTGTTGATGAAGCCCATATCACAAATATAGCGATTCTGCCTGATTACAGGGGGATGAAGCTTGGAGAGGCGTTAATGGGCAAGGTGATGGAGCTGGCACGGGATTTGGGAGCTTTAAGAATGACTCTGGAGGTCAGGGTGAGCAATGAACGGGCGCAGAATCTTTACCGAAAGTTTGGATTTGAAGATGGTGCTTTAAGGAAACAATATTATACTGACAATATGGAAGACGCTTTAGTAATGTGGGTGAATTTATCATGACAACAAAAGACCAATTAATCATGGGGATTGAAACGAGCTGTGATGAGACAGCCGTTGCGATTGTTAAGAATGGGCGCGAGATTCTTGCGAATGTTGTAGCTTCTCAAATCGAGAGCCACAAACGTTTTGGCGGTGTCGTCCCGGAGATTGCATCACGCCATCATGTCGAACAGATTACAATTGTGCTTGAAGAGGCTTTAAGACAGGCGGAAATAGAATTAAAGGATTTAGATGCCATTGCGGTTACTGAAGGGCCTGGATTGGTAGGGGCACTGCTCATCGGCGTGAATGCTGCCAAAGCTCTTGCATTTGCTAACGATATCCCGCTTGTTGGTGTCCACCATATCGCTGGGCATATTTATGCGAACCGCTTAGTGGAAGAGATGGAATTCCCATTACTTTCTTTGGTTGTTTCAGGTGGGCATACGGAATTGGTGTATATGAAGGAGCATGGCCATTTCGAGGTTATTGGCGAGACTCGGGATGATGCTGCAGGAGAAGCGTATGACAAGGTTGCGAGGACGCTTAATCTGCCTTACCCTGGAGGGCCGCATATCGATAGGCTGGCGCAGGAAGGGAAGGCAACGATTGACCTGCCGAGAGCATGGCTGGAGGAAGGATCCTATGATTTCAGTTTCAGCGGGTTAAAATCAGCGGTCATCAATGTTGTCCACAACGCACAGCAGCGTGGTGAGGAAATTGTTCCGGCTGAGCTTGCTGCGAGTTTCCAGGAGAGCGTGATTGATGTCCTGGTGACGAAAACGCTTCGAGCTGTGAAGCAATATGATGTTAAGCAAGTGCTTTTGGCTGGCGGTGTGGCAGCAAATAAAGGACTGAGGGAAGCACTATCCAAATCCTTTGCAGGTATGGACATCGAGATTGTAATCCCGCCGTTATCATTATGTACTGACAATGCAGCAATGATTGCCGCGGCAGGAAGTGTGCTTTATGCAAAAGGCGAGCGTGCTGATTTGACCTTGAATGGCAATCCTGGTTTGGAAATAACTATCCACAACGAAAGTCGCAAGTAAAAAATAAATTTTCTGATATTGCTGTGGATATGTGAGCTGAAATGAGAGAATTTTGTGTACAATGTGGATAAAAGACGCTTATTCTGTGGATAATGTGGAAAAGTCTCTGGATAAGCCATAAATAAGGATTTTAAATGTGAATAACTTTGTGAATAAAAAGTCCCGGATCTTATCTGGGACTTTTTTTGTGGTTTTGGCTGCTGGAGAAGAAATATGGGGATAGGGAATGTAGTGAATTTCGGTAACAATATGGAAGTATTTGAGATGAACTTCACCATATATCGCAGTGGATAAAGAAATAATATATAATATAGCCACCACAAAACTATTCTTTCCACATTATCGACAGCTGAGCTGTTAATAGTGAAAAACATAAAAGAAAACCGGACAATCAATGTCCGGTTTTTTGTGGATAACTGAATATAATTATTAAGCAAGCTCTGCCCATTCTTCCATCAGTTGTTCAAGCTTCTCTTTAGCAGCTTCAATTTTGTTATTAATTTCTGCTGCTTTTTCATGATCCTGGAAAACTTCAGGATCGCATAGAAGTTCCTCGTATTCGGCAACTTCTGTTTCCAGCTTTTCGATGGTTGCTTCGACCTCTTCCATGCGGCGTTTGCGCTGGCGTTCGAGTTTCTTTGCTTCTTTATCCTGTTGATAAGTATTTTTATCCTGTTTTGAATTATCCACAGAAGAACTGCCGGCATTTTTTGCAGCCTGGGCTTCTAAAGCCTTGAGTTCTTCCTGTTCAAGCTTCTTTTCAAGATAATAATCATAATCACCAAGATATTCGGTCGCGCCATTACGATCAAGCTCAATGACCTTTGTGGCTATCCTGTTGATAAAATAACGGTCGTGGGACACGAATAGGATTGTGCCTGGATAATCGATCAAGGCGTTTTCAAGAACTTCCTTGCTGTCCAGGTCCAAATGGTTCGTAGGCTCATCCAGGATCAGGAAGTTGGATTTCTGCAGCATCATTTTTGCAAGCGCAAGACGGGCCTTTTCGCCGCCGCTTAAAGTAGAAACGATTTTCAGTACATCATCTCCGGAAAAAAGGAAGTTTCCGAGTACTGTGCGGATTTCTTTTTCCGATTTTAGCGGATATTCATCCCAGAGCTCATTCAGTACCTTTTTATTGGAGCTTAGCTCAGCTTGCTCCTGATCATAGTAGCCAATCGACACATTGGACCCATAGTGGATACTCCCTGCAAGTGATGGCAGTTTTTCCACAATCGTTTTCAACAATGTGGACTTGCCGACTCCGTTCGGTCCGACGAGGGCAGTACTATCGCCGCGGTTTAGATGGAAGGTGATATTCTCGGACACCATCTCCTGGTTGTATCCTACGGCTAGTGAGTCAGCCTTCAATACATCGTTTCCGCTCTGCCGATCAATCTGAAAGCTGAAGGAAGCCGATTTTTCGTCACCCATTGGCCTGTCCATGCGCTCCATTTTATCCAGCTGTTTACGCCGGCTTTGCGCTCGTTTAGTAGTGGATGCGCGAGCCAGGTTGCGCTGGATGAAATCCTGCAGCTTGGCGATCTCATCCTGCTGCTTTTCGTAAAGCTTCAGGTCCCGTTCGTAGTTCTCAGCCTTCTGGTCCAGATAAGAACTATAGTTGCCCGGGAATTTCGTCAGCTGGTGGCGGGAGATTTCATAGACCTGATTGACGACCTTATCCAGGAAATAACGGTCGTGGGACACAATCAGGATTGCGCCAGGGTAGCCTTGCAGATACTGCTCCAGCGACGAAAGAGTGTCAATATCCAGGTGGTTCGTCGGTTCGTCCAGGATTAAAATATCCGGGCGGGTCAACAGGAGCTTGGCTAATGCAAGTCTTGTTTTTTGGCCCCCGCTTAAAGTGGATATTTTTGTGGAATAATCAAAGGAATGAAAGTTCAGGCCATGCAAAACTGAACGGATGTCCGCTTCATACTGGTATCCGCCTTTTTCCTTAAACTGGACCTGCAGAATATCATATTCTTTTAGAACTCTGTCGTATTCTGTCTGGTTTGACAGGATGTCAGGATCCGACATTTTTTCCTCTAGCCGGCGAAGGTCCTTTTCCATGCTGTGAAGATGGGAAAAGACGCCAAGCATTTCGTCCCAGATGCTTTTCTCGGACTCCAGCCCAGTATTTTGTGCGAGATAACCGATGCTTGTACCCTTTGGACGGATGATTTCACCGCCATCATGGCTTTCATGTCCAGCGATGATTTTGAGGAGGGTCGATTTTCCAGCCCCATTGCGGCCAACAAGGGCAACACGGTCATTTGTCTGTATTTCAAACTTTATATTCGATAAAATAAGATCAGCAGCAAAATATTTTGAAAGCTGATTAACTTGTAATAATATCATTTTTTTCACCTCTATTGCCTTAGAGATAGTGTACCCCATTCAAATAGGCTCGGCAATATATGCGCCCCCTTCAAATGAAGGTTTGGCAAGGAATTTGTGAAGTTGGCAACAAAGTTCACACACAACTTTGTGAAAATAGTGTATTATTTTGTTTGAAAGGAGCTTGAACATGGCAGAGTTTACTCATTTTAATGAAGAAGGCAGGGCGAAAATGGTTGATGTCAGCGACAAACCTGAAACGGTTCGTACAGCGGTTGCCCATTCGAGCATCATTGTTAATGAAGATATATATGTAAGAATTACTGAAAATAAAATGAAAAAGGGCGATGTACTGGCTGTTGCCCAGGTTGCCGGCATCATGGCAGCAAAAAAAACGTCGGAAATCATTCCGATGTGCCATCCGCTTCCATTAACAGGGATTGACCTTTCGTTCGATTGGGAGCAAAATGAAAGTGACTATATTTTAAATATCACTGCATCTGTAAAAACAAAAGGGAACACCGGTGTAGAAATGGAAGCGTTAACAGCAGCTTCAGCATGTGCGCTGACTGTTTATGATATGTGCAAGGCCGTGGATAAAGGAATGGTGATCGGCAAGACATACCTCGTCGAAAAAACCGGCGGGAAGAACGGTGATTTTAAGAGAGAAGATAAGTTGATTTAAATCTAGAACAGGGTGGAGGATGGAGTATGACGAACGAGCCTATGAAAATTCCGCAGGCAACGGCAAAACGTTTGCCGCTGTACTACCGTTTCCTGCTGAACCTGCATTCATCTGGGAAGCAGCGGGTTTCATCAGCTGAGCTAAGTGAAGCGGTAAAGGTTGATTCTGCCACAATCAGAAGGGATTTTTCCTACTTTGGTGCGCTTGGCAAAAAAGGGTATGGATATAATGTGAATTATCTGCTTACCTTTTTCCGGAAGACACTTGATCAGGATGAGCTCACGAAAGTGGCGCTGATCGGGGTAGGTAATCTCGGTACAGCCTTTTTGAATTACAATTTTTCCAAGAACAATAATACGAAGATTGAAATTGCCTTTGATGTTGACCCGGATAAGGTTGGCACGAAGATTGGCGAAGTGCCGGTCTACCATATGGATGACCTTGATAAAAAGGTGGTCGAGGAAGGCGTGCAGGTTGCGATCCTGACTGTTCCGTCAGCTGTTGCCCAGCCGATTACCGATCGATTAGTCCAGGCAAATGTCAAAGGGATTTTGAACTTCACGCCTGCAAGACTGAATGTACCTTCATCCATCAGGATCCACCATATTGACCTGGCGGTAGAACTGCAATCATTAATTTATTTCCTTAAACATTATCCGACTGATGTCGAAACAGAAGCAGAAGAATTGTAAAAGAGATAGCCTCTTCGAGTGGAAGGGTTTAATTTATAGACAAAAGGGCCCGGAATTCCGGACCCTTTTTTGGTTTGAAGGACAGACATGAGTGTTGCTTTAGAATAATGAAATTCATTTGTACGATAACTGCAGTCTATGCCTCTTCAATCGAAGAGGCTATTTTTTTTGGATTTGTTTCAGTTTGAAATGGAACAGGATCATCCTGATGCCAGACCCGAAGTCGAAGGTAGCGAGCAGGACGAGCAGGTATGTGAAAAATCCCCAGCCAGTTTCATTGACATTCTGGATGGCGAAGTAGGTGAACAAGCTGCCTAACAAGATGTAGACAATGCCTGAAAATAAAGGAGATTGTCTCATTAATTAAAGTCCCCCAATAAAGCTTTGGATTTTTTCTGCTTCTCTTATCATTCTCTCAATGTCTTCTCTGAATACGGACTGAAGCAGGACAACGAATGTATTCATTGTAACATGGGCAATGATCGGTACGATGATTCGTTTTGTTTTTACATATAGGAAGGCAAAGGTAAAGCCCATCGCGGAATACAGGATGACATGCTCAGGCTCCATATGAGCAAGCGCAAAAATAACCGAACTGATCAATGCCGCAAAAAAGAAGTTCATTTTTTTATGAAGGCTGCCGAAGATGATTTTCCGGAAGACGATTTCCTCCAATATCGGACCGATGATTGAGCTCACAAGGATGACGACGGGGAAGCTTTCAATCAGGTTGATGATATCCTGGGTGTTCTCCGAGCCCATTTCAATACCGAGCATCTGTTCAATGCTTGCCGCGATGGACTGGGCCATCAATGCCAGGAACACACCGGCTATCGCCCAGGCTGCCGAACTTGCTGGCGAAGCCATTCCGCGTAAATCATCCTCCATCCTCTTTTCTTTTCGTAAAATAAGCAGCACGATGACCAGAGTTAGACTGAAACTGATCACAAGCCAGTAAGGAATCGAGAGTGTTTCCATCTCTTTCAGGCTTTTGCCCATTGCAGCTCCTACGAATGCTACAATCGGGAGGCCAACAAGGCTTGAAAGCTGCATGGCAATATAAATGATGATGATGTACCAATATTCCTTTTTCAATATGCTAATCTCCTTTAGGGCAAGTTCATAAGTTTATATACGATTCAATTCTATAAAGGTTCCGTTGTTACACTATCTCTCCATTTTACTAGCAGAGACCCTGAAAGTTCAAATTGCAGGTGCCTGGCTTAAAAAAACGGTTAAAGATCATGAGGCCGATGCATACTCTTTAAGGTGGACTTTTTTAGGGATGTCCGATCCCCTAAAAGCCTTGCTGCAAAATCGAAATAAATCGGGAAATAGCTGATTTTGTCGCGGTAATCCCGGCAGCTGGGGATTAATAAATTTTATAAAAAAAATTGGACTTCATGCTTGCAAAAAAAATGGAGATTCATTATTATATAAATTGTGTTAGCACTCTATCGAGGAGAGTGCTAATAAAATAATCTACATATAATTTGAGGAGGTTGTTTCACTTGATCAAGCCATTAGGTGATCGCATTATTATCGAGCTTGTTGAGTCTGAAGAAAAAACTGCAAGCGGTATCGTTTTACCCGACACAGCGAAAGAAAAACCTCAAGAAGGTAAAGTTGTAGCTGTGGGCACAGGCCGTGTCCTTGAAAATGGGGAGCGCGTAGCACTTGAAGTTGAAGTTGGCAACCGCATTATCTTCTCAAAATACGCAGGTACAGAAGTGAAGTACCAGGGAACTGAATACCTGATCCTACGCGAAAACGACATTTTAGCAGTTGTAGAATAATAACTGTTAACGACAGTACGTTATAAAACCAAAAATTTGAGGAGGTTTTTTTACGATGGCAAAAGACATTAAGTTCAGTGAAGAAGCACGCCGTTCAATGCTTCGCGGAGTTGACGCTCTTGCAAATGCTGTAAAAGTTACTCTTGGACCAAAAGGACGCAACGTGGTTCTTGAGAAGAAATTCGGTTCACCACTGATTACAAACGATGGTGTAACAATTGCTAAGGAAATCGAGCTTGAAGATGCATTTGAAAACATGGGTGCTAAGCTTGTTGCTGAAGTAGCAAGCAAGACAAACGATGTTGCTGGTGACGGAACTACTACTGCAACCGTTCTTGCTCAAGCGATGATCCGTGAAGGCCTTAAGAACGTAACTGCTGGTGCTAACCCAATGGGCATCCGCAAAGGTATTGAAAAGGCTGTTGTTACCGCTGTTGAAGAATTAAAAGCAATTTCAAAGCCAATCGAAGGCAAAGCTTCTATCGCACAGGTAGCTTCAATCTCTGCTGCTGACGAAGAAGTTGGCCAATTGATTGCTGAAGCAATGGAGCGCGTTGGCAACGACGGCGTTATCACAATTGAAGAATCTAAAGGCTTCACAACAGAATTGGACGTTGTTGAAGGTATGCAGTTCGACCGCGGATATGCATCTCCTTACATGGTAACTGATTCTGACAAGATGGAAGCAGTTCTTGAAAATCCATATATCCTGATCACTGACAAGAAAATCGCAAGCATCCAGGAAATCCTTCCTGTACTTGAGCAGGTTGTACAGCAAGGCAAGCCATTATTGATGATTGCTGAAGATGTTGAAGGTGAAGCACTTGCTACTCTAGTAGTTAACAAGCTTCGCGGAACATTCAATGCAGTTGCAGTAAAAGCTCCTGGCTTCGGCGACCGCCGCAAAGCTATGCTTGAAGATATCGCTGCATTAACTGGCGGTGAAGTGATCACTGAAGAGTTAGGCCGTGACCTTAAATCTGCAACAATCACATCTTTAGGACGCGCTTCTAAAGTTGTTGTTACAAAAGAAAACACCACCATCGTTGAAGGTGCTGGAGACAGCGCACAAATCGCTGGCCGTGTTAACCAGATCCGCGTTCAAATGGAAGAAACAACTTCTGAATTTGACCGTGAAAAATTACAAGAGCGCCTTGCTAAACTAGCTGGCGGTGTTGCAGTCATCAAGGTTGGTGCTGCTACTGAAACTGAATTGAAAGAACGCAAGCTTCGCATTGAAGATGCTCTTAACTCAACTCGCGCTGCAGTTGAAGAAGGTATCGTATCCGGCGGTGGCGTAGCGCTTCTAAACGTATACAACAAAGTATCTGAAATCCAGGCTGAAGGCGACGAAGCAACTGGTGTGAACATTGTCCTTCGTGCAATGGAAGAACCAGTTCGCCAGATCGCTCACAACGCAGGCCTTGAAGGATCTGTTATCGTTGAGCGCCTTAAGCGCGAAGAAGTCGGCACAGGCTTCAACGCTGCTACTGGCCAATGGGTAAACATGATCGAAGCTGGTATCGTTGACCCAACTAAGGTTACACGTTCAGCTCTTCAAAACGCTGCATCCGTATCTGCAATGTTCTTGACTACTGAGGCAGTAGTTGCTGACATCCCAGAACCAGCTGGTGCTGGAATGCCTGACATGGGCGGAATGGGCGGCATGATGTAAGTCTTGCCAACTAAAAAAGAGAGAAACCTTGTGGTATAAAGGTTTCTCTCTTTTTCTTTTGTATTATTATTTTCGTTTGCTCATAGCATGCGCATATTTTTGGAAAAGAATTGCTTTTTTACCTGTCGACTGGTGATTATAAGTATTATACTTACAGTATTAGTGGTGAAATTTTTACAAGCCTTTTGTCGAAATCATTGTTATCTTGTTATCAGCAGTAAGAAACTAGTTCTCTTGTATATACACCCTAACACAAAATTTTCAACAGGCTGATAAAGATAATAGTGCAGTGAACGAGTTAATTAATTGCCGAGGTGAAATATGTTAATAAATATATCTCAGTTAGAACCTAATAAACTTACTGACCTA
>NZ_JBYNSB010000029.1:0-68176 GCF_057785455.1 Mesobacillus sp.
GGTGTAATCACCATTTTTATATGCGGTTATTGCTTCATATTTAAACTGACTAGAATAATATCTATTGGACACAAAAAGCTCCCCCTAAGTGAAAACAGATTTTTATTTTTTAATCTGTCTACCTTAGGGGGAGCTTATCAAAAGCGGGATAGTGCCTGGCTTTTTGTTATTTCGCTGAATGAAACCTTGTGCTTTTTTGATTTAAATTATTGGAAAATAACACCTATAATAAATATAGAATGGTAATGATAGAGGTTTGATTTTGAAAGCCTACAATAAAAATACAAGGTATAAGGTCGGGGTTCAGATGAGTTTTACAGCAGAAGAATATATACTCCTAAAACAAGAGAATTTTAATTTAAAACAAATGAATAAGAGAATGAAAGGGTTCCATTATAAAAACGGAGCGGTGACATCAGCAAATCATTCAATGCATATGAAACAGATTTAAAATATTTGGAAGGCCTTTTTAATCAAAGGAAGTGGTAAGCGTAGGGACGTACCCTGCGCTTCCTTTGTGTATTGAATACCATTGGCGGAACATCGGGACGGTTCTCGCGTTCCAAAGTGGAACGCAAGAACCGTCCCCATGTTCCAAAAATATGATGCTAGGAAATAAGTCCTGGTGGTATAATTTGAGATAATTAGTTTTTTTTGAGAGGGTTTTTGCATGGTTTCTAATGAAAAGGGTTTGACGCTTCTTGAGGTTTTGCTTTCGATGGTGATTTTGTCGATTATCCTGGTTTCGGTGATGAGTTTTTTTCCTCAGGTTGGCGCGCTGAATGCGAAGAATGAGTCGAAGTCGAATGGCATTCAGTCTGCAAAGGAGCTCCTTATTGACTGGAAGGGTTCCAGTGAATTGAAGATTTTTCTGAAGAATCCTGTTGAGCTGAACAGGCCTGCGGAATATACCAGCGAAGATTCGGAGTCATATTTTTTTAAGACAACCATCAATGGTTACGTTGGGGATATTCAGATTAAAAAGACCCCTGATTTATCTTCAGGAACAGGTAAGCCATATCGTATTTATGTGAAATTATCAGATGATAAAAATCTTAAAATCAGTGATACATATGGATATGTCATCGTCGATTAGTAGAGGGGATTTGGGTATGGTGAAAAATCAGCGGGGATTGACCTTAATTGAAGTCCTGGCTAGCTTGACGATCCTTGCCATAGTCGGAATTCTAGTCTGGCAAGTGTTTTTTCAGGGAATGAACTACTCTTCAAAGGCAGCATCAAAAAATAAAATGCAGCAGGAAGCCACGGTTCTTACTGCCAAGTTAACCAAGATCCATCAAACCTCTGATGATTATGAGCTTTCTAATTCTGCCTGCAAGGTTACTGTCAGTTATACGAAGCAGGGGACGACGACGGTGGAGGAGTTCAGTGATCCCAAGATGTGTTTTGAGCTTGATTTTACCGGTGTAGTGGACCCGGACCTTAATGATCTGCCGTTAAAATTGACAATCTATGATCCATCCAATGCTGAAAACCGGATTGTGCAGGATACATTTCTTTATAGGCTGAAGGGAGACGGCTAGTTTGAGAGAGTTAAAGAATGAAAATGGGTATGCGCTGTTGACTGTTCTGCTAGTGATGATCATCTTCATGTCTTTGGGTATGACATTATTCGCCCATTCCTACAACAGTACGAAGCAAAATAAGATTGTGGAAGAGAACAATCAGTCCGTGGCGTTGGCTGAAATGGGGATTACGTATTACCAAACGGCTATTAAAAATGCCTATGTGGAAAATAAACAGGCAATAGGAATTCAAGTGCAAGACGAGCTGCTAAAAGATAACCTGAATAAAGTGACCCGCCCAGAGGGGTACTACGGCGAGAGGGCCATCTCGCTCATGGTCAATGCGATAAATGGACACCTGAGTGCAGTAAGCAAGACAAAATCGATGGATCAGCCTGGAGCTTCTTTTTTAATCGATAATCTTTCGGTTGTTAAGATGCCTGAAGGAATAAGCATTGAATACAGAAGTTCAGGTATTGAGGGGACGCAGAAGGCGATGCTCGGAGCGGAGTTGAAGATTCCGATCAAGGGTTTGGAGTCAGCCAGCAATCCGGGGGGCGGGACTGGCGGCAGCGGTGGGTTTTATGAACTGCCTGGTTTTAATAAGATTCCGAAACCTGAAGTGACTTTAACATGTAAAAACCCTACCTCACTAAAAAATACTACTTGCAGTAGTATTCTCGTAGAAAAATCAAAAATATACGATGAAAACAATAATAAGTTGTCCGATAAAACGATTTATTCCAATGATTCATTATCTTTAACTGGCAACGGGAACAGCATGGATACTGTTAAAATCCATACTGACGGTGGCTTTTATATTGAAAAGAATATGAATAATATGAGCAATATGCTATTTGAGATAAAAAAGACAGGGACCTTTGACCACCTCAGGGTTAAGGATTCTGAAATCTATGTAGGTGAAAACCTAAATATTTTTAAACATTTTGAATTAGAAAATTCTTATGCTTATATAGGTGGAAATGTATTGATGGATAAAAATTATCATCTAAACATCGACTCCAACTCAAAAATGTGTGTTGCCGGCAATCTGTCAGCAAACACAATCAACATTTCCGGAAAACTATATATAAAAGGGACCATAAAAGGAATAGGAAAAGGACAACCAAAAGTAACGGGCACACCAACATACGTAAACAGCCAAGAATTCACCAAAGCCTGCGGAAACCCAACCCAATCCAACCAGCCAGAACTCACCATGGAATGGGGAAACATTGTTAATAATATTAAATATAACTACTGAGTGTGGAACATGGGGACGGTTCTCGCGTTCCAAGTGGAACGCAAGAACCGTCCCTGCGTTCCAAAAAAGCCAGGCACTATCCTTAAGCAGGATAGTGCCTGGCTTTTTTATTTATATTTGATTAGCAAGCAGCGTCACAAGCGCACTAAGTACAACCGAAAGAAGAATCAAAGAAATATACATAATCGCTTTATTCCGCTTTTTCCTCTTCATCTTGGCTTCCGGTGTTAGGTGTTGATAGATTGTCGACATCAAATGATCCCCCATTATTATGTAGTTTGATGGCAGCTGGCAGGCTTAGCCGATGCTGAAGCCCCTATAGCTTTGCGTCATTGCCTTTCAGCAATTTTGCCCTTTAGACATGAAAATTCTGAATAAATGCACTATGGAACTTCATTCCCTCTATTAAATTGAATAAACCTGGAAAACAGAAAATGAGTCTAAGGTACTAGTGGAACATGGGGACGGTTCCTGTGTTCCAGAATGGAACACGAGAACCGTCCCCATGTTCCACCTATGTTCCTTTTTTTGAAACAAATTTAATTTCCAATCGTATACAATTTATAGGAAAATAGAAGGAGAGATACTATGAGGGCTATTACGATCACTGGCTATACGGAAACGGGTTTTAATAGGAAGCTGAATCGATTTTTGGCGGATTCTTCTCATGAAATCATTGAGGTTAAGTTTGTTTCGCCAATTTTCTTTTATTGTGCACTGGTTTTATATAAACCTAAATCATAAAAGGTGTGAGTACATGAGGAAAAAAGTATTAGGCTATGAAACTGTAATAATTATTTTGGAAGTTAGGGGAAATTTTTCGATTACAATAAAAAATTTTCATGTGGAGAAAATATATGAAGCTCTTTGAAGTAGTGCCAGAGCGATTTTTTACATTGTTTTCTGGCAGTAATAAAGAAATATACGCTGAAGCACTTATGGAATTATACGAGCAATACAAGATCAATCGGGTTGGCATCGAATATGACATCATGAGGGATTTGATGCAAGAGTTAATAGAAGTTAAAGAAGAGTTAGGTGACGAATTTGAGTTGGAAAAGGAAAGCACCTTAGATGGTGGGGAGTCGGAAAATGTCCATCGTGCCAAGGCAAATGCGCTTTTAAGAAAGTTATTGCAACTAGAATGGATTGACATTGAAACTAGGAACAATTTTAAACAGTATATTGTCCTGCCGCATTATTCCATTCGGTTGTTAGGTGTCCTGCATGAACTATGTCAGGTAAGGACTGTTGAGTATCAAAGCTATACATTAAGTACCTATCACTTATTAAGTGATGAGGGTATGGAGAAGCAACCAAGTCTTGCAATAATGGAAGCTGAGCGAATTACCGAGAGATTATTAGATGAATTACGGCTTCTGATTAACAACATGAAGCATCATATGGAACAAGTAGTCAGTAAGCAATCCCTTCAAGAAGTCCTCGATCACCATTTTGATGTCTATATGAAAAAAATAGTCGATCAGAGTTATCACCGTTTGAAGACATCTGACCATGTTGCAAGATATAGAACCATGATACTTGAGACTGTGCAGAAATGGTCTTTGGATGAGGAATTATTTAACGTGGCTAAAAAGGATGCTTTGGAATCGAACTTATGTAATTCAGAAGACGATGCAGAGAAGAAGATTAGGCAAGCATTGCAATTCATTGAGGAAACATATGAAAGTCTGGACGAGATTTACCAACAAATCGATATAAGGCATCACCAATACCTTAAATCCTCCTATGATCGTGCCAGATATTTAACACAGCATAGTCAAGGGATTGATCAGCAAATAGCTGTTTTATTAGAAAGGTATGTAGCAAATAAACAGTATTGGAACCAGGCCATTAGTAGTATGTTTCGGCTGCATGATACGGAGCTGTTATCAGAAAAATCATTGCTAACTCCAAGAAAAAAGAAGCCGCCACACCAGGCAGAAAAACATACAGTGGTTCCTATCTCAGAAGAATTAAAGAAACAAATCAGGGCGCAAAGTATAGAACGATTAAAAAATGCCATTACCAGGGATAAGGTAAACGATTTTGTCGTACAACGATTGGCAGGCCGTGAAGAAATAGGCATGATTGATTTAGCTCCAGAAACGGCAGAAGAATATATTTTTCTACCATTCGTCTATTTATTTGGATATGACCCAAATTCTGAATATAGATTGATACGACAGGAAAAACAGCAAATCCTCCATATCGGACAATATCGTTTTAATGATAGGAAGGTGGTAAGGAGTATGCAACATAAAGGGGGTGGCACAAATGTTCGAAAACGTAAATGAGACGGAGCAGAAAGAATTACAATCCATCATAAATAAATTGATTTCAATTAATGTACTTGTTAAAGAGGTGGATCGCTCCTCTTACTACTTGGCAAATCGCCATAAGGTAAAATTAGAAGAATTCTTTCGCTTCTTGGGCTGGGATTTAGTAATTGACGATCGGCATGAAACCATATTCGTGTCTTCTCCAAGAGGATTACACTTGAAAAAGCTTAACAGAGAAGAAAGTATTTGGCTGCTGATCATTAGGTTGATTTACCAGGAAAAAAGAGAAGGATTATCTTTGTCTGAATTTCCATTGACGACTTTATACGAAATTAAGGCAAAGTATGAGATGTTTCGCGTCCCCATTTTTACAAAGTCAAAACTTAATGAATTTATTCGTTTTTGTACCAATTATCAACTGTTGCAGCCTATTGATTCTGACTGGCATACAGATGAATGCCGATTCAGTTTGTTTCATAGTTTATTACATATTATTGATGGAGAGTCTCTCCAGAAACTAAAAGAAAAGGTTCTAAGGTATGAATTAGAACAAGGAGAGGAGGATGAAGAACATGAAATGGATGAAGAAGCTGAAACTGATTAACTGGCACTATTTCAAAGATGAGGAAATTAACTTTGGGCGGCAGACGATGATCACAGGAAGGAATGCGGCGGGCAAATCAACCATCATTGATGCTCTGCAGGTACTGTTTATCGCGAATTTAAAGATGATTCGTTTCAATTCTTCTGCTCATGATGATGCCAAACGTTCCTTAATCAGTTATTTAAGGGGGAAAGTGGGAAGTGATGAGCAGCGATATGTCCGAGAGGGAGATTTCACCACCTATCTTGTCACGGAATTCTTTGATGAAAAGAAATATGATTATTTTGTTGTGGGAGTTGTTATTGACGTTTATCGAGATGATACATACGATCAAGAGTACTTTATCATAAACAATTGTACATTAAATAATATTGACTTTATAAAAGAAACTGGGGAATTAAAGAATCGAGATGAATTTCACCGATATGTATCTAGTCTTAAAAATCGTAAAGTTTTAGAAAGAACGAAAGATGGTTATCAAAAGGCTTTGCTTAATCGTATGGGTCAGGTAAATCACCGCTTTTTTTCTTCTTTTTCAAAAGCACTATCGTTCAAGCCTATCCATAATGTGAGAGATTTCGTCTATGATTATATTTTGGATAAAAAAGAACTACAGCTGGGTATTATGAAGGAAAACTTCGAGGTTCATCAAAAGTATAAAAGTGAGTTGGATAATCTTAGAATTAGGCAAACTAGTCTGCAAAAGATTAATGCACTATTTGAACAATATCAGAAATTATTAAATACTGTTTCTCAACAAGAATTCGTCATTAGAAACTTGAAGGTTGCCCAGCAGTTTGAAGAATATGAAAAATTATTAAATGAAAAACATGTCATGGAAGATGCTGTACAACAGTTATCAAATGAAAAGAAACTTGCAGAAGAGCAACATAATGAAGCGAAAGAGAAAAAAACGATAGCCTATCAGGTTTGGCAAAACAATAAGGAAAGATTGAGAGAAGAAGAGCTCCGTCGAGATATTGAAAGCGCCAAAAACAACCTTGAAGTGAACCGAAGACTCTTGAATAAACTTATTGATGATATTAATCAAGAAAGTATCCTAATACAGGAGTTAATCTTTTTAACAGATAATGAATTTTGGAAGTTTGAAGAAACAGAGCTGCACAGCTTGAAAGAAGGTCTTCACTTGTTAGATTCTATTTCTCGTCAGTTAAGGTATTCTGAGCCTGCTATAGAGGAAATGATTCAACAAGAGTTGTGTTCACTTGGTGAAAAATTGTCCTCTCTCTATAGCCGCTTAATTATAGCAAAACACAACACTGAAAGAAAAATAGAAGAGTTGAAAGAAAAGAAGACTGATTTGGAACATGAGATCAGTAACTTGGAAAATAAGCAGAGGACATACCCTTCTTCCATTAATAAACTAAAAGAATTGCTGGAGAAAGGTTTGAACGGTAAATCGAGAGTATGGATTCTTTGCGAAGAGATGGAAGTTCTCGAGGAAGATTGGCGAAACGCTATTGAAGGCTATCTCCACACTCAAAAGTTTGATTTACTCGTAGAACCTGATTATTTTCAACAAGCTCTATCAATTTATGAAAAGGAAAAATGGAAGCACAATATTGAAGGAGTAGGATTAGTAAATACACTAAAGGAACAAAGATATCTGGGTTCTTCTAAAAGAGGATCTTTGGCAGAGGAGTTGGAAACTGTCAATCCTGTAGTTAAAGCGCGTGTTGAGCACTTGTTAGGAAGATTAATGAAAGCAAACTCTGAAAAAGAGTTGAGCCACCATGATGCCGCCATAACGACAAGTTGTATGCTCTATCACAGTCTGGTGGCCAGGCAAATCAAAAAAGAACGATACCAAATACCTTATATAGGTTCAAAGGCTATTCCACGGCAAATTGAACTAAAGAAAGAAGAACTTAAACAGACGAATCTAGAGATTCAAAAAATAGAACATTTTAACAATCTCTTTAAGGAATGGTCGTCCAAACTTACAGAAAAACGTAGTTATTATAACCATTTAAGCAAAGGAATGGAACTCCCGGAAACTGTTAAACAGTTGGAGAAAACACTAGTAAGCCTTAAACAGGAAATAATCCAATTAGACTTAAGTGGAACAAAGATACTAGAAGAGAATTATCGTTATTGGGAGAGTAGAGAAAAAGAACTAGATAGTAAGGTGAAAAATTTAATTGGGTCGATAAGTGAAAAAACAGTACAAGTACAATCTTTAGAAAAAGGAGTCGAAAAAGGAAAGAAGTACCTTACTGAAAGGGAGGACGAAGTTTCTCAATGGCAGAACGATAACGATCAAGAAACTTTAAGTCTGGCTTTGGAAAGATTAAGAGAGGCAGAAAAACAAGAAGGCCCTCTAGATAAACAAATTGAAAACTGGCTTAACAATCAAAAAGGCAATAGCACTCAAGCTAGCAATAAGTTTAGTAAGATTAGGGACGAAAGACATGATTACAATGTTCAACATCATTTTAACGGAGACAAAGAAGTTGTAAATAATGATGAATACAATCATCTGTTGAGCCAAATCGATATTGATATTGATTCCTATCAAAAAAAACTTGACGAAGCTCTGAAGCAATCAGAAGAAGAGTTCCGATCCCATTTTATTTATAAGATGAAGGAAGCAATAGAAGGAGCCAAAAGGCAATTTCAACAACTCAATGAGGCGTTGAAAAGATTCCCCTTCCATCAAGAAAGCTATCAGTTTGAATATAAGCCAAGTGAGAAATATAAACGTTTTTACGATATCATCATGGATCCACAAGTGATTGAAAAGGGATCTTTATTTGATCTTCCAGATGACAAAAATGATTTTTCCTTACATGAGTTATTTGAAATTTTGATAAAAGGCGAAGTTGGTGAACAGGAAGAATTTTCTGATTATCGTCGATATTTGGATTTTGACATTATTATTACGTCCCTAGATAACAGAACAAGGTTCTCTGAGGTTTTAAAAGAAAAATCAGGAGGAGAAACACAAACACCCTTTTATATTGCGATTCTCTCTTCTTTTAACCAGTTATATAGCTCGGGGAAGACGATGCGTTTGGTTGTCTTTGATGAAGCATTTAATAAGATGGATGAAGAACGGATTCGGACTAGTCTGCGCCTGATAAAAAATATGAACTTTCAATTAATTGCTGCTGTACCGGATGAAAAGCTGTCAAGTATGGCAGCGGAAGTCTCAACAATCATCGTTGTTCATAGAGAAGGATACGAGTGCTTTACCGATATGGTAAATAAGGAAGTGATTGATCTTGAAAGGACTGTCGAGGGAACAGGAGATGATATGGGGATACAAAAACAAGATTCTCTCTTTACTCCTGAAGAAGTATGAAGCAAGTAAAGCGTTCAAAACGGGGGAGGGAAGCTTGCAGCGACCCCAGTTTACTATAAAGAAACTAAGCAATACACTCTCTAAAGATTATTTTGATGAAATGAATTACCGGAAAAGAGAGTGGATTCACCAGGCACTCTACGAGCTTGAAGGGGAGCAGATTATTGAAGTGAAATGGCCAAAGTTCAAAAAGGGTGAAGAAATCGACAAAGTATACATCAATTATGAGGCGATTGAACAAGCTTATAAGCTTACTGGTATTATTCCAAAAAAATATCAGCTAAAAGAACTATTAACCATCCTGATGCCCTTATCCGAACATCCCTGGGAATGGGTAAGGAAATTTTGGGAAGTTTGTGATATGGCTTTATCTAAAAATCAAACAGCCGGATTGGATATCCAGGATTCAAAAGGGTATGAAGATTTAGTCAAAACCCTGCTGTTCTTGCCTCAAATTGATGAGGGAATGATGAAAAGAGTATTAAGCCAGCATTTGTTTTATGATACAAAGTACTTTGAGAGGTTTATCCAAAATAGATTGTTAAACATCTACAAGCGCTTTGGAAGTATGGAATTTGATACCGATATCGAGTATTTAGACTCTATCGGAATTATAGAAAATCCTCGTATTACCTTATTGGCTGGTCCATTATTTTTTAAAAGTAATTCAACATCGGTAGAAGTTGCTGCCCTATCCGGTGGTATGGGCCTTTCGTCTCAAACGATTAAAGAGCTGGATATCGTTGATATACCAGTTAAGGGGATACTCTTAATTGAAAATCTTACTGTATTTCATGAATATTTACTTGGAAAAGTACCAGAAGAAGTGGTGATTCCTTCAAGCATTTTAGCAAATCCTAATCATGTTTTGACTATCTATACAGGTGGATTTCCTCATCACGCTTTACGCAAATTATTATATAAACTTAAAGACTCAATTAAATCTCATATCGAAATCTATCATTGGGGAGACATAGATTATGGAGGCATCCTAATCTTTGAACACTTGCGTACAAACTATTTTCCTAGACTAAAACCTTTATTCATGGATAAGTCCATCTACAACAAATATTTAAATTATGGAATACCCTTTTCTAAAGAATATGCAGAAAAACTTATTGCCCTTTTATATGATGAAAACTACAAATTATGGCACCCGCTAATTGAGGATCTATTAAAAAATAAAATTCGATTGGAACAAGAATGCTTATTCATCAATCGGAGTTAATCCCCTGTGTTCTATATGTTTTAAGGAGGGGGGCGGTGTTCAACACCTTTAGCTCCAAGCACTTGTGTTATTTTTAGGAATTTTCTGTTAAAATATTCCTGGGTAAATAGTCTATGGTGAGGGTGTGTGGGTGATGAGGAAAATCATTAGCTTTTTGGTCATCTTGTTATTGCTTTCAGGGGTATTCAGCATGGAGAGAGGTTTTGCAAAGTCTGGGTTCAAGGATGTGAAGGAGTCTTATTGGGCGCAGGAGGAGATTGCTTTTTTAATTGAAAAAGGAATCATTGGCGGCTATAAGGATGGGACTTTCCGTCCTGGGGAGAACATCACCCGCGGGCAGGCGGTCGTCATGATTGCGCGCGCTTTTAAGCTGGACAGTTCGAAATACAAGGATCCAGGATTGAAGGATGTGGGGAAAACAAGTCCATATTTTGATGCTGTTAAGGCGCTGGTTGGCGAGGGGATTTTAGCTGAGGTCATTGATAAAGATAAACTGTTGCCTTCGAAGTCGCTGACTCGCGGAGAGATGGCATCGATTGTAGCCAAAGCCTATAAGCTGGAGGGTACATATAATGGACAATTCAAGGATGTCGGCAAGGAGGACTTTGCCTGGGATGACATCAACTTGCTGGCTGCAAACAATATTACGATCGGTTTTGCGGACAAAACCTTCAAGCCGAACAAGCCTTTGACGCGGGTAGAATTTTCAGTGTTCCTGGCAAGAGCGATTGACGATAAGTTTAAGACACCTTCTGATCAAAAAGAGACTGTCAGTCTGCCTAAAGTCAGTTTAGTAGAAATCGATACAGACAATACATCATACTGGATTACCAACGGAGCTCATGTTACTTTGCGTGGCAAAGAAGAGAGGAAACCGATCAAGGATTATGTGGAACCTGGTATGGAATATCTGGCAGTCCAGATTTCAGAGAAGCCGATTGATCTGGCGGCGATGCTGAAAAAGCCTGGCAGGATTGAAAAGATTGACCGCATGACAAGCTTTACTTATCGGATTGATGGAAAGGAAATAACCAATCCAGCCCGAAATGTCATTGTGATTTTTTATGATAAAAATAGAAAGCCAGTGGCCTATCAGGAGAATGATATTACTCTGAAGCCAAAAATGATTATCCAGACTAACGCAGAAAAAATCAATGCTTCTGGGTTCTTTGAGACTTTTAACAACAAAGGAACTCATTTTATAAAATTCAAGGTACCAGCCAATTATCAATCACTAGGTTCTTACTTCTCCCTGCATGGCAGCTACTCAGACTTCACCTATAACGACGCCATCTCAGCAGTAGGAGATCGCATTTTTAAAATTGACGAGGAAATTGGAATATCAGCGGTCGCTGTAACCAACTTTAAAGAAACCAATAAAGACGGCAAATTCTATATCACCCTCGTCATCTATGACTCCAGCTTCAAACCAGTAGGTTATGTTAAAGAAGAGCTGGAATTGAAATAAAGCTGGAACATAGGGACGGTTCCTGTGTTCCAGAATGGAACACGAGAACCGTCCCCATGTTCCACACTTCCAATTAGTTGGAGGTGTTTTTTTTTTTTGATTATCTGGATTAAAACTGGTTCATAAAATTTTGTAAGAAGTTATATCTATATAATTTTACACTGAAATAATCCTTTTATCCTACAGAAGTAAATGATGATATAGGAATAAAAACCCAAAAATATTCTGAATATACAAAATTTATTGACAATTTAAACCAGCATTTATAGTATAGGACATGAACCAGAAATAAACCAGAAGAAGAGGTGATTAAAAATCTCAATAATGCTACATACCGTCAAAAGTGCTTCTGGATCTTTAAGCGTAAACAATACACTTGAAAATTGGAGGGGGAAAATTTGAAAACCAAAATTGGCGTTATTTTGGCCATGGTCTTATTGATTGTTTCATCTGCGTTACCTATGAATGCTATTGTAAGCGCGGAGGAACCTGCTTTTTCAGTCAAGGACCAGTTTGAAGATACACTTAATTTAGGCGATGCAGTTATGACTCCTTTATCCCAGGTGGCGGCTTACGGCCAGAACAGTAAAGGAGAGAATCTGCAATACATTGCAATCGCAGGAAATCCAGCTGTTTTTTATGCTGTGAATGCTGAAACAGGTGAACGTATTTTTTCTCAGCAAATCCCCAATTCAGATGTAATTTGGGCGATGACAATTGGAAGCGATAACAATGTTTATTTTGCGAGTACAATCAATGGTGTGCTTTATCGGTACCTTACGGAAGAGAACAGAATGGAGATTATCGGGAAAAATCCATCGGCTAATTTCGTTTGGGATATAAAAAGCAGCAATGACGGAAAAATTTATGGTGCTACCTTTGATGAATCAAAGGTATTTGAATACGACATTGCGAGCAATAGCTTCAGAGATCTTGGGACTATGAAAGAAGGGCAAAAATACGCACGCGGCATCGGTGTTACTGATAAGTATGTATACGCAGGGATCGGAACAACCCCAGGAGTTGTCCGATATGACCGTGCTACTGGCGAAAAAAAGGAAATCCTGATACCTCAATTAGGACAAAGTGGAATCGTCTCAGAAATTGCCATCTATAATGGTAAGCTTTTTATCCATTTTGGAGGAAAGCTGGTTGTAGTTGATGAGGAAACAGAGCGATATATCCGTACGATAGCATTCCAAAGCAAAATTTCTCCCCCATCTCCTTATAATCCAGATTTGATCTACTACAAATTGCAGGACAAACTTTATTCTTATAACACAGAAACAGACACCGTTAAACTGATAGAAAATATTCCGCCCCTTCCGGCAGGTACGGCAGCGAAGGCGCATAGCTGGCTGACCTTAAGCTCAGGGGAAACTGTTCTAGCAGGAATGACCGCATTTACCGATTCATTTTTCTTTAACCCTGAAACAAAAGATTACTCACTCCATTTTCCGAATGTGGATGCGCAAGGGGCAACAATCAATGCGATAACAGCCTCTGATGGAGTAGTGTATTCAGGTGGCTACCAGCGCGGATTGAGCTTTTACGATGAGAAGCGCCAGGGTTACACGTACACGAACTTTTCATTCCACCAGCCAGAGGGGATTCACGAATATACCGGAAAGATTTATTTCGGGACCTATACGGGGGCAAAGATGTACCGGTATGATCCTGAACTTCCATTGAGATACAGTGAATCCAGCAAAGCAAACCCTGGACTTTACCTCGATATTGAAGAAGAACAGGACCGTCCATATGCGATGACGAGCGGGGATGGAAAGCTGTTTATCGGAACCTTCCCTGGATACGGCAAACTTGGCGGAGCTTTGACGATTATGGAAGAAAAAGAAAATGCTAGTGGAAATGTAGATATCGAATCAAGAACCTTTAGAAATGTAGTCGAGAATCAAAGCATTTTTGGACTGGCTTATAAAGATGGCAAGGTTTTTGGAGGCACATCCATTTATGGGGGCCTTGGCATCGACCCTGTCGCTGATGAAGCGAAAATGTTTGTTTTCGATGTAGAAAAAGGTGAGAAAATCGCTGAATTCACGCCTGAAATACCAGGCTTGAATGTGAAGCTCCAGACAATTGGCGACCTTTCCTTTGGTCCTGATGGCCTTCTCTGGGGATTGGTCGATGGCACTATTTTTGCGATGGACCCAGAAACTTACAAGGTAGTTAAAAGCAAAGAAATCTATGAGACTACCTTTAACTCTTCGAAGTTCCGACCGTTCTATTTACAATGGGGACCTGATGGAAATCTTTATACGACGATGAATAGAAAGCTGACTGTTGTGAATCCGGAAACTTTGGAATCAGAACAACTCGTTGGCGAATCAGTCCAACTGATGGATCTCGGTGATGATGGAAGCATCTATTATGCGATTGGCGCAACCCTATTCAAGATGCCTGCCAAAGTGGAAAAAATAGAGGTGGAAGTTGACCCTAAACTAGTCACTGGTCGCAGTGTGGAGACAAGCGTTACCGCAACGATGGTAAATGGAAAGAAAGTAACATTGGACCAAAGCCAATTCACAATTACAGCAGCCGATCCACAGTTGTTGGAAGTTGCCAGTGCCTCAATAACAGGAACAAAACCAGGAACGACGACTATTAAGGCAGAAGCCGTATTGAATGGCAAAAGCTATACCTCCGGGGAAGTCAGAGTCACAATTGCCAATGGAAACAGGGGACAGAATTGATCCTGAAATTGGGGAGCGTGTGTTGGTTCTCTTAAAGAGGTTTATGCTAGGTGAATATATTTGATCCTATCTTGGGGAAGATGCTTTGATGCTATTTATGCATTAGAAGTCATTTTCCCTATCTTTAACGATACTTTTCATGTTAAATTTTGGCTCTGTTAAAGCTGAATGTTGATTTTAAACCCTGTTGATTGTAGTGGAAGGCGCGCAGACTCCTTCGGGATTTAGCGGGCAGGTGAGACCCCGCAGGAGCAAAGCGACAAGGATGCTCACCGCACGCCCCAAGAAAAATTTGCTCTTGAAAAAGCCGGCAATTGGGCTTTTTCATAATTTTTCAGAGGAAGCGAAGCGCCTGGAACCGAAATCAACAGCCTTGATTAACAGAGCCTGAATTTAAAAGATTTATAGAGGAATGAGGGGGATAAAATGAAAAAATTCAGCTTGCTGTTATTAACCATAGTGCTATTGAGCGGCTGTAATGCGCCATGGGCGAGTACGGAGCCGGACAAGAATGATGCCGATGATAGTAAGGGATCGGAAAAGAAGGTAACACTTGAAGTCATGATGTTTGAAGGCGGCTTTGGTTCAGAATGGGTTAAAGATTCGGCTGAAAAATATATGCAGGAAAACAAGAATGTCACAATCAAAGTGACAGCCAGCCCTGATATCCATCAACAGCTTCAGACCAGGTTCCTGTCAAATGATGTTCCTGATTTGATCAATCCTGGACCAAGCTTTGATATTAAAGGTGTCATCAAGGATGGAATGATCGCACCTCTTGACGATGCGCTTGCGGAACCCGCCTCCAATGGGGAAGGCAAGTGGATTGATACCTTCGAACAAGGACAATTCAACTTGAAGCGCGATGGTAAAACATATGGACTGCCAACGATCTTTTCGCCTGGTTATGTATGGTGGTATGATGAGAAACTTTTCGAAGACAACGGATGGGAGCTGCCAAAAACGACTGCTGACCTGTATAAATTAAAGGATCAGGCCGCTGAGAAGGGAATTGCCGTTTTCAGCGTACAGGGCAAACATCCTGGCTACTACTATTTCGGACACTTCCTGCCGCTGGTCCAGAGAATTGGCGGCAAAGAGGCAGTAGAAGATGCTTTTAACCTGAAAGAAGGAGCCTGGAAATCAGATGCCTTTGTCCAGGCTGCAGCTGAAATGCAAAAATGGGTCAGCGAAGGCATGTTCCTTAAGGGCACATTTGGTCTGACACATACTGAAGCCCAGACGCTATTTTTCCAGCGTAAAGCGCTTTTTGTTACAGCAGGATCATGGCTTGAGGGTGAGATGAAGGATGTCATTCCCGAAAACTTCAAGCTGCGTGCGATTAACCAGCCGATGTGGGAAGGCGGAAAAGGCAAGGAACTGGCTCCGGTCGCCACTGGCTGGGGAGGTGCCTGGTACGTAACGGAAGGCTCTGATGAGAAAGAAGAAACAATCAAGTTCCTGAAGTTTTTATCTAGTAAAGAGGAAGTAGCGAAGATGGTTGAATCCCGGGGGCTTGCGAGTGTCGTCAAGGGAACAGACGAGTATATCAAGTCTGAACCGCTGAAAAGTACATTGCAGATTGTTCAGGATGCAGACGGCACTTATGCACCGACAGCAATCAACGATTCTTACCCAGAGCTCACTGCCAATATCACGAACATCTTCCAAAGCCTGATGCTCGGCGAAATCACTCCTGAGGAAATTACGGAAAAAGCAGAGGAGTTTGCCAAGAAAACGAGGGAAGATAAGAATATTGAAAAAGCAGAGTTTAAATGGTAAGGGTATTGCCGTTGATTTTGCCAAAGTAGCTGAATAGTACGATTTTAAAAAGTGATTAGTAGGGAAATCAAATTGATTCATGTAAAAGGAAGAGGGGCCTCCAGCTGTTAACGGGCCTCTCTTTTCATAAGGAAAGGGTGTGGAAAGGTGAACACCAGGAGCGAAAAAATCTCCATCTGGGTTTTCTTGTTTCCGGCTCTGTTTTTATACATTTTGTTCGTGATCTATCCATCGATCAATGCGCTTCGGATGAGTTTATACCATTGGCGGGGGATTGGGACTAAGACATGGGCAGGGCTGGATAATTATAAGAGGATGATGGAGGATGAAGTCTTTTTAAACTCGGTAAAAGTAACAGGAAAGTATATTTTGTATCAGGTTCCTTTTGTGCTGATCATTTCTGTTGTCCTTGCATTGGTCATCGCGAACTTGCTTAAGACCAGGTGGCTGAATTTCTACCGGTCCATCGTATTTTTCCCGTACATCCTGCCAGGAGTGGCCATTGCCATGCTCTGGTCGACTATTTTTAATCCAATTGGCGGGATGCTGAACGGCATTCTTAATGTCATCGGGCTGGAATCGCTTGCTACTGAATGGCTGGGCCGGACTGAAACAGCTTTCGGCAGTGTATTATTCGTAAACGTCTGGAGCATGGTTGGATTTTATACAGTGCTCATCCTTGCTGCCATCTTGAATATTCCATCTGATTTACTAGAGGCGGCGGAAATTGACGGAGCCGGGAAAATCCAAAAGGTGATTTATGTCATTTTACCGCTTTTGAAGGATGTCCTTCAGGTTGTCATTATTTTTACGGTAATCAACACGCTGAAGGTTTTTGAAATGCCGCAGCTTCTTACCGGGGGCGGTCCAAACCGGTCGACAGAGCCAATTTCTCTTTATATTTTCGAACAGGCCTTCCAGAATTTTAACTTTGGCTATGCGTCCGCACTGGGTGTCTTCTTCTTGCTGCTGATCTTTTTGGCATCAAGCCTGACGTTAAAAATCACAAGGGGGAATGATGCATGAGCAAATTTTTACGAAAAGGCTATACCCACGCATTGCTGATGCTCTGCTCCTTTCTAATAATTGTACCTGTTATCTGGGTATTCATAAATTCATTAAAAAGCTCTGCAGACATCCTTTTAAAACCTCTGTCCTTTCCAGAGCAAATCACATTATCGAATTATGGAAGGGCATGGAATGATGCCGGACTTGGAATCGGGTTTTTGAATAGCATTTTCGTAACATTCATCACTGTGTTCCTGATCGTCATAATCTCTGCTATGGCTGCCTATCCATTAAGCAGAAAAACCTTCAGATTTAGAGGATTTGTCCAAAACTTCTTCCTGATGGGGCTCATGCTGCCGACCTTCCTGGCAATGGCTCCGTTATTTTTGCTCGTAAATGGGTTAGGGCTTGTTAACACACACCTCGGGCTGATTTTGGTCTATGTTGCCTACTCGCTTTCCTTTACGATTTTTATGCTCATTGCTTTTTTCAAGCAAATCCCTGCTTCTTTGGAGGAAGCGGCAATTATTGATGGCTGTGGTCCATATATGGTTTTCTGGAAGGTCATCTTCCCATTGGCAAAGCCGGGCCTCATTTCAGCGGCAATCTTCAATTTTGTCGGGATATGGAATGAATATATTCTGGCCTTGATTCTTTTAAGCAACGATACTATTAAAACCCTTCCGGTCAAGCTGGCCAACATCATGATGGTCCAGCAGTACCATACAGACTGGGGAGCGCTATATGCAGGAATTGTCTTATCTTTCATTCCAGTTGTCCTTTTCTATTTGATTTTTCAGCGGAAATTAATAGAGGGATCAACCGCAGGGGCTGTGAAGGAATAGCCAGAGGGTTGGAAGGTGAGAGGAAGTGACAAATGGCAATACACTTTTGGAATTGTTTCTGTTAAAGCTGAATATTGAATTTTTAACCCTGTTGATTGTAGTGGAAGGCGCGTAGACTCCTTCGGGATTTAGCGGGCAGGTGAGACCCCGCAGAAGCGAAGCGACGAAGAGGCTCTCGCCGCACGCCCCGAGGAAAGCGAAGCGCCTGGAACGAAAATCAACAGGCTTGTATAACAGAGCTTTTATTAGGAAATGGAAATCTCCAGTTTATAACAAAGCATGATCTAATTTCTATAAAAATTAAATGAACGGCAACACTTCAAAAGTGTTGCTTATTTATTTTTCGTAATAGTGCTATAATCGGGTTGAAAAACAAGCCAGATATGAACCAGGAAGGCGATAACTAGCAAAACGACTCCCTGCATGCAGGAATAAGTCGGTGTCAGGAAAAAATATAATTTAGTTTTAGAAGGGATCTAGTACCTAATGCGTGGAAAGAAAAGTCGTGAGGTTTTCAAGGTTCAATTAAATCAGATGGTCTCGAGTGTGAGGCAGCAGATCGTATCAGGCGAAATCCGGATCGGAGATTATTTGCCGTCAGAATTAATCCTTGCTGAACAATTCGGTTTAAGCAAAAACTCCGTAAGACGGGGATTGGAAGAATTGGTGGCGGAAGGGCTGATTGTTAAGAAATCAAGAATCGGAAATCTTGTTGTGTCTAGCAAGGCTTATGATCAGGTTATTTTAAGAGTGGGATACTATCCTTCATTAATTAATGATGCGCAATTTCCGGATTTGATCAAGAGTTTTGAAGCAGAACATCCTAATATCAAAGTTCATGCAATTGCGCTGCCATACGATCATTACCAGCAGACTGTATATGATTTTTTTCATAACGATATGATTGATGTTGTCACGATCAATTTCAAGGATTTCAGGGACTTTGATCCAGTGCCGGAGGCTGTATTTGAGGAAATGGAAAGGGAACCGCAAATTTATTCATTTCTTCAACAGCCATTCACCAAAAAGGGAGAGAACGATACTGTATATGTCCGGCCTTTTGTATTCTCGCCAATTGTTCTTTGCTATAACAAGGATCATTTTGATGCCAGCAATATCCCATACCCGGACAGTGGCTGGGGATGGGAGGAAGCCCTGGAAGCAGCAAATCAGCTAATGTCTGGCCATGAAGATGAAAAAGCATGCGGCCTTTACTTCCATCCTCTTTCATTAAACAGATGGCCGATCTTTATGCTGCAAAACCGTGTTCAGTTTTCAAGGGATGGCCAGGGAATCACGACTTTTCCTGTTGAAGAATTGAAGCAGAGCGTAAATTTTATCAGGAAGACTTTCGATGAACAGGGAATCATGAACACCTTCCTGTCGGACAGTGACGGGGATGCAGAGAAGATTTTCCTTGAGCAAAAAGCTTCCATGATTATGGCATCCTATTTCTCGCTGAATGAAATCAGGAAGCATTCTATTGAATATGATATCGCTCCACTCCCTTATTTAAGGGATCCAGGAACATTGCTGCTGATCATCGGGCTGGCCATTAATAAACATTCAACCAAGAAATCTGCTGCAAGACAGTTTGTTGATTTTATTTCCGGCGAGGCATCACAGGAATTGATCCGTAAAAACACATTAAGCATACCTGCCATGAAAAAGGTTGCAGAACGCTCGGGAGATGAACTTGTTTTCAAGCCTTCAAGATTCCAGCTGTTCCGGGAAATCATTCCTACTTACCGAATGTTTACTGACCTAGGCTTAAATTCGCAGGAACTCGGGGAAGTCCGGAATGAACTCCGAATCTATCTATCAGACATGATCGACGACAAGATCCTGCTTCAGCGCCTTAATTCCAAGCTTATAGTATACGAAAAAATCTAGCGGAACATGGGGACGGTTCTCGCGTTCCAAAGTGGAACGCAAGAACCGTCCCCATGTTCCAAATTTTTGTGGCGAAAGTCCTAAATGTATTTCTTTTTTATCCGAAATAAATAGAAAGACTGTATTCAGGACAGGAGAGCGGATGATGAAATTGAAGAAGCTGAACTTCAAAATGAAAAGCAGCAAGATATCGACACCGAGGCCCAAGAAGAGTTCTAATCGGAGTTTTTCTGTAAGGCAGAAATTATTTACGGGATTTTTCTCAGTTTTGGCGCTGTTGGCGCTGGTAGCGGTCATTACAAATTACCAGATTAGCCATATTAACAATCAGTATTCCACTTCCATCGATGACCGAATGGAGAAGATGGATTTGATAGTGAATATGAAGGATGCCGTCATGAAGGAGCAGCAGGCTCTGTACAAGTATATGGCCAATGGTGATGGCGAGAGCATGATTGAGTTTGAGGGTGCTGTTGAAGCTTTTGCAAAAACATCGAAAAAATATTTAGATGTGACGAGGTCTGCTGAGGGCAAGAAGGTCGGAGAAGCCCTTGTGAAGGCCGAAAGGGAATATTATGAGGTAGCTTCAGAGGCTTTTACATTAATCAGGGACGAACAAACTGTGAAGGTCAGGCTGTTGATGCAGGAAAAAGGAAACCCGGCTATCTTTAGCCTGAATTCAGCAACTGAGGATGCGATGGAGTATCAGCAGGAAACGTTGCAAGGAACGATTGAAACTCTGACTGGCAACGTTGGGACAGTCTCGGTGGTCATCATCGCAATCAGCATTGCTGCTTTCATTATCGGTATCGGTATTGCCATGTTCATCAGCAACATGATTTCGAAGCCGGTGAAGCTGGTTTCGCGTGCGGCAGAAGAGGTTGCAAATGGAAACCTTGCCGTTGAAAAAATCAATGTGAAAAATAAAGATGAAATCGGAGAACTGGCAGCCTCCTTCAATGCAATGGCGACCAATTTGCGGGATCTTATTTTTCAGGTTAGCAGTACGTCCGAGCAGGTTGCTTCATCAGCCGAAGAGATGATGGCCAGCGCCGACCAGACGAATGCCGCAACGAACCAGGTGGCTACTGCGATCCAGGAGGTCGCAAGCGGTGCCGAGCTTCAAGGCAAGAACACTGAAGAAAGCGCGAAAGCAGTCGGCGAGATGTCCATCGGCATCCAGCAAGTAGCAACAACTACATCAAACGTGGCCGAGTCCGCATCCGACACAACGAAACAGGCTCAGCTTGGATATGAAGCACTTGAAAAAGTCATCAACCAGATGAAATCAATCAATCATACAACAAATGAAACCAATACTGTCATCAAAGAGCTGGATAAAAAATCAGTGGAGATTGGCAAAATCATTGAGGTTATTACAGGTATTGCGGACCAGACGAATCTGTTGGCGCTGAACGCAGCTATTGAAGCGGCAAGAGCGGGTGACCACGGCAGAGGATTTGCGGTCGTTGCTGATGAAGTCCGTAAGCTGGCCGAGCTTTCAAGACAGTCGGCAGGGCAGATTTCAGGATTGATCGAAGCAATCCAAAAGGATACCCATCAAGTCGTTGGCATGATGAACAAAGGAACAGTCGAGATTTCGACCGGAACGCAATTGGTCGAAGAGACAGGCAAGACCTTTAACGAAATCATGAAATCCATCGAACACGTCAGCTCTGAAATCCAGGAAGTCTCCGCGATTTCCGAAGAAATGTCAGCCAGCGTCCAGCAGGTCAACGCATCAATCGATGAAGTAACCCGGATCGCGCGACAATCCGTAGCCAACACAGGCGAAATCGCCGCCGCAACCGAAGAACAACTAGCTTCAATGGACGAAGTCGCCACATCATCCGCATCCCTCGCCAAACTCGCAGAAGAACTAAGAGATATGGTAGGGAAATTCAAGATTTAAGTGGTGGAACATGGGGACGGTTCTCGTGTTCCAGGCTGGAACAGAGGGACGGTTCTTTTGTTCCAGGAGAGATGTTGTGATTAAGGGTGGAAGAAATCGGAGGACTTAAATTGTCCTCCGTTTTTATTTTACAAGAAAGCTATAATCCGAAGCAGCAGGCTGACATGTTATCATTGATACGAGATAACAGATTATCAGCAGGTGTTTTTTAGCAATCAGAGAATGATAAAGGAAGGTTAGCGACTTGTATCAAGAGACAATAAAAAAGCTTATTCGTCTATATGACCAGGAGAAGGAATTTTTTGGCGGAGAAAGTGAAGATGAAATAAAAAATACAGAAAAACAGTTGAATGTAACACTGCCCAACAGTTATAAATGGTTTTTATCGAACTATGGCGGGGGCGGACTTGGCTTTTTCTTAAGCAGCAGCAAAATGTTGGCGGGCTATAGAAATGAATATCCGTCGATGCCGGATGGGTATGTCATGATTTATTGGTGCGATGAATTTGGATACTGTTTAGATACAAACCGGATAGCAGAAGGTGAATGTCCGGTGGTGAACTGGAGTCCGTATGAACCAGGAGTTTTTGAGCATCATTCAAGTTTTTATGAATTATTCCTTGAAATGATCGAGGATATGATTGATAACGATATGTGGACTGATTGAGTGGGATATGTATTTTAATAAAAGGCCTTAATTGGTCTTTTTTTTATACAGTGAAATTAGCGTAAGGCAGAAAAGGAATTTACTTCATCAAATCGAATTATTTATATAAATAAATGCAAAGGGTGTTAGGGGAGAAGGATGAAACAGTACTTTATGCTGATGTTGCTTGCCTGTTCGATGGTATGGTTAGGCGGCTGTTCAAACGAAAAGGCAGTTGCCAAGGAAGATGCCGAAAAGCCCGTGATACGTCAAACAAAGATACAGGTGCCGGTGGTGAACGATTTTCTGCAAAAATTCGATTTTGATCAGCGTAAAGAGACGAAAACGCATGTTGTCCTTCATTTTATCAGCAATGCAGCGGTGAATCCTGAGAACCCTTATATCTATGAAGATATCCGGAATATCTTTTTGGAGTACGATGTCGCTCCGCATTATCTGATCGATCGGGAGGGGGTTATCTACTACCTGCTGCCGGAAAATCGCGTGGCGAGGCATTCTGGAAAGGGAGAACTGGTGGAGTTTCCGGATTATAAGGATCATTTGAACGATTATTCAATTGGCATCGAGCTTATGGCAATCGGGACAGAAGCCGAAATGGAAACCATTATGACGCCAGAACAGTATCTTAAGATTCCGCTGGAGCATATCGGCTATACCGAAGCTCAATATCAATCTCTTAATCTATTGCTCGATGACATTCTGGCACGAAATCCTAAAATCAAAAATGATAGAAACCACATCCTTGGTCACGACGAATATGCGCCAGGGCGGAAAACAGACCCAGGCAGCCTATTCGATTGGAGCAAAGTGGAACATGGGGACGGTTCTCGTGTTCCAACTGGAACGTGAGAACCGTCCCCATGTTCCAATGTTCCTAAAGATTTTGCGGATTCGCACGATATTAATAGTACTTATGAATTAGAGTAAACAACAAAGGGGTACTATCGTGACGATTATTGCAAAGGGTGTGCGAATGCTTGAACATGCTCAAATGCTGCAGCAGGCTGTGAAGACAGTTATTCCTGGTGTGGCAGAAACAGTTTTAACAGAAGAAGGGGAGACTTCCATCGAGCTTGCCATGGGGATCATCATCGGCATTACCGGCGGTTTCAGCGGGAAGCTGGTGTTATCTGGGCTGGAGAGTACGTTTCAGGAGATTAGTGAAATGATGTATGGAATGAGGCTGGAAGGTGCGATGCTTGGGTCATTTGCGGGTGAGATTGGAAATATGATTGGGGGTCATTTTTCAATCGAACTGTCAAAAAGTAATGTTTCAGTTGATATAACCGCTCCTGCTATTTTACAAGGTAGTGCCAGGATATCGGGGTTCGAAACTGCAGTCCGGATTCAGACTCTGTTGATGAATAGCAGCCAGATAGAGGTTTATTTTTTACAGGATTGAGGACAGAAAAGTCACCATCAGCTATGAGCGATGGTGACTTTATCATTAATTATACGACCTTTTTTGCTTTGGTTTTGTGCTTGCTCATAAACTCCAAAGAAAGCTGATTGAAGTCTTCAGCCTTTTCAATATTGCACACGTGACCGCACTGTCCCAGGATCACCAATTCTGCATTTTCATCCACGCTGAGGTCTTCTTTTAACTCATTCACAAACATATGGTCTTCGGCACCCGATATATAAAGCTTTGGTACCATGACTGTATGAGTATCTGCAAAGGCGATTTCGACATCGGTTGCGAGCTCGTACCATGCCAGGAAATTGTCCCGGTGCATTCTCGTTGCCTCTCGGATGAATAGACGTCTCGAGTCTCTGTGGTTTTCTTTTGGCATCAGTATCAGCGCCAGGATCTTGTACAGCCACATGAACGGAATGAATCCTTTAATCGCTCCGGCAATTTTTATAAGAAGTTTTGCAAAGCGATTGAATCGAGTGATTGCACCCCCAAGTACAGCAGACCGTATCCGGCCTGGCTGGGTTTTTAGCAATTGATGGACGATAATTGATCCTAACGAGATGCCGACAAAGTGAGCTTTGCGGATCGCGAGCTTGTCCAGCGTTTTACCGACCTCCCTGACGATAAGGTCAAAGGAGAACTGCTCCTTATACGAATCTATATCCGGGGATTTCCCATGCCCCGGCAAGTGGATCGCCACCACATTAAAATGCTTGAGATACGCTTTTATTTGCTTGTAAAAAATCCTCGAATTGCCGCCAATCCCATGCAGCAAAACAACATACTCGGAGCCATGCCCCTTATACAACCTATAATCCAGCATCAAAATCTCCTTAAGCCATTCTAGTAGTCTACCTAATCATACCCGTAGTGCCTGCGCTAGTAAACCAGGAACGTGGAACATGGGGACGGTTCTCGTGTTCCAGTTTGGAACACAAGAACCGTCCCTATGTTCCAAAATTCGCCATATATGTGGAGTTGATTTTATGTTTAGTAGGTTATACTAGAGTTGCCTCTTCTTAAGACCTCATCGTTAATCCTATCAAACTATCCATTCCAGCAATCTCTCTCGAACGATTTTATCCAGTAATTCCGTCAAACCAAACAGTGCAGTGAATCTGAATATGAAAGGCAGGGATCTGAATTTATGCCTCGCAGGGCCAGAATGAAAAGCAAGAACGGTTTTTATCATGTCATGCTGAGAGGTGCGAATAAGCAGGAGATTTTCCATGATGAAGAGGACAACATGAAATTTCTTGAGATTTTTATGAGATACAAGGAGGAATCAGGTATGGGCGTGTATGCCTGGTGCCTGATGAACAACCATGTCCATCTCCTTGTCAGGGAAGTGAATGAAGAGCTGTGGGTGACCATGAAACGCATCGCTGTCAGCTATGTTTCGTACTATAACTCGAAGTATGGTACGACCGGCCACCTTTTCCAGGATCGCTTTAGGAGTGAAGTCGTTGAGACTAAGCGCTATTTCCTGACTGTGATCAGGTATATTCACCAAAATCCGGTCAAGGCGGGGATTGTGAATAAGCCTGCCGACTGGCGCTGGAGCAGCTGTAGTGCATATTATGGACTGGTTAGCTATCCCAGGGGACTTTTGAACAGGGAAAAAGCTTTGACGATGCTGGCGGAAGACCCGACAATCGCCTTGGAAAAATTCAAAGAATACAATGAAATGGCTGCTGAAGATGAATGTTTGGATGAGGTATGGAGGCGGAGGCGGCTGACGGATGAGGAGGCAAGGGAAGAGATTATGGAGAGGCTGGGGGACGTTATCATCGCTCAGGTAAAAAGTTTACCCGGGGAGGAGCGGGTGGAAGCCTTACGGAAAATGAGAGGGATACAGGGGCTTAGCCAGCGGCAGGCAGGGAGGATTGTTGGCGTTGCAGTTAGTGTGATTAATAGGGCTTGGAGGGGTGGTACTTGATCTTGCTTTTGTTCTGAGACATATAGGGCTAGTGGAACAGGAGAACCGTCCCTGTGTTCCAGCACACGCTCCGGGTTGGAACGCGAGAACCGTCCCCATGTTCCACCCAGCCCCCAACACAAAAACAGGCACCTCTTCAATCGAAGAGGTGCCTGCTGTTTGTAAGCCAAATTGCTGGAACAGGAGAACCGTCCCTATGTTCCACCTATGTTCCATTTTGGAACGCGAGAACCGTCCCCATGTTCCAGACCCATGTTCCACTAGTTCATCAGTTTAGCCTTCACTAGGAAGTTGGCTAAAATTTTGGCCATTTCGTTGCGTTGGGTGTTGCCGGCTGGCGCGAATTGGTCTTTTGCTTTTCCGTTGATGATGCCTGCCTGGTACACTGTTTCTACGTCTGATTTGGCCCATTTGCCGATTGATCCTGCGTCTGCGAAGTCTGCTAGTTTCTTGGATTTATCAAGCGATGATAAATCGTAGTTGATGAAGTTTAGCTTCATTGCGCGGCCGATCATGGCTGCTGCTTCTGTACGGGTGATCTTTTCGCCAGGTGCGAATGTGCTGTTGCCTTTGCCCTGGATGATGCCGTATTCGATTGCTGCCATTAGGGCGTTGTTGTCGTTGAACCACTCATTGCCTTTGACGTCCTTGAAGCGTCCGTCGTATTTCTCGCCTGGAAGTCCAAGTGCGCGTACTAGCAATGCAGTGAATTCTGCACGAGTCAGCTGGCTTGTGCTGCCGAATGTGCTGTTGCCTTTGCCTTTGATGATGTACTTGGATGCCAGTGTTTCGATATACTTCTCAGCCCAGTCTTTGCCGTTGTTGACGTCAGTGAAGGTTACATCGTTCTCAACGATTGCGTATGTTGAGTTCGTCAATGACTTGATGATGGCCTTGTTGCCGTCGAACAAAGTTGGTACTGCACTGAATGAACCGTCGGCATTCAATTTTACTGCTACTGCTCTGGAAGCGTTGAAGTTAGAGTCGCCAAGGATTTCGCGTTCTACATAGGTGCTGAATTCCTTGATTTCGGACTTCTTGCCTCCGGCTAGAGCTTCAACTGTAAAATCAACAATTGGTGATTTCAGCTTCAGCTTTGTGTTTGCTTTTACAGTGTTCACAGAAACTGTGATCTGCAGGTCGCTTGGAGAAACGCCAAGCTTCTTCGCAAGGTCAGCGACATTCACTTCAGAAACAGGAAGTGAATATGTTGCATCTTCTGTCACAACTTCAACTGTTGCCTGCTTGTTTTTAGCAAAAGCTTCTGTAAATAAGCTTGCAGGAAGCTGAGCTTTCGCCACTTCGCCTGCAGCTGGCTTTTCAAGCTTCACTGCCAGGTTGTGCTTTTCAGCTGTGATGGCTTTGACGATTTCTGCTACTTTGTCAGCAGCAACCTTCGTTACGACCTCAACCATGCCGGAAGGATTCTTTTCTTTTACAACTTCAGCAGCCCATGCTGGAAGCTCGATTGTGTTCGGCTTTTCAGCAGCTGGCGGTGCAGGCGGGTTCGTATCGCCGTTATCCGCAGGAGCTTCAGTTGCTTTTCTGTCCAGCTTGATGACCACAGTTGTAAGCGGGTCGATTGTCATTTTAGCTCTAGTCAATGTAAAGCCTGAGCGTTCTGATACTGGTTTTACGCCAGCTTCGTCATTGTCGACCAGGACTTTTCCGCCTGTAAAATTGTAATCGCCAAGTGTCAGAGTACGGGCTTTTGAATCTGCGTTCACGAACACATAGTAGTTGCCAGTGTTGTCTGTAGACACATTTTCATAAGCAATCAGTAAGTCTGTAGCTTGAATTTCAGGGAAATCAAGCAATGTTACGTTAGAATCAACAAGGTCTTTTTCGCCAAGGCGGAAAGCGTTTGTTGATTTTCTAAGCTCGATCAAGCCTTTTGTAAAAGCTTGAGTTGTTGTGTTAACAGGGTTAAGCTCACTGTTTGTTGCCTTCTGCCAGTCGAATTTGTTGATGGCATCTGATGAATCATAAGAATCGTGGATGAAGTATCCGAATGGGTTGCCATTCTCGTCTGTTAACTCATGGTACTTCTGTTCCGGAACGCCTTCACCAAGCCATTGCTTCGTTCTGCCGTACTCCTGGCCTGCGTGCAGGAATGCAGTACCCTGTGATGTTAAAATAATCGAGTTTCCAAGGCGGATGCGCTTGTGAATCTCTAACTCATTTTCAGGGATAGAAGGGTCCTTTTTAATTGATTGCGCAATAACATCGTGAAGCGGCAGGTTATCGTGCGCTGCGATGTACTGGACCATATCGCCTGGATCGTCGTCAGCTGTGTTGCCTGGCTGGCCCTTGATGTTGTTAAAAATCGTATTGATATCGCGTGCTCCGCCTGTGATGAAGCGAGGCTCACCTTCAGAACCGAAGCCTGATTTCAATTCGTTGCGGATTTCGTCAGAGAATACGCCAACGTCATCTGTTTTATCCATCCAATCCTGGTCTGCGCCCATGCCGGCAAGCTCTGGCTCAGCGATGTGGCCAGCGAATGTTCTCCAGCCTTCACCGATGAATAGGGCATTCGGGTTAACGGATGCTGCTGCATCGTATGCGTTCTGGATAGAAGGGTATGTTGCGTCACCCATCATATCAAAGCGCATGCCGTCGATCTTGTACTCATCGAACCAGTATTTCACTGAATCGACCATCAATTTTTCAGCCATTGTGTGGCTTGTTGCCAGGTTGTTTCCGAAGCCGCCAAGGAAGTTTCCTTGAGCGTCCTGGAACGCATAGTAGTTTGGAACAATGTCATTGAGCTGGCTTGCTTTTGCCATATGCGTGTATACCACGTCAAGGACAACGCCCATTCCAGCATCATGGATTGCATCGATTAATTCCTTCAGTTCTTTCACGCGTTCTTCTGGCTTAGTTGGGGCCAGTGAGTAAGCACCATCTGGCGAGAAGTAGCTGTGCGGGTCATAGCCCCAGTTGTATTCGTTGCCGCCAGCAGAGTATTCAAGCTCTCTTTGGCCCATCTTCGTTTCATCGCCATAATACCACGCCATGACTGGAAGCAGCTGTACGTGTGTTACGCCAAGAGACTTTAGATAGTCCAGCTTGTCGATGAATGCCTTGTAAGATCCCCATCTTGCGTTCAAGTCGCCTTCGATTGAAGGATCGGAAGTGAAGTCACGAACGTGAGCTTCATAGATGACTGCATCTTCGCGCTTTGTATAGCCATCAATTTTAGCGTGGCTGAAGCCTTCAGGATCTGTGTCGATCAGGTCTACGATTGCTGCCTTGCCGACAGTATCTCCATCAGGACCAGCATTGCCTTCTGTATTTACAGTGAAGGCCGCCATTGATTTTGCATAAGGGTCAAGAACCTGGCGAGTGACGCCATCATTCGTTACATCATACTGGTAAAAATAACCCTCAAGATCGGTTACGTTCAGGTCACCTGGTTTTACATCTGCAACCCAGACACCTTTTTCACCCTTCGTTAACTCAATGCTGCCGATTTCTTCAGCGGCATTGTTTTTATCAAAGAAGTTCGCAACTACCTTGGTTGCCTTTGGAGCCCAAAGCTTAAGGGTAGCCGAGCCATCCTTGTAAGTCGCGCCAAGGTCATTTCCGTCGTAAGCATACATATCATCAAGCATTCTCCAGCCGGATGCAGCAGATACTGTTCTGCCAGCAAATGTTACGGAAAGAGGAAGCTTATCAAGGTCGAATGCTGCTTTTACTTTCACTTTTGTTGCGCTTGTGATTTCGACGCTTTCAATCGCAACTTGTGCACCATCAGCATCTTTTATATCCAGAGCGGATTTTAACGCATCTGCCGTTAATCCGTCTGTCATCGTGAAGCCTAATAGAATCGTATCTTCATTGAGTACCTCTGCATTGGTTAGGCCAGTTGCCTGCTCCCAGTAAGGAGATACATAGACATTGTCATCGCCCTGTCTTACCCAGAGGTGATTGTATTTGTCGAGAAGGTTGAACGTCTTGTCGCCGCCATCCTTTTCTTGTGTTGCTTTGTTAAGGGTGATCATGCCGATTTGCTTGGCATTTTCTTTTAACGAAATGTCGACATAAGCACCATAGCGGTCTCTGCCTTCGAAAGATGCTGCTCCTGCAGTCCAGCCTTCAGATGGTGCAGTTACGTCGCCCCAGTTCCATAAACCGAAGTTCTCATAGTCAGCGTTGTCACGTACATAGTGGACGCGGACTGTGTTCGCCGGCAAATCAACTGGTTCGTAAGTGTACACCTTGTCAGAGCCTTGCTTGATAAAAATTTCATTCATTTCAGGGGAAGAAATTGTAAAGCCTTTGTCGCCGCCGTCTTTACCAGCATCGCCCTTTGTAATATCCATTACGAGGAAGCCGATGTTCTTCGCGCCTTCTTTTAATTCAACATCGATGTATGCACCATAGCTGTCTGTTTTCTCGAACATTGTAGCGCCTGTCGGCCAGTTGGCAGAAGGGGAGGCTACATCATTCCACAGCCATGCACCGAAGTTGTCGTAATTGTTGTCATCACGTTTGTAGTGAATTCGGATATGGTTGGCAGGGATTGGTTCAACATCACCATTTCCGTCGCCTTCGCCAGCCGCCGCAGCCGCCGTGATATCTCCGCCTTCAACTGTCAGTAAAACTGTACCGCCATCAGCTTTTGCAGGGATTGTCAAAGTGACTTCGCCCGCTTCTGTAGCAGTATACGTTTTATCACCATAGTGGTCTGTCACGACAGCACCAGCATCAACAGTCAGTTTTACTTCCTTCGCTTTGTCAGCCACGTTCAAGCCGACATATGCTGCTTCATTTCCGTTTTTACGTGCAAACACCAGGAACTTATCAGCGTCAGAACCGCCAATCGTTGCGCGTTCGCCTTTAGCAAAAACCTCAGAATGAGCGCCGCGGAAGTTAAGGATTTTTGTATAGTGATCCAGGACATCATTGTTTGCCACTTGATCCCATGCAAGGTCATAACGGTTATCGTACTGCGGATAGTTGTTCGCTCCGCTCTGGCCAAGCTCTTCACCGTAGTAGATGACAGGCTGGCCTTTTGCCGTTGCCTGCAGGGAAGCAGCGATTTTCAGCTTTCCTTTGTCATTTCCTTCTTTGAATAAGAAGCCGTCTTCGTCATGGCTGCCGAGGAAAGATCCTAAAGTAGCACTGTTATCAATTTTACCGTTGCGGGCAATCAGGGCATCGTTTGCTGCCTTCAGCTTGCCGTTCGCGAAATTATGAGCGATTTCTTTAAAGTTGAAATCGAGCAGGGAGTCCATCATACCTGTTTCAAGGTAGCCTAGTTGGTTATCTGCACTCGCACCCCAAGCTTCACCGATCATTTTGTGCTCAGGCATTTTTTCCGTGATCGCGTTCTTGAACGCCATCCATGTTGCATCTTCAACGTGCTTCACAGTGTCCACACGGAAGTAGTCGATCGTGTTGCCTTTGGCAGTTGTTGCTTTCGTGATCCAGTCAGTCTGCCACTTAATGATCGTGTCGCGGACTGCAGGGTCTTCTGTTTTTAAATCAGGAAGTCCAGCAAGCTCGCCGACAACTTCATCGGAGCCAACATTGCCCTGGCGAAGCAGGCTGCTGAATGTGCTGCGTTCAGCGTCCGTCGGGTAGCCGGCAGGAGGGTTCTCTAATTGTGAATCAATATCCTTCAGTCCATAGCCAGTGTGGTTCAACACGACGTCCACCATGATCTTGATGCCTTTTTCATGCGCAGCATCGATCAGGGTGTGGAAATCTTCCATTGTTCCGAAGTGAGGGTTCAGCTCACCGAAGTTGCTTGCCCAATAGCCGTGATATGCATAGTATGAATGCTCATCATCGTAGCGGACATCATGCTTGATGTTCTCTACAATTGGGGAAATCCAGATTGTGTTCACGCCCAGTTTGTCAAGGTAATCCAATTTTTGTGTGATTCCTTTAAAATCGCCGCCCTGATACGTACCGCGGTCGTTTTTAGCATCGTAACCTTGATTGTAAGGGTCATTGTTAGCTGAATCGCCGTCAAAGAAACGGTCAGTCAGCATGAAATAGATGATGGACTCATCCCAGTCAAAGTCATTTTCGCCAACAGCCTGGCGCGTTTTCACTTCTACTGAGGCCTTACCGTTATAGGAGTTTCCATATGAATCTACTACAGTAAGCGGGATTTCCTTCGTTCCAGCTGTTACATTGTCATCCACTGCGATCGTGACTGCTTTTAGCGAAGGATCGATTTCAAGCTTTTCAGATCCGCCAAGCGCTGATACGTCAGCAGTGATTTTGTTGATTTTCAGGCCGTCTGCAAGACCCTGAACGTCAACCTTCAAGACAGCGTTTTCATTATAGTCAATCGCTGCCGGTGTTACAGAGCCAGACACAGTCAGCTCAGCTTTTTGGAAGTCGATTTCGGAAGACGGGTTATAAGGGTCAATTACTTCAGAAGTCGTACCGTCTTTCATTGTCACAACGTATTTGTATGGCGTCTTGCCATTTGGAATGTTTTCGTAAGTTGCTGCGAATCTCTCATTCTCTGGCTCATACGTCATTGGTACAGTTTCACCATTAAACTTCAAATCTACCTTTTGGATTGTGTCCATCTGGTCGTTTGCAAAAAGGGTTTTATCACGATAGAAGAAAGTCGCATTTCCTTGATCGATCACAGGAGCTGAACCGTCCGGAACGATGCGGATTTGTTCGACACCGCTAGTTATGTAAGCCTTGGTGAGGGTGTCGTTTGTATTTACTGGAATAGTACGGTCTTTATCAAATTCTTTTACAGCAGTACTCCAGTCATTTGTACTGCGGATTAATAGACCAATACTTTTTGTTTCCGGAGCAACCGCAATATCAGCTGTTGCTACTCCGTTCTCATAAGATTGAAAATTAATTTGATCATTCTGTCTGCCAGTATTCCAGACCCAAATGTTCCAGCCATCATACTGTTGGTCTTCTCGGATATACGTTACCCGGACAGTTCTGTCTGCAGATTCCACGTTAGCCGTGGAGTCTGCCGCGAATGCTTGAGGAGCCGGCACAAAAGGCAGCCACAAACTCAAAAGCATGATCGCCGTCATAAAAATAGAAAACTTACGCTTAGACTTCCTGCTCATTGACATACATTCCTCCTTTTAAATTGGTTTGATAGAGGGGGAGATTAGATTTGTTACATCTAAAACTCTATCTAATGAAATCGTTTGCACAACTGGATAAAAAAATTAAACCAAATTATGCAAACGCTTGCAACAATGATACTTTTTAATTTTACAATATTTTTAGACAATCAGCAATCTCTTTAGTGTGGCTAAATTTTGAAAGATTGCGAGAAAGATTAATGAAATAAAAAATTCGATAAAAAATAAACTTCCTAGATAATCGTCTCGTCTAAATGGTAAAAAGAAGGGGAGAGTCATAAAAAATGAAAACTAAAGCTGCGTTTGCAATCTTCGGTGCCCTGTTTCTGTCTTCGGTTGGCGCGTTTTATTATGGAGGAGCTCCGGAAAAAGCGGACGCAACAGAGAATGTTTACATGGCTGCGGAGAATCCTCAGTCTATAAAAGAAATGGATCCTAGAGAGCTTGAGAATAAGGAAATTCCTGTTAGTCCCCCTGATAAGCCAGAGGTAAAACCAGAACCAGAAAAACAGCAATCCTCTGAAGCCCCTAATGACGAGGTAAAAGAGGATTCCGAGGATACGATAAAATATGGTGATTCGCTCTACGTCAGCTTAATGGATGAACCTGAATATCAACGGCTCGTGAAGATTGCAGAAAAATATGGAACACAATTATACGCGGTTCAAAACACGGATTTATTTGGCTTTTTTAAAGGTACAGAAATGGTCATCAGCAAGAGCACCGGGGTGGCATCCGCCAGCCAACAATACGTTGAGATGCTGAAAGAGCTGTATTCCGGAGAAGGCTTTTTATATGAAGGAGTTTCAGAGAATATCAATTTCGTAAGTAAAACCGGAGCGAAGGTCACAGTTGAATTCGATCGATATGAGGCTTATACAATCAGCAAAAAAGAGAATGGCTGGATCGAGCTGTCCTGGTGATTTGGATGAAAAAGAGGTGCAATTTGCTGTACCTCTATTTTTATAGAATAAAATTGTTGGTTATAGTAGGGATAAGTCTAATATAATAGGAGTTTTCAAAAATGCTAATCCACTGTTCGAAAAAGCTGTTAGATGAACTGAAGATCAAGCCAGATCCTGTGCCGGAAGAGGAGCCGCTTTTCTCTTGGAGTGCCCATGTGCTCACGATCCAGCGCAAGAAAATGGTTGTGGCTGTGAACAATTTGAATCGCTATGCCGTGATTTTGTATGGCCTTAAGGCGAAGGATTTTAAGAGATTGGACGAGCTTATCAAGGAGGGGCTGCGGGAGACTTGGGTGGCTGAAGGCATACAAGACGATGTGATAGATACATATCTTTCGGCTGCCGGGGAGATCCGTTTTACGAAATCGAAAGACCGCTCGTCTGTTTCGAAATTGAATCGGGCCTGTGATTACATTTATTATTTGGAGGAGTATTTCGACCCATCGGCACTTTTTAATACCCAGCTTGCTTTAAAGGTTAGCCGGGATATGGTCGGAGCAGGGAAAAATAAATACATCTATCCTCATGAAGAAATGTTCAAAGAGCTGGCAAACCTGACAGGCGGAAAGATTTTTAGTTCAGAAGCTGTCCAGCTGAAAATCTCATTAAAGCTGGATGACCATCCTTGCTGGCGGAGGATCATTGTGCCGCTTGATCGTACGTTCCATGAGCTTCATGATGTTATACAACATTCATTCAGATGGGATAACCAGCATTTGCATGCCTTTTACCTTTATGATCCCAAAAAGAAAAAGAAGCTGTCACCTCATCACCCTGCATACCACGAAGCAGGCTATGAGCCGATTTTAAATATCGTGGGCAGTCCGGAAGCGCTGATTGTCCCGATTGATATGGAAAGGCGGATGGAATACGATGTAAAACTGTCGGAGTGTGTTCCGGAAATCACTCATTTTAAATATGTCTATGATTTTGGGGACAACTGGGAGCATTATATCGAGGTGGAGAAGGTCATCAGCGATTATGATACCTATCATCCGGTGTGCCTTGAAGGCGAAGGGGACACTCCTCCTGAAGATGTCGGCGGCAGTGGAGGTTACTCGGAGTATCTCAAGGCGATCAGCGACCCGGAGCATGAGGATCATGAGGAACTAAGCAGTTGGGGACAAATGCAGGGCAATCGGATATTTGATATTAAGCAGGTCAATCGATTTTTGAAGTAAGGAAAAAGCCTGCCGGCTGGCAGGCTTTACTTTTTTTGATAAGTTTCGATTTTACCGTTCACCAAGACTTCGATTGTGTGGTCGTCAACGACTTTTGTTACCATGGGTTCCACGCTGCTGTGAGTCATCGTTGGTATTATCGCTTCATTCTGGTTCTCTTCTCCAGCTTCTTCTTTATTAAGAAACGCTTTTATCTCAGTCTCCTGCTGAACTGGTGTTTCCCCTGTTCTTAGTTCCCCGTTTTGACGCTTATCCTCATTGGCAGCCTCAGTAGCCATTGCCGGATCCTTGATGATCGCCGCCAGAAAGACCGCGAATGCTCCAATAGCAATCACGAAGCATTTCTTATCTCTCTTTCTCATAAAAAAGTCTGATAATCCTTTTAAAAGGAAAAATCCAGAAACCAAAAATGCAATCAATCCTATCTCCATGTACATCTTGTTTCCTTCCCCCCAGGATGAGTTTTACCTGTGCCGATTCCAATGAACTGGAAGTCCATCTCCAGTTATATAGATTCTCATTTTAGGGAATGAATTTCAACCTCCATTTTCTGGAACGCGGGGACGGTTCTCACGTTCCAGAATGGAACATGAGAACCGTCCCCATGTTCCGCATCATTCCTCCAGCAGCCGGTGAATCATCCGCTCCCGGTCATCAAAAAACTGCTTCATGATCGTATAATGGTTCGTTTCCTCCAGCTTTCGTTCGTGGACGCCTTCCTCGGTGAATTCGTATATCCTGGCGTCCGGATAGGCCATGATGATGGGGGAGTGCGTCGCGATGATCAGCTGTGAGTTTTCGCTTACCAGGTCATGAATCCTCGTGAGCATTGACATCTGCCTCAAAGGGGAGAGGGCGGCTTCGGGTTCATCGAGCAGATAAATGCCATTCCCGCGGAACCGGTGGATGAAAGTGGCAAAGAATGACTCACCATGTGACTGTTCATGCAGCGATTTCCCGCCAAAGGAATCAATCACCCTTGGCCCGCCAGGCTCGCGGTCCATCTCTTCTATGTTAGAGGCGACATTGTAAAAGCTCTCAGCCCGCAGGAAAAATCCATCCCGCGGCCGTTCGATTCCCTTAATGATTTTAAGGTAGTCAGCCAGCTGCGAATGTGAACCAAAGGTAGAGAAGTTGAAGTTCAACGACCCGCCCTCAGGATTGAAGCCCATCGCCACCGCAATAGCCTCAAGCAAAGTCGATTTCCCCATTCCATTTTCGCCAATGAAAAACGTGACCTTTGGATGAAGTTCCAGCCCATCTAAAGTTTTCAGGCTTGGAAGGTTGAAGGGGTAGTGCCTGAATGACGGGACTTCTTCGCGCTTCAGGTTTATTCTTCTTATGTATTGCCAGCTTAGGTAGCTCATCATTCATACCTCGGACATGTTTTAGGTTGGAACGCGGGGACGGTTCTCGCGTTCCAGAATGGAACATGAGAACCGTCCCCATGTTCCGCTAAATGGATTGCACGGAGTCTCCTGGGATCAGGGTGACGTAGATGCGTTCGTTTTCGACTGGTTCGTTGGCGAGCAGTTTTAACAGGTGTTCTGCGGAGACGGCGCCCCATTTTTGCTCGGAGTAGTCGATGGTTGCGAGTCTTGGCTGGGTGTAGTGTGAGATCTCGATGTTATCGAATCCGATGATGTGGATGTGTTTGCCGATCTCGTACTTTGTTTTTGCTAGGTAATTGTACATGCCGATGGCCATTTCGTCGTTCAGGCAGAAGACGGCCACTGGCTCTGTGTATTCGCTGACGATCTGTTCAGCCGCTTTTTCGCCGGCGGGCTTGTTGAAATTGCCGGGGATTTCATGATAGTCCACATCTTTATAACGCTTCACGGCCTGGCGAACGGCCTCGATTCGCTGCGTCGCATCATACGAGCCTTCTGGTCCGGAGACAGCGTAGATTTTCCGGTGGCCTTTTTCAATCAGATGATCGATGGCCAGGGTGGCGCCTGATGTGTTATGCAATAGCACTTGATTTATATTTGGATGCTGAAGCTCCCGGTCCATGACGACAATCTTATGCCCGGCTTCCGCATGCTTCAGCAGCTCTTCGCTTGAAAAATAAAAATCGAGAATGATGGCTCCGTCAATCATCCGTTCCGGTATGAAGCGGTGCGATTCCTTCCCGCCGCAGACGATCATTTCGTATCCCTTGCTGCTTAAGGCGTCCTGGATGCCTTGTAAAAGCTGTCCGTAAAAGGCTCCGCCATAATTGGTCAGGAAGACGCCGATGATTTTCGTTTCCCTTTTTTTCAAAGACCGGGCAGCCGCATTCGGAACATAGTTCAATTCCTTGGCGATCGCGAGGATTTTCGCTGCTGTCTCTTCGGTCACCTTCGGGCTGCCGTTCAGGGCATAGGAAACAGTCGATATCGAGACACCTGCCATTTTTGCAATATCTTTAATTCCTGCCACGATTTTCTCTCCCGTCTCTTCAATAAACTCTATTGTTATTATACCTTGTATGCGTTTCCAGCTATAGTTAATTTTTCAGTTTATAGACAATAGCCTCGTACGGCCGCAATCTTAAACCGAGGCGGTCATAGTTATGGAGGATAATCTCTCCGTCGCACAATAGACCGGTCTCGACTTCACTGCTGGTAAAATTGCAAACAACACGCCATTCCTCATTTCCAAAAGTTCGAGCATAAGCAAAGATTTCTGGCTCGCTGTCAAGCAGCTCGTAATCCCCGTAGACAATCAGGTCATGCGATTTCCGCAGCTGAATCAGCTTTTTGTAAAATTCATAGATGGACTTGTCACGGTTTCTATCATTTTCAACGTTAATCTTAGAGTAATTAGGGTTTACCTCAATCCAAGGCTCTCCAGCTGTAAAATCGCCCTGGTATCCCGCACTCCACTGCATCGGCGTCCTCGCGTTATCCCGGCCTTTTACATAAATCGATTCCATGATGTCTTCATGTGCAAAGCCTTGATCAATCCGCTCTTTGTACATATTGAAGGTTTCAATATCACGATAAGAGTCCAATTCAGCAAATTTCACATTCGTCATCCCGATTTCTTCACCCTGATAAATGTACGGCGTACCGCGCATCAAATGGAGCAGGGAAGCGAGCATCGTCGCGCTCTCGTACCGGAATTCCTTGTCATTCCCCCAGCGCGATACGATTCGCGGCTGGTCATGGTTGCTCCAGAATAAACTGTTCCAGCCCTTGCCGGCAAGCCCAGTCTGCCAGTTTGAGAGGACTCTTTTTAAATCAACCAGTTCCAGCGGCTTCAAGTCCCATTTCTGCTTGCCTTTTTGTTCGTCTAAAGCAATGTGCTCGAAGGAAAACACCATGTCGAGTTCTTTCCGTTCAGGGCTGGTAAAAAGGATCGCTTTTTCCAGGTCGGCTCCGCCTGTCTCACCAACTGTGACGATATCCGCCCCATCAAGGACTTCGCGGTGCATCTCCTGCAAGTACGTATGGAGCAGGGGACCGTTTGCGATAATATCCTGATCCAGCTCCTTTGCAATCAAATCAATGGCGTCGAAACGGAAGCCTTTGATTCCTTTGTTGATCCAGAACCGCATCACATCATACATCGACTCGCGGACCAGGGGGTTATGCCAATTCAGGTCCGGCTGCTTTTTGCTGAACATATGCAAGTAATATTGATCCGTAGTCTCATCATATTCCCACGCGCTGCCGCTGAAAATCGACTGCAGGTCACCCGGCGGTCCATCATCCACGCCATCCCGCCAAATATAATAATCCCGATAAGGGTTATCTTTGCGGCTCTTCGATTCAATGAACCATGGATGCTCATCAGATGTATGGTTCGCGACAATATCCATCATGATGCCGATTCCGCGTTTCCCAGCCTCAGAAATAAGCAAATCCATGTCATCCATCGTTCCAAACTCAGGATGAATCTGATAATAATTACTGATGTCGTAGCCGTTATCATCATTAGGCGAGGCATAGACCGGGCACAGCCAGATCACATCCGCACCCAATTCCTTAATGTAATCGAGCTTCGAAATGATCCCTTTCAGATCGCCGATCCCGTCGCCGTTTGAATCCTTGAAGCTGCGAGGGTACACCTGGTAAACCACACTGTTATGCCACCATTTTTTCTCCATTTTGCCACCCCTATTATATGAAAAAGGAAGCGGCCGAATAGGCCGCTCTAATTTTTACAAGTGAATTTCGATTGTATTGTTCTCGGAAGTGAGCTTCGCAAGCCCATCTGCGCTTATGCGGTAGCCGCCTTCACGATAGCGGTTGGAAACCCGTTCAGCATTTACATCTTGTCCGTTGATCTTCACGCCGTTTTCACTGTCATAGCGATAAACGAAGGTAACAGGCTTGCCATTAATGATGAAGTTGAATTCCAGACCGTCTTTTTCCTCCGGAAGAACCGGGTCAATGATGAGGTTCTGTCCGTCGCGGCGGATGCCAAGCGCGTTTGAAATCAGCTGGTTCATATAGATTCCAGGGCCGCTTGAGTAAATTCTCCAGCCTCCTTTAACAGCAGCTGATCCGTCGCGAAGCTTTTCGAAGTTCTCAGCCGCCTCGTAGCGGGTGATGAACTTGCCGTCGGAGCTGCTGAAGTACGCATTGCTCTGGCGAAGTTCCGCGTTCGGGACAACATTCTGGATGCCGACAGGGTTGATCGTCTGCAGGCCTTTCCAAACCTCGTCCACCTTGCCCAGCTTCGCCATCGCTTCAACGAAACGGATGTGGGCATGGACATATTGCAGCCCGATTTCGCGTCCAAAGTTCGCTGCCTGCTCGGCGCGCTTGAAGTTTGTGCTGACTCCGCCTTTATACGTCGCCGGGCGGTCCATCAAACGCACGCCGTCCGGATGGTACAGGTGCTGCCTGATGATTTCATAGTGGTACTCCGCCTGCTCAGGAGTAAGCAGTTCGCCGATCATGCTTCGTTGCATTGGAAGCAGGCGATACTGAATGCCTGTTTTTGTGTCAGTAGGGTGGACCATCAATTCAGGCTGGCCAGGCTGCTCCATGAAAACGAAGCCCGGAATAGTTTCTGTAGACAGCATGTATTTATTGAAATCTTCCTTGATTCCTGCGGCCATCGTGCTTAGCTCATCTGCCAGCTGGGCATCTTGTTTTTGTAAAAGCGATGCGAATTGGCTTACGACCTGATAAGTCAGCGCGACCGTCCAGCTGCTCGCCATAAATTGCTTCAGCTGCGCGTTTGCCGGCTGGAGGGTGTCATCCCAGTCGCCATCGCCGTACGAAGACAGGTACGTATCATGTAAAAAGTGGTCCTTGATGTATTGCAGCTGTTTTTTTACATGGTCAAGCAATGTTACTTTTTCCTCTGTGAATTCGAAATTTCCTTTTTCCGTATATGGAAGCTCTTCGCTTAAAATCGTAAAGTCATTCGTTGCCCGTAAATACTCAACGATGACCTTCAACGGCCAGACGATGATGTCGCCGTGGCTCTCTTCCTGCTGGAAGCGGTAGTAGTTATCGAACATGAACCACTGCGGCCAGTTCCCATCATCACTGTATTGGTGAGAGTAAACCGTCCTGATGATGTCCTTGACGTTCTCATACTTTTGCGTCGCGATAAAATATTCAGTCGGACCCTGGCACACATCACGTGTTCCCCAGGCTGCGCCGCCGTACTGCTCAAGACCATGCGGCACAGAATAGTGGACAAGCATATTGTGCGTATACCACCAAGCCAGCGCGTTCATCTTGTTGAGTTCGTCTGTTGCTGCGCCATTTTGCTTAAGGTTGAAGCCGTTCATCGTTTCTGCGAAGAACTCGCGGTATTTTTCGATTTCTGTTTTTGCATCAGAGTCTGCAAAAGGAATGTCCTGGCCGTTTAACAGACCCTGGATTGTCATATTCCATTCGCTTGCTTCGTTTAACTCAATGACCGCGAGTGAAGCAGCGTCTGCTTCAATATTTTCTCCGATCATGCTTGCATCCTTGACAGTGAATCCACTGCCGATGATTTGCATGGTGTAGCTCAGATCAGGGAAGACAGTTGAACTGTCGGAGCCTTCGCCTGCTGTAAAAGTAAGGACATTCCCGTCCTGCTCCATTTTATAAGGCTGTGCATACTCGTTATTGTTCATCGATACCTGGTTCGTCACAAGATAACGGTACGCTTTTCCGTTAGCAGAGCGGACCTGCAGCTGCAATTGCGGTGAATCCACAGCTGTATGAGTTGAGATGATGATCATGTCGTCATTCGTTTTGTAGTACCAGCGGCCATAGTTGAAGCCCATTTCAAACATGGAAGGAAGTGTTAATAGACGGTAGCTTCCTTCGATTTCCACATAGATCCGCTGCCCGGAAGTCTTCATCACATTCAATGCGTTGCGTGCATTCGTCAGCATCTTGTTGAACGAAGTGTTGCCCACGACGATGTGTGAGTTGAAAATACCATACATATATAAAGTAGTCGTAAGGACATTCTTGATATTGTCGACATTGCCGCCGCTCATCAGAATATGGCCGTGCGGGCGCTCTACTTTAAGCTCTTTTTCCTTTAAAACCACATGCTCGTGCTGCTCAGTAAAGAATGACAGCAATGTTTCCCCAGCTGTTTCTTCCTGATGGCGGTTCGGGAACAGCTCGTCAATCTCCGCTTTTGTCATCGAGAGTGTTTCCAATGGCTTTCCGAAAGCAGGGGAAAGGACGACTTGTTCTTGGCTGTTTGCTTGTTGTGGTGATTGATTTTGAACCTGTTCCCAAGCTGTTTTAATTTCATCTGTAAATTCCAATTCGGTAATCGCAGTCGGGTGATTTTCTTTAAAAATGCCATAGAAAACAAATTGCGCTTTGCCATTCAAAGTTACTTTTTCAGACTGAAGGGCAGTGTAGGCGAATTCATATTGATAAACTTCATTCGCGAGAGTTTGTTGTTCCAGGATTTCAGGTACGTTTGTTTCTTTATAAGATAAGCCGTAGAACTGGAATCCATCTGTTGAGAAGCCGATTGCTTTTGTCAATGACCCCTGCTGCAGGTAAGGAAAGCAGCCGCCGCTCATCGGCTGGTTCTGGCGCGAGCATACTACATAGCCTTTTTCCGCGTCGTTAAAAGCATTATGGTCGATGTACTGCGACATATAGGCTTCATTCGTGCGGACAGCGCCTTTATCAGCAAGCCCAAGATCCTGTCCGTAAACAACATCGATTTCCGCATTGTTTCCCTCAACTTCAACATCCCAGAACCAGACACCGCCGTCTGCCACGGAAAAAGTAATCTGATACTTTAGGCCGCCGGCTTCACCCTGCCAGAGAATCTGGCTGTCTGTATGGCTGACAGTGCTTGCTGATTTCGAGCCAAGCAGGGGATAGAACTGAATTCCATCTTCGTGGTGGATACGTAAAAACAAGTTATTCATCGAGCCATCGATAGAATTCGATAGCCACTGGTTGATCATTGTCGATTTGTTCGCAATCTCATACAAATCGCCGCTATTTAAAAACGTGAAGCTTAAGTCATTGTTCTGAATGGTGAACTTGGACTGTGTCATCGGTGTCAACTTCTTTCCTATTATATTAGCCGACAGCCGGAAAGTCCCGGCTGTTAGGAATAAAAATCAGGTGTGGTTTTTTGCAACTGGTATTAAATTGAGTTCAACTGGTATTAAATCGCTGGCAACTTGTATTATATTGGCGCCAACTGGAATTAAATGCTTTTCAACTGGTATTATAGTTTCCCTTTACTAGATTAGCGGTGTGCAACCGTAGATAAATTGCGTGCAACCGTAGATATAATTCGTGTAACCGTAGATAAAATGCATGAAACCGTAGAAAAAGTACGTGCAACCGTAGATAAACTGTGCAACCGTAAATAAAATGTCCGAAACCGTAAATAAAATCTGCGAAACCGTAAATAAAATCTGCGAAACCGTAATTATCTCAACTGAAACCGGACTTAAAAGAGAAACTCCATTATTTTTTTAAAAAAACACTATTCTTCTGCACTTAGTTCAAATGCCAATTCCACAGTATCTCTGCTGTTACGCCCGACAAAAGCGATGAATTTGCCTGGATCGCTCGTAAAGCTTAAGTCAGCATGATGATAACGCAGCTGTTCTTCTGTAATTTCAAACTCAACTGTCACTTTCTCGCCTGGTTCTAAAGCTACCTTTTTGAAGCCTTTCAGTTCTTTCATTGGCCTTACGACTTCACCGGATACATCGCGAACATACAACTGAACAATCTCTTCACCAGCTAGATCACCAGTGTTCTCAACCTCGACGGAAACTGTCATCGGGTTGGACACAGTCATCGTTGCACCGGACAATTTTGCATTGCTATATTCAAAGCTTGTATAGCTCAATCCAAATCCAAATGGAAGGAGTGGCTCGTTCGGAATATCTAAATATTGAGATACGTATCGTTCCTGTGCGTCAGGCGCTCCCTGCGGACGGCCCGTGTTGAAGTGGTTGTAGTAAACCGGTACCTGCCCAACGGAGAATGGGAAGGACATGGAAAGCTTCGCCGATGGATTTGCGTCTCCGAACAAAATGTCAGCCACAGCGTTTCCGCCTTCAGTCCCCGGGTACCATGCTTCTAAAATCGCATCGGCTTCGTCCCAGATTCCGTGCAGGTCGAGTGGACGTCCGTTGAACAGCACCGCCACGATTGGTTTGCCGAGATCCTTCATTTTAGCGGCCAGCTTCAGCTGTACCTCTGGAAGGCGGATATCAGCACGGCAGCCAGCTTCACCGCTCATTTCGGATGCTTCACCAAGTGCCAGCACAATCATGTCTGCTTCTGATGCTGCTTTTACAGCTTCAGCTAATTGCTCATCTGAACCTGTTTCGATTTCACAGCCCTTCGCAGTTAAAAGAAGGGAGGAGTCCAATTTTGCCAGCAATCCATCGTACAATTGGACTGCTTTTTCCTTTGATCCAAGGAACGACCACGGTCCTAAAATATCGTTGCTTTGTGCAAATGGTCCAATCAGTGCAATTTTCTTTTCTTGATTAATAGGAAGAACTCCGTCATTTTTTAATAAAACAGAGGACTTAACCGCAAGCTCTCTTGCTGCGTTGCGGTGTGCATCGCTCATGATCAGTTCTTGCTCAAGCACTTCATCCGCACCGCGGTATGGGTTTTCAAATAGTCCTAATTTATCTTTCAAAGTCAGAATCCGCATAACCGCTTCATCGATCAGCTTTTCATCTACTTTACCGTTATCGACAAGCTTTTTTAAATGGTCAACATAGCAAGCTGTCATCATTTCGATATCGACACCAGCCTGGATCGCTTTGTAGGCAGCTTCCGCTTCATCCTCGGCTACACCGTGCGGAATCAATTCCTTTACCGCACCCCAGTCGGAAATGAGGATGCCGTCAAAGCCCCACTCATCACGGAGCAGGTCACGCATCAGTTTTACATTGCCTGTAGCTGGAATGCCGTCGACTGTGTTGAAGGCTGTCATCACCATTTCGCAGCCTTCGTCGAGCGCTGCTTTGTAAGCTGGAAGATAAGATTCCCTGAGCTGGCGTTCTGACATATTGACGGTATTGTAATCGCGGCCGCCTTCTGCAGCACCATATGCTGCGAAGTGCTTCACACATGCCGCAACTGAATTTTTATCATTTTTCAAGTCTTCCCCCTGGAAGCCTCGAACAAAAGCCCGTGCGAATTCACTATTTAAATATGGGTCTTCACCGGTAGATTCCATCACGCGTCCCCAGCGAGGGTCGCGCACTAAATCGACCATTGGCGCGAAGGTTACATGGACACCAGCTGCGGCAGCTTCTTTAGCTGCGATTTCCGCGCTCTGCTGCGCTTTTTCCATATCCCATGAACAGCCGATAGCCAGTGGCACAGGGAAAATCGTTTTATAACCGTGAATGACATCTGCCATAAATAATAGAGGGATGCCTAACCGATTCTTTTTCAAATGAGCTTCCTGGATGGCAATCGCTTCCTTCGCGCCGCCTGATGCACCAAGAACCGAACCGGTATTGCGTACATTCTCTTCTGTTATTTTCATAGAAGCCAGAGGGCCTGTTATTTGTCCTTCATCCCTCGATCCTTCGAAAAATGGTGTCGCCAATTGAAGCAATTGCGCGATTTTCTCATCCAGCGTCATTTCTTTTAATAAAGAAGTAAGTTTCTGACTGTTCATAGGGGCGAACCTCCCAAAATATATTAACTAAATAGAAACGTTTCGAATATGAATACAACTGCATTATAAGCGCTTTCTTTTCTCGAGTCAACGAATTATCGAAACGTTTCTATAGTTGTATAAAAACAAACCCAGCACTGGTGGGGCTTTTCATGAAAAAGTAAATTTTTGCTGAAATTTTTACTTGAAAACGATTTCACCATGAAATATAATAGCCCTATCGAAACGTTTCAATCACTTGCATCGCATCTTTTCAGTAAAAGAGGCACAGAGTTAAGAATCGTTTCGCAAGTTACAGTCTATTATTTTTTTACTGGTTTTCGAAACGTTTCACTGCGAGGGGGTTTTCGTAAACGAAGTGCCTAATTGGTCAAATTCGTGGGTTATATAGTAATGATTTGCTATACCGGGAAACTTAAATGCAAGGACTTATTAAATTATTTTGGGGGTTTTACGTATGAGCCGAAAAATGTTTAATGTATTCAGCAAGAAATTCGCAGCTGCCGCAATGGTCGGTACATTGGTTGTCTCTGGTGCACTTGCAGGATGTTCTTCTGATTCTTCTAGTTCTGAAAAAGATGGCAAGAAAGTCATCACAGTCTGGGGCATGGGGGAAGAAGCGAAGACACTTCCAAAGATTGCCGAAGAGTTTGAAAAAGCAAATAAGGATATCGATGTAAAAGTGCAGGCGATTCCATGGGATCAGGCGCACGATAAGCTTTTAACAGCGGTTGCCTCTAAAAAAGGTCCTGACGTTGTGCAAATGGGTACAACATGGATTCCTGAATTCGCTTCAGCGAATGCATTGCTTGACTTAACTGAGTATACTAAGGATTATCCTGAACTGGCAGCAGAAAACTTTTTCGAGGGTTCAGTTGAAACGACTAAATACGATGATAAAGTGGTTGGCGTGCCATGGTACGTTGATACTCGTGTCCTTTACTACCGCACAGACCTTTTAGAGGAAGCTGGCTATAAGGAAGCGCCAAAAACTTGGGATGAGCTTCGCGATGCAGCTAAAAAGCTGAATGAGCGCGGCGACGATAAGTACGGCATCAGCATTGACACAAATGAGCAAAGCTTATCCTTCATGTTTGCTCGCCAAAATGGATCTAAGCTGATTGAAGGCAACGAAGCATATTTTAACGAACCAGAATTTGTTGAAGCAATTGAATACTTGAATGGATTCTTCAAGGATGGCTCAGCACCAGTTGATCTTGGTCTTGATATCATCCAGGCGTTCAAAGGTGATGGAATCCTGCCAATGTTCATCTCTGGTCCTTGGATGGTCAAGCTGATCAATGACCAGGCTCCAGAACTTGAAGGCAAGTGGGCAACAGCAGTCCTTCCTGCGAAGGAAACAAATACATCAACTCTTGGCGGATCTGATCTGTCTGTGTTCCAATATACAGAAAATAAGGAAGAAGCCCTTAAATTCCTTTCTTTCATGAGCAAACCAGAAACTCAGGTAAAATGGCTTGAAATGACGAACTCACTTCCAGCGAACAAAGAAGCTTGGAACGACAAGCAGCTTCAAGAGAACCAGTACTACAAAGTATTTGGCGAGCAGCTTGAAAACGCTCAGCCAATGCCTGTAATCAAGCCTTTTGAAAAAATCGCCCAGGACTTCTTAAGCAGATTTGAAAAAATCTACCGTGGCGGGGCAGACATCCAGGAAGAAATGGATGCATTTGATAAAGAGGCTGAAGAAATTTTAGCCAAGTAATCTTCAACAAGAGGTGGGCTGGCAGGCATTGTGCCTGCTAGCTGCCTATAATAGTCCAGAACTTCTGGACCAAGAAGGAAGGGACTTACGATGAAAAGCTTTCTGGCAAACAAGACTCCTTACTTTTTCTTAGCACCTGCCATTATCCTTTTAACTTTATTTTCAATCCTGCCTATATTTGTAGCGCTGATCATTAGCTTTACAGACCTTGATTTAGTGGGGATTGCCGACTGGTCATCGATCAGTTTTATCGGATTGGAAAACTATAAAGAGGTTATTGGCGATCCAATCTTCTTAAAATCGATTTTCAACACATTATTTTATGTCGTGATTGGTGTTCCGCTTGTCATTGTGATCTCACTGGCAATCGCGCTTCTTATCAATTTTGGAAAAGCACGCATTTTCAAGGCTTTCCGGGTTGTCTTCTATATGCCTTCCATCACAAACGTTGTTGCGGTTGCTGTTGTCTGGAGCTATCTGTACAACCCTCAACTTGGATTGTTCAACCATTTATTAAACCTTCTTAACCTGCCTGATGTCCCGTGGCTTCAGGACCCGATCATGGCTAAAATCTCGTTGATTTTACTTGCGCTTTGGAGAGCGATCGGAATCAATATGATCATCTTCCTTGCGGCGCTGCAGGGTATTCCGAAGACGTATTACGAAGCTGCCCAGCTGGATGGCGCAAATAACTGGAAGCAGCTGACGAAGATCACGATTCCGCTGCTCAGATATGCGATTTTCTTCGTTTCGATCACGACAATGATTGGCTGGCTGCAGTTCTTCGAGGAGCCATTCGTCATGACCAATGGCGGTCCGCTTGATAGCACGACTTCTGTTGCCTTGTTCATTTACCGTAACGGGTTCCAGTTCAGCAACTTCGGTTACGCAGCAGCTGGATCTTTCATCTTGTTCATTGCCATCATTATCATAACGATGATTCAATTCAAGCTTCAGAACAAACAACAGGATATTTGATGAAAGCAGAGGTGGAAACAAATGAAATCCAGTGCAATTCAGAAAGATTCACTTAGCGCACATGTTAAGCGGGAAAAATCGCAGCAATGGTTTGTCGGGCTAGTGCTCACGATCGGCGGTTTGATGGTATCCATTCCGTTCATTTGGATGATTCTATCATCCTTCAAACCGGAAAGCGAAGTCATGCAGCTGACGCCAACATTGTTCCCGAAGGAATTCACATTGGAAAACTTCCAGAATCTCTTTGTGAATATGAACTTTGGGCTTTATTTGAAAAATACGATCATCATAGTATTATGGTCTTTCGTAGGTCTGTTTTTGAACGCAATGGCAGGATACGCATTTGCCAAGTTTGAATTCAAGGGCCGCAACCAGTTATTCTTCATGGTCTTAGCTACGATGATGATTCCAGGACAGGTAACGATGATTCCAGTTTACCTGATCCTGAACCAGATGGGCTTGACGAACACAATGGCAGGGATCGTGCTGCCTGGACTGGTTGGCGCGTTCGGTATCTTCCTGTTCCGCCAGTTCATGTCAACCATTCCGGATGAGCTGCTCGAAGCAGCGCGTCTGGACGGCGCAAGCGAGCTGCGGGTGTTCTGGCAAATCGTATTGCCGATGACAAAGCCAATATTAGCAGTACAGGGAATCCTGACCTTCATCGCCGGCTGGAACAGCTTCCTATGGCCGCTGATCATCGCCAACGACGAAAGCCTGTACACATTATCCGTAGGATTATCCCTGTTGAAAGGCCAATACGGCGGCAACTTCGCCCTCCAAATGGCCGGCTCCACCTTCATGGTCGTCCCAATCGTCATCATCTTCATCATCTTCCAGAAGCATATCATTGATGGATATACGATTTCGGGGATGAAATAAAGAAGCAGAAGCAGAGGCTTTAACACACTAACGCGCCGGGGGTCAGACCCCCGGCGCGTTAATGCGTTACAGCAGCAATTGGGGCTTAACCCTCATTGCTGTCATCATATTTGGAACATGAGAACCGTCCCCATGTTCCAGTTATTTGTGCAAAGCGCGGTACAGGACGACGCTTGTTTCGGCTCTGGTTGTTTTGGAAAGCGGATCGAAGCTGCCGTCTGCGCGGCCTTTGATCAGTCCTGCTTTTGCTGCGAGATAGATTTCTTGTTTGAATGTGGTGCTTAGCTGCTGATCGTCTGAAAATGGTTTTGTTGTTTGGCTGCTGCTAAGGAGTGCTTCTGGTTTTTCTGTTTTTAAGGCACGGACGATCATGGCGGCCATTTCCTGGCGCGTGATGATCTGGTTCGGCCGGAAGCTGCCGTCTGCAAAACCGGTTGTGATTCCATAGCGATGGGCGGCTTCAATGTAGCTGGCGGACCAGGACTGACTTGCAGTGACATCCTTGAATGTCCCTGCATACTCAGCGGTTGGTATGCTCAGCATCCTTGCCAGCAGCACGATGAACTGAGCGCGGGTTACTTCTTCGTTCGGAGAAAACTGGTCTGCTGTTTTTCCCTGGATGATCAGTCGTGCAGACAGGTCTTCGATTTCCGGCTGTGCCCAATGTCCCTTGATATCAGTGAAAGTCCTGCTGTTTTCCATTATCGCAAAAGATCCTGGCTGCTTTGTTTGAATCACAAATTGGCTGCCGCTGATTTTGCCCCCGGCGAACTGCCACTGTCCGCTATCGTGCCTCACCCCAAAGGTTGGTTTTACAGCAGCGGTACTAGTGGCTGCTGGAATATCAAAGGCGATATTAATTGGTTTGTTAAAGCTTTTAACCGCTGTTTTCGTTACCTGGTCAATCATTTCAAACTTAATCAGACCGGTTTTAAGGTTTGCTCCTTTTGGAGGCGTCGCGGTTATCGGGCTAAAATTGATCTCGGTTTTGTTTTTTAGCGTCAATGCCGCTATATTCTCCTTCGGCATTAAGACTGACAATCCATTCAACGAGATAGAAAGATCCTTCCGTGCCATTTTTAACTCGTTCCAAACGCCAGGAGTGAATATGAATTTACTTGCTTTTGCTGGCACGGAAATTTCGATTTTCTCGTTTGTTTCAGTCCATTTTTCTTCAGTTACGAGGAATTCCCCATCCTGAACTGGTCCTGGTGCTGCCTCGATTGGGCCGCTCGGCAATGGCTGGGAAGGAGCTGGACTTACTGGCGGCTGTTCTTGGTTTCCAGGCTGAGATGGAGTGGTGCTTCCTGGCGGCTGCTCTTGATCTCCAGGCTCAGTCGGAGTTCCCGGAAGTTCCTGCTCAGCAGGTGGTGTCGCATCAGGCAAAGCCTTGGTTTTTGCCATAATGCTGACTCCCTCTGAAGTATTTCCGTTCACATCGACAGTCCTGGCGGTAATTTGATATTCAGTGTCAGCGTTCAGGCTGGTAAATGTGTATGAGATGCCAGTCGTTTCATCTGAAAACACGCCATTAAGGTATAGTTTCGTTTTTGAAAAATCAGCATCGGCAGGATTCGTGAAAGAAACAGTGATTGAATCAGTTTCAGATGCTGTTGCTTTAAAATCTGAAACATTCCCGGGAGCCGTTTCATCCAATTTTGAAAAATTGATGAATCCGTACCCATAAAGCTCGTCACGCCCTTGGACACCTAGATCCTCTGCATATTTCTGCAATTCGGCACGAAGTTCGGCAGCTGTTTTGGCTGGATTTTTTTGCTTCAACAACGCTAGGAATCCTGCAACATGTGGAGTGGCCTGCGATGTTCCACCCATCTGTGCATAAGTTGAGTTCCCGTCTTCCACATAGGTGCTCGCGATATAACTGCCGGGAGCGGTGAATTCGACTTCAGGGCCTGTTGATGAGAAACTGGAAATTATTTTCCTGCTGTCTACAGATGAAACAGCAATGACTGAATCATATTTAGCTGGATAGTTGACTGGAAATCCTACATCATCGTTGCCTGCAGCTCCTACGAGCAGGATGCCCGCCTTGTAAGCCCGGTCAACCGCATCCTTCAATAATTGCACATGGTCCGACAGCCCCAATGATAGATTGATAATATCCATGTCATTGGCAATCGCCCAATCGATCGCTTCGATTACATCCAGAATGCTTCCTTGTTCTCCGTCCATGACCTTTAGGGAGTACAGGCTTGCATCAGGCGCGACGCCAGCGAATTCTCTGCCACCTGAAGTAGGGCCGCCGATTCTTGCACCGACAATTCCAGCGACATGTGTCCCGTGGCCGTTATTGTCAAAAGGGGAGGATTCATCCGAGATGGTAGCTGGATTGTCCTCAACGAAGCTTACCCGTTTGACCACATTCGGCAATTCATTATGATAGGCAATCCCGGTGTCGACGATGGCAACCTTTATCCCTGTGCCAGTGTAGCCCTGTGCCCATGCTTTCGGTGCATTGACCGCTTCTACGTTCCACTGGGCTGGCGTTCCTAATATTTCAACCTTTTGTTCCACCTTATGCTCGATATAGCTGATGTCCGGGTCATTTTTTAATAAAAGAATTGCAGATTCCGGTAATACTACATTGATAGCTTTAAGAGTCGTATATTCGTCTTTGACTTCAACCGCATTCTTTAAAATCTTTTGCTTTCCCGCCTCATTCTTGTAAACTGCAACTACCTGCGCTTTTTGGTCATCAGCAGCAAGAGGTGCGGCCATGGACCATGCCGGTGAAACAGAGCTTACCATAAGACCAGCGGCAACCAGCGGAGTGACAATTAGCTTTTGAAGTTTATACCTAATCATGTTATGTCCTTTCTGATGGTGTTTGATTATTGATGACAGTTATATCGGCAAAATTTGGAGCCCTTAAAGAGAAAAGGAACCATCCAATTTATGGGAGGCCCCTCCTTCTGGTAAACTATTTTTCGATCATGTCGAAGTGCGTGAATGCTTCAATTAAATCATTCTGCTTGGCGGGTGGGCAGGGATGAACCCTTTTATCTGGTGAGTATCTATTTGGCGATCTTTTTAGGATTAAGTCCGCAAACCTCTTTCATGTGAGCGATCCAGCAGGTTTTAGCCGTGGATCCATGCTTCTCTGTTATGTAGGTTTGGATTACTTTATATGTTGCCATTAGCCATTAGACTTATTATTAAAAATCCTCGTAATCCTTTACATGATAAGTTGCCTTTTTGCCGAAGCCGCCTTGTGGATTATACAAAGGGGAACGTGAACTGGCATTTCTTCCGGGACTTCCGTAGTGGATTGGTTTAGGCTTCTTGGTATGACTTTTCGCCGGCCTGGTTTTCGACTCGGCTCTTCGATACTTTAATTCCTTGTCTAGATTTTCGGATAACCATGAGAGCGTCTTTTGCATTTCCTCGATCTTTAAAATCAAAGCCGGATTGGATACGGTATGTTTCATGCTCATTAGGGATTTCCTTGCCGTATTGAGATCGCTCATAAAAAGTTTGCTATTAAAATCTACGGTGTTTTTCGTCTTCATTTTCCCACAATCCTTCTCCGTAAAATTGAGTGTTTTCTTCTTATATCGGATTGTTTAGATTGAATTTTTAGAAAATAAAAACAGAAGGCACCTACTTATTGATGGGCAAGGGAGAGGGAAGTTATATAAAGAGGAACGCTTTAACACATTAACGCACCGGGGGTCTGACCCCCGGTGCGTTAATGTGTTAAAGGATAAGCGGCGGTTTGGGAGAGGAGACCTTGGTATAATAGGGTTTAACCGGATTTAATCAAACGTTTGATTAAGAAGAGGAAAGTGCGAAAAGCTTAGATAACATAATTTTCATAAAACCATGTGGCTGGTAATATAGATTGATAAGATACTGCTCAGAAACTGGATATCCGATTTTACAAGGGGGAAGAGCATGAAAAAAAGAGTTCGAAAGGCGATCATTCCTGCTGCGGGATTGGGTACGCGCTTTCTGCCGGCCACGAAGGCGATGCCGAAGGAAATGCTGCCGATCGTTGACAAGCCTACTATCCAATACATAGTGGAGGAGGCTGTTGCGTCAGGTATTGAGGATATTATCATTGTTACTGGGAAAGGGAAACGTGCGATTGAGGACCATTTTGATTTTTCCCCGGAGCTGGAGTTGAACCTTGAGCAGAAAGGAAAGCACGATTTACTTGAGAAGGTTCGGTATTCCTCCAACCTGGGGAATATCCATTATATCAGGCAGAAGGAGCCAAAAGGATTGGGGCATGCCATCTGGTGTGCGCGCCATTTTATCGGGGATGAACCATTTGCAGTGCTGCTAGGGGACGATGTCGTCCAAAGTGACACCCCTTGCCTCGTGCAGCTAATCAATCAATATGAAAGAACAAGATCGACCATCATCGGCGTACAGTCGGTGCCTATGGAGGAAACTCATAGATATGGAATCATTGATGGTACAGAACTGGGGGAACGGCGATATGTGGTGGAAAACCTCGTGGAAAAACCGGCTCCTGGTACGGCGCCTTCCAATATGGCGATTATGGGACGTTACATCCTGACGCCTGAGATCTTCATGTTCCTGGACCAAATGGAAACCGGTGCAGGCGGAGAAATCCAGCTGACAGATGCGATCCAGAAACTCAATCAAATCCAGAGGGTATTCGCATATGACTTCGAAGGAAAACGGTATGATGTAGGGGAGAAGATTGGTTTCGTAAAGACAACCATTGAATTTGCTTTGAAAGACGAAAATCTCAGATCGCAAATATTGCGCTACCTGAATGAACTGCTTGAAACAGAGAAAGTGGAATAAAAGGGATATAAAGCTTTATCGCTTTAAAGCACCGGGGGTCTGACCCCCGGTGTTGCAACGCGGTGAAGCGGTGGGCTATCAAATGTAAAAGCGCCATGTCAGCAGATCTCGGACTGCTGACATGGCGTTTTTTTTCTATTATTCTTTTGATTCTTTCTTTTCAACTGCACGCTTGAGGAATCTTGCGAAGTCTCCGCGTGTTAATGTGCCGTTGCGATCGAAATCTTTGGCGATTGTAATTTTGTTGTATGCTAGCTTATTGATGTTTGCGTAGTTAGGGTCAGTGGTGCTGACACCAGTATATTTGTAGCCAGCTGGCGGTGTATCTAGTGAATTTCCAAAAGCACGGACCAAGATGCTGGCCATGTCTGAACGAGTTAGAGTATTCCCAGGCAGGAATTTGCCGCCTACTCCGTTCATGACTCCATTTGCTTCAGCGATTCTTAAATACTCATAGAAAGGGTGGCTTGGCGAAACATCTGTAGCAGTTAATTTATAATCGCTTGTTGGCAGCTTTAGTTTTAGGGCCTCTACTATAAGTTTAGTCGCCTGGCCTCTTGTTACGTCTTTGTTAGGTTCAAATCTTGTATCGGAATAGCCATCAATAATATCACGTGCTTGAAGATAAGTGACATCAGGTTGAAGCTCAGGTGTTACATCAGTAAAGACATTAACGGTTTTAGATGTGATCAAATTTGATCCTGCCATGTATCCTTCGTAGCCTTTGGCTTTTACTTTATAAAAGACAAAGTGATTACTAGTATTGTTACTTTGATATGGACCGCTTACAATTTGGAATGGGATGTAATTAGGAACTTTGGCTTTCAAAAGGCCATCGACACCATCTCTTAGGTTAGATGAATTGCCAGATGTATAAGTATAGGCAATTTCTCCAGCTTTGTAGTTCTGAGCAGTCTTCGTGCTAGTAGGCCACACATAATCCACACCGTCAGGGAACTCCATTAAGTCCGGTGCTGCAGGATTAGGGTAAGCTATTTTAAGATTTGGTGTTGCTCCAATTGATAATTGGCTGCGCTCCCTAATGATTTTAAAAATATCTTCTTGATATGCATACTGGCCCGTATGATTAGGATCGTTCCGTTTTGATAGGCCGTTATATGCCATAATTGCAAAATACCAATCTTCAATCCTGTCACTTTCATGACTATTAACACGTGGCAGGTTAGGATTACGCCATTTGTCCAGTAAGATTCTTGCACCTTGCTCAATGTTGTATTTTGTATCAAATTTTAATTTCTCTACATTTACACCATCTTTTGCTATTTCTGCATCAGTCAGAGTCACCTGCATAATCCCGATGCCGCCATCTTTTGCTTCAATAGGTGTACCGTCAGGATTAAATTGCTTCATTCCAGTTTCTTTGAAAGCAATAGCTTTTAAGATTTCAGCAGGAATGCCATTTTCTATAGCCACTTCTCGCAAAATCTGCAGCTTTTCCAAAGCAGGCAATTCCTGACCGACCGATGCCGCCTCAACCTTCGAATTAGTCAATCCCTCTGCACTTATACTAGGCGCAAAACTCACTAATAGAGTCGCAGCCGCTGCAACTTTAAGTAATTTTTTCATTCTCAATCTCCTCCCAACTTGTAGTTTAACAGATTTTCCAAATATTTTCTTTTGATATAAAATAATAGATTTAAATACCTATATAACTAGGGGTATTTTATGATTAAGATTTTATTGACTGGGTAAAAATACCTATATAAAATGGAAAGTAATTACTTTAAAAAAGGTGGATTTGCTAGGGTTGAAAATAGAAAGTGTTGTCGTCATCGTCGATAGGTTAATGTTGAAGCACAGGTACGCAGCAGCGCGGGAAGTTATTTTACGAGAGTGGAACCGAATTATAGAACCTATCAATTTTCACATGCTTGGCCATGAGGCTAAAGTGCTGGTGAAAATCATCGCAAAAGAAAAAGAGATGATGATGTTTTCTTTATTAACCAATCGGGACAAGCGGATTTTAAATTTGCTGAATGAAGCAGTCAGAGATGTAAGATTTCCTTATGCCCGCAGGTTATTCATGGAACACAAGGATTTGATCGTCCAGGCACATGCGAAGCGATGGCTGACGTCAGATGCGAGATACATGTGCTTTGCATGGGAGAAGAATATGTAAAATAATTCAGGGTTCAGTCCTAATCAATGGACTGAACCCTTCTTTTTTTAACTTCTTCTATTAAAAGGACGATAATTCCTTCGTATTTTATCCTTAGCACCTGACCTCCATGCTTTTACGGCAGATAAGGATACTTGTTCAATTTCTGCAATCTCATTAATGTTAAGGCCTTTGACAAAATGGTATAGCACCCACTTCGTCTGATTTTCAGTCAACAGGCTGCTATTACAATAGAATAGAAGCATTTCTTCCTCAAAAGGCATGGCAGCATTTTCATCCTCAATCCCATGCCAGAATTCTTCCTTCGCAGCAATAGTTACTTCTGCAGCTTTATTCGCTTTTGTCATCTCGTTTTGGATTTTCCCCTTGATCATAGAGTAAGCGTAATTAGTGAAATCTCCCTTGCTTGTATCGAAATTTTTGGTCGCCTCCCACAGTCCGATCAGGGCGAGCTGGTAAAACTCATCTTTATTTTTGTAGATATTGAGAGAGCGGATAATTTTATGAATCATAGGTGTGTACTGGACCGCAAGCTGTTCAAAGCTTTCCATCGTAAATCCCTTCAGAAAGCGCGCTTTGCCTTTGTATTCCCGGGTGCTTTTACCATAAAAGAAAGTTAAATTGTTAGCTAATTCAAGAAAATTTATTTTTGGAGAGGAAAATGGGTGAAAAACACAATTTCGCATAGGAAATTAGATTTTTTCTGCCGTCAAAAATTGCTTTTTGCCTGATTGTCAGATAATTTAAGGAAGCTTAAATAGGGATGTCTTTTTGCAAAGTCTTTAAGTATATAGAAGATGAGTCAATCTAAAAAGGATGTGGTTTTATGGAGAGAGCGGAGGTAGACGCATTGCTGGCCATTGCAAAAAGCTACTATGATAGTTTTAGGGTGAACAAGCAGAAGGGAGATAATTGGCACAAGGTTTTGAAGGGATATTCGTTCACAACGCTTGAAAAAAATTTACGGGTCCATGCTTTAAGATCATCCCACCCGCCAAAGGTTGCTGATTTGATTCGCGGGCCATACCGTGATCCGGGAACGAGGGCGGTTGCCGATCGGCCGGAGACGGAATTGATTTCCTGGAATAAATAGAAAAAAAGACGAAATCATCCCACGTGATTTCGTCTTACTTTTGGCTAACCAGGTCTGCCACAAGAATATACCGTTCCGGAGCGTCACCGATAAAATTGAATGGATAGCAGGTAGTGACAGTCAGCGTCGCCCGCGGTTTTGGCACGATGACGGTCCGGTCGTCGGCGTCAACAATGCGAACCTTTCTAACCTTATAGGTGAATTTTCCGGCTTCAGTGGAGACTACTAATAGATCACCTTTACCGACTTCGCCCAGTTTACGGAAAACAGTGTCGCGATGGCCTGATAGGACGGAGTTGTCCTTTTCGCCAGGTAGCACGCTGCCGGCGAAATGTCCGACGCCTTTTTCCAGCTCGTCTTCATCTGTTCCGTGATAGATTGGCAGATTTGCCTCTAACTTAGGAATGGAAAGGTTGCCGATCACTTCACCCTGTTCCGGTGCTTCCGGATACAGACTGTCTCGTCTTACGGCTTTTGGCGCTGCTTTTTCAGGCTTGCTTGCGAGCACTTGCTTTGGTTCTGCCTGCTCGGTTTTAAAAAGCAAATAGCCCTTCATGAACTTATAGGCATTTGACCCGCTGAACCACACTCCAAAGGCGATAACAGCAACAGATAGCGAAAGAAGAACCACTTTACTGGTTCTTCTTTTTTTACCATTAAAATTAAACACGTTTAACATTCACTTTCCTGAATACAAATGCACCAAGAAGGATGATTGCCAGGCCAGCTAAAGTGTTTTGCAGGTAGTTCGAAGCGGTGTTTGGCAGCTTGCCGCCCTTTACCGTTTTGACAACAGGCTTCTGTGCCGGCATTTTTTCAACAGCAACTGCTACTTCTTCTGCCACGTCAGCAGTTTTCTCGATGTTCTCTCCTGTTTCTTCCATATAAGCAGAGTCAAACATATCCTTCGTGATGATCATATCAGCTAAAAGCTCGCCGTCAAGATTAGAGATCTTAATCAGCAGGTCAGCGCCATTTGTAGATTCCAGCTGCATTAATGCAGTGAATGATAGAGGCGTAGTCTGGCCATCTTTTGTCAAGAAGTAGTCAACATCAAGCTGCAGCAGCTCAAGCAGGTCATTCCAGACACTGATGAACTCAGCGATAGCCTCTGGAGACAGGTCAGCCGCACTGTCAAACTCAGGGAAATTCATCATACGTGCGCCGATTTCTTCCAGAGACATGAAGAATTGCTCTACATCAAGCTCTGGGTCTTCCATCAGTGCAATCACATGGTTTGCAAGGCGGTTCGCTTCAGCAAGTGAAAGGCCGAATGAATCCAATGTATTGATCAGGTCATCCTTTGACTGCATGAAATATAGCTCAGAAACAGCCCAAGTGAGATCTTCGATTGTTTCATAGTTTTCAATTGAATCCCCAGATTCATTCAAGAAAGCTTCCAGTTCTTCTTTTGACTCAAAACCGAACTCATCAAGAAGGAATTGAAGCGTCTCATCCGTAATTGGTGTAGATTCTTCCGCATACAGCCAATCCGTTACATCAAAATAAAGGTCATCGTAGAAAATATAATCTTCCACAGATGCGCCATGCTCTTCAAGCAGAAGGTTGAAATCTTCCTCAGTCATTTCAAACTCGGCAATAAGCTCCTGAAGGTTTTCTTCATTCAGAAGGTCGCCTAGGTAAAAAGTCAATTCCTCAACATTCTCAAAATCTTCAAGTGTGTAATCATGCACATCGGATAGGTATGCAACAAACTCTTCCTCTGTCATGCCAATTTCCTGAAGATAGTTCTTGAACTCAGGATCCTGTGAATCAACAGCCGCAAAAGCAGCAAAAGGCATAGCTCCAAATACAAGCATTAGAGCCAAAATACTAGATAAAATACGCTTCAAGCAAATTTCCCCCTAATAATATTACAATTATATTTCAAAAGTATTATAGCTTTATAACGAAGCCCAGAGATAGTAGAATAATTTGGTATTTTTGAAAACAGTTTAGGAGATAAGAATTTAGCGCGTTAAAGCTGTATAGCACTGGGGGTCAGACCCCCAGTGCTATACAGCTTTAACGCATTACCGTGCCGGGGGTCTGACCCCCAGTGCGGTGGTGTGGTGAAGGGGTTATGAATTTTTTGTGAACTGGAATTTTTCATTCTTTTGGAACTGGTTAGTTATATGGAAAGGTGATTAAAGGAGGGAACTGGGGTAGATTATATTGTTTTTCATAAGTCTAGGAATCATAAAATAGAGTTTTTGAGAAATGTCGAATTATTATAATGGAAAAGTAAAATGTGAGCAATCAGGGATTTCCCTAGTTAAAAGGCTAATAAACGGAAAGTTATTTCAATATAAAAATAATTGTATACAATAAAATGTCATTAAATCTATAATATACCTGTAATGGTATATATAAGAAGGGACTGAGTTTCCTTTCAAACAGGGAGGTGAGGAATTAAGACTGGTAAAGGTAAGTGATTTTACAACCCAGTGATCTTTACATAACAAGAAATTCCATACAGCATGATTACCATAAAAATAAAGTTGGCATCTGGCTAAGCTTTTCTAGTTACCTTTTTTCATCCAATTTCAGGAGGGTACTATTTTTATGATTAATAAGAATGTTGTGATTGAGCATTATCTGATTAATGAGCAAACGGAATTAATGACAGGAGAATATGTGGAAAATGGCCAGCAGTGGACGAGAGTGCTTGAAGGGAAGGAAACTTTCCTTGTTGCGGAACGGCCCCTTGAGATCATTAACAATTCACTTCTCTGCTTGGGTTCCAATTTTACCGCTGCCCGTGAAAGTTCGAAATATATACTCGGTGATTGTTACATGTGCCCTATTAAGGTGAATTGCAATCTGGGCATCTGGCTGTTCCCGACTAGATCGCATCGGGATGAGCACTGCATCTGGTTCTCCCTGGAGCATATTAAAGATGTGAAGCCAATGGGGATTAGAAGATCCCGTGTATATTTGAATAATAATCACGAAGTCGAAATTGAAATGAAGGCATCCGCATTTCGGAATAAAATAGATAAGACCAAAGAATTGAGAGCAAGCATGATGAGGAATGCCGAAAACTCAGTGACACTTTTATTGGAGCCGGAAAAAGGGTTCAAAATAATAGAGGGTACAGGCATAAATCCTTATGAAGTGAAGAAGTAAAATAACCGCGCCTGGCACCTTCCAAAAATTAGGATGGGATCAGGCACGTTTATTTTACAGGAAAAGGTGGGTATGTAGATAGTAACAATCTACCAAACCGAAAGAGGTGTTGAAGATGAACAATGACAAGAAATCGAATTTCTATAAGCCGGAAGAGCATCGAGGACTATTCATGGATATCTTAGAGACAGAGGACAACACACAGCACCTTTTGAATCAGGAAAAAACCAGATACACAAAAGGCGCGAATGATATTATCAAAAAAGTTCAGCGTGAATTTCTTGAAAAGAAAAGGGTAGAAGAAATCGACCTGGCATTGGAAAATCGGGATGAAGAACGTTTCATGGCTCTGACTTCAGAAGACTGGGAAGCGATCCTTTAAACACATCAGAGAATAAAATATAGGATAAAATGCGCATCTATTTTATGGATGCGCATTTTTTTTGTGGTTGCTGCCAAATGGGTCATTTGTACCATTTTTACCAATTTTTAGAGTTCTAAAAGGATTTTTTTGGAAATAGCTGATACCATATATTGGGTGAAAGGAGGAGTGAAGATGAAAAAACTACTATCATCTTTATTTGTGTTGGTATTATTTTTTAGCACTGTGTCGGCTGCCGCCGCTTCAGGCGGGGTGAAGGAGATGTCTGTTTCAACAGCGGCAGAGTCTGGCTTCCGCGACATCCCGAAAAATTATTGGGCACAGGATGAAATTGACTACTTAGTGGACTTGGGCATTATCAATGGATATGCTGATAAAACCTTCAGGCCAAATGACAAACTATCCCGCATCCAGATTGCTTTAATGGTGAGCAGAGCAAAGGGATACAGCCAGGCTGGCCGTCCGAATCCTAATTTAACAGATATTAAGCCAGGGCATAAATATTATTCTGTTGTTGCAACTGTTATGGATGAAGGACTGTTCTCAAGCGTCGTGAAAAATAATAAATTCGAGCCTGGAAAAATTGTAACGAGGGCAGAAATGGCATCTATTTTAGCAAAGGCTTATAATCTGAGCGGAATTTCAGCCAAGAAGTTTTCAGATGTACCTACAAGCCACTGGGCTTACAAATTTGTGCAGGCATTGGCAGCTAATGACATTACATACGGTATTACTGCCACAACCTTTGGTCCCAACAATGAAGTGAACCGTGTCCAATTCTCGGCTTTCCTGGCGAGGGCACTGAACGATATGTTCAAGGAAAATTCCAGGACGAATCCAACTCCAATTGGCTACAGCTGGGAGATTAAAGTGGATGATTGGCTGGATGGCTACAGGCATTACGAGATTGGTATTGTTGATGCCATCACCGACGGTCAGCAGGCATGGCAAATGATCCAGCAGGCAAACAGCTTCAATGAGCCGGCACCGGCTGGCAAGAAGTATGTCCTGGCAAAATTCTATTTCAAATTATATGATGCTGAAAAGCAGCCGTTCCAATTAAGCTATGTAAACATTGATGCGGTAAGCAAGAACGGCGTGCAATACGATCATCCTTCCATCGTAATCCCTGAACCGGACTTAAGCACCGATGTATATAAAGGCGGCGAGTTCGAAGGCTGGGCAGCATTCTTGGTGAATGCGACTGATGAGCCTGTACTTGTGTGGAATAAGGGGCTACAGGATGAGTTGTGGTTTGAACTTAAACGGGAACTAGATTAATAGTTTCCACAAAGAGCGGCAGATCAAATCCAAATTTTGGATAGTGTCTGTCGCTTTTTTTATAAGTATAGTAAACTAATTGGAAAGAAAGTTAATAAGGGAGAATGCCGTATGATTTTAGTTGTGGGCGGTGCCGGCTATATTGGCAGCCATCTCGTAGAAGAATTGGTAAAAACAAAAGAAGTGGTTGTGCTTGATAATCTTTCGACAGGCCATGAAAAATCTGTGGATCCACGGGCTGTTTTTGTGAAAGGGGATCTTGGGAACGAGGCAGATCTTGAATCTATTTTTACAAAATACTCAATTGAGGCAGTAATGCATTTTGCGGCAAACAGCCTTGTTGGCGAGTCTGTAACGGATCCGCTAAAATACTATGAAAATAATGTAGCGGCAACACTGACATTATTGAAGGTCATGATGAAGCATAATGTGAAAAACTTTATTTTTTCATCGACAGCGGCTACATATGGAATTCCGGATACTGATATGATCAGCGAGGAGAGCCCGACAGTGCCGATCAATCCTTATGGCCAGTCGAAGCTGATGGTGGAAAGGATTTTGGCTGACTTTGCAGCTGCCTATGATCTGCGTTACGTGGTCCTGCGCTACTTTAACGCTGCTGGTGCTAGCGCAACTGGCAGGATCGGCGAAATGCATGATCCGGAAACACATTTGATCCCGATCATCCTGCAGCATCTTTTAGGGCAGCGCGAGCAGATTTCCGTCTTCGGTGACGACTATGAAACTCCGGATGGGACATGCATCAGGGATTATATTCATGTGACGGACCTGGCGAATGCCCATATCGCGGCTTTGGAATCGCTGGTGAACGGACAAAACAGGACGGCCACATACAATCTCGGAAATGGCCATGGCTACTCTGTTAAAGAAGTCATTGATACCTGCGAAACAGTGACGGAGCGCAAAGCGAATGTCGTGATTGCTAAACGAAGAGCGGGCGATCCCGCCATGCTGGTTGCCTCTTCTAGTAAAATCCAGCAGGAGCTGGGCTGGAAGGCGGAACGCGGCCTGGAAGAAATTATATCAACCGCATGGGAATGGCATAAGAGTCTTGTATAGACTGCAATTTTAGTCGAAGAATGGCATGCTGCTATGGAAGCTGCTTGTTATTTTTGGTAGAAGATTGTCTGAATTTGTATTATAGTGTAATGGTACCGGTTTGATTCCAATTAATGGATGAACGCCGGTATTTTTTTGTTGAAAAATGAAATTTCTAATTCTTTTGAAATAGTATTCTAATAGATATTTACTACTAAAGTAATATATGGTATTAATTAAATAATCGGAATATTTATAAATTCCTAAATATTTAAGAAAGGAGTCATTTTCGATTTTTTTACTCTAGTAAAACTGCAGAATGGGGGAAAACGAGTGTTAAAGAAAGGTTTAGTTAGTGCTCTTGTCTTGTCGATGGCATTTTCAAATGCAGCCATGGCCGCTGTTCCAGAACCGGCAGCAAAGGTTAAGCCAAAGGTACAAAGAAGCCTGACTGATCCTGCTGTCAGCTATGAGCAGAATCAGAAAGTGCGTGTAATCGTAGAATTGAAGGACAAGCCAACGATTGACTTCGCTCAGAAAAAAGGTGTTAAGTACAGTGAGCTTGATGAAACAACTAAAGAAAATTTAGAAGCAGCAGCGCTTAAACAGCAGGAAGAAGTTGTATCTCAATTAAGCGCTAAAAAATTGAATGTAAATGTTCTCGAAAATTTTACAACAGTCGTGAATGGATTCAGTGCTGAAGTAGAATATGGGAACATTAAATTTATAAAGCAGCTAGAAAATGTTTCGGAAGTTTATATCACACATGAGTATAAGCGTCCTGAAACGAAGCCTGAAATGCTTTACAGTAAAGAACTGGTTGAAGCTCAGAAGGCATGGGATGACTATGGCTATAAGGGTGAAGGAATGGTTGTTGGTGTCATTGACACTGGTATCGACGTTAACCACAGAGACATGGTTCTTTCTGCTGAAACAGACGAAGAGCTTACAAAAACTGAGGTAGAACAAATCGCTAAGGAAAACGGCCTGAAAGGTAAGTACTATACGGACAAGGTCCCTTATGCTTACAACTATATGGATGACAACGATACAATCCTTGACCTCGGCAAGGATGCATCAATGCACGGTATGCACGTATCCGGAACTGTAGGTGCAAACGGCGATGAAGAAAACGGCGGAATCAAGGGTGTCGCTCCTGAAGCGCAGATCCTAGGCCTGAAGGTTTTCGGTAATGATCCTGAAATGCCATCTACATTCAGCGATATTTATGTAAAAGCAATTGATGATGCAATCAAGTTAGGCGTTGACGTCATCAACATGAGCTTAGGTTCAACTGCTGGCTTCGTTTTACCGGATGATCCCGAGCAAAAAGCTGTTCAAAAAGCAGTTGATAACGGTGTATTGATGTCCATTTCAGCAGGTAACTCTGCTCACTTCGGTAATGGATGGGCTGCTGCCAACCCTAGTCCGAATAACCCTGATATTGGAGTTTCTGGATCTCCAGGTGTTTCTTACAACTCTCTGCAGGTAGCATCATTCGAAAACAAGTTCATGGACCTTGATGCCATCACAGCGAAAATTGGAGAGGGAGAAAGCAAGTATCCATTCTTGTCTGCAGGATCTGTACATCCGAATGATCTTGAACAGAAATCATATGAAGTTGTGTATGCGGGCTTAGGTTCAGTTGATGAAGTAGCCGCTAAAGATTTAAAAGGTAAATACGCTTTAATCCAGCGCGGTACCTATGGTTTTGTTGAAAAGGCTTTAAATGCGCAGGCAGCAGGAGCTGCAGGTGTTATCATTTTTAACAATGCTGATGGATATGTAAACATGGCTTCTGATGCTGCTATCAAGATTCCGCAATTGTTCATGCTTAAGACTGATGGGCTGGCATTGAAGGCGGCTTTGGATGCAGGCACAGCTGTGACCCTGGAATTCAATGGCGATACAGCAAAGGCTTCCAACCCTTCTGCTGATAAGATGAGTGACTTTACATCATGGGGATTGACGCCAAACCTTGATTTCAAACCAGAAATCACTGCACCAGGCGGACAGATTTTATCAACATTGAACAATAACCAGTACGGGATGATGAGTGGTACATCAATGGCTGCTCCACATGTCGCCGGCGGTTCAGCACTAGTGCTTGAGCGCGTTGACTCTGAATTCGGCGTTAAAGGCCTTGCAAGAGTAAATCTTGCGAAAAATATCCTGATGAACACAGGTAAGCCTGTAGTGGATAAAGGCTTAATCAATGGAATGTTCGAATTCAATATCCCTTACTCTCCAAGACGTCAGGGTGCAGGTTTAATGCAGCTGCACGCAGCATTATCTACTCCTGTCGTTGTTGCTGAAAAAACAACTGGAGAAGCAAAAGTTACCCTGCGTGAAGTTGGCGACAAGGTATCTTTTACATTAAAGGCTAAGAACTATTCTGATGAAGCTGTTAGCTATAATGTTGGTGTAAATGTCCAGACTGACCTTGTTCTTTTCGGAGAAATGGGCTATGAAGCCAGCAAGCTTGAAGCACAGCCGTTGGAAGACGTACCAATGACTGTGAATGGCGTTGATTACGATGCTGATGAGAAACCAGTACTTGAACTTGCTGCTGGCGAGGAAAAAGAAGTAACAGTTGAGCTTGATTTAACTGCAGCAAAAGTTCTAAACCGTAATGCAAGTGGTTATGTTGCTGCAACAGAGGTTTTCAAAAACGGTTATTTCGCCGAAGGTTTTGTAACTTTGACTGACACAACTGATACACACCCTGAACTGACTGTACCTTATGTAGGATTCAAGGGTAAGTGGGGCCAGGCACCAATCGTCGATGCACCAATGTGGGATGCAAATTCATTCTACGGAATGACTGGACTATTGGATGAGAACTACAACTTCCTTGGATACGATTATTTTAACGATGAAGTGAAGCCTGAGATCATGGCATTCTCTCCAAATGGCGACGGCTCACAGGATAAAGTGATCCCGCTTGTTTCCTTCCTAAGGAACGCAAAGAAAGTAGAATATAATGTCCTTGATAAGGATGGCAACAAAATCCGTACGCTTCGTACTGAAAACAATGTAAGAAAGAACTACTATGATGGCGCAAGAAGCCCAGAGTATTCTTTAAACCCTGCAAGAGCTTGGGATGGAGTGGCTGATCTTAAGAAGGTTGCTGAAGGAGACTACTTCATCGAGGTTCGAGCGGTAGTTGACTACGAAGGCGCTGAATGGCAGTCATTCAAATTCCCTGTAAAAGTTGACGTAACAGCTCCAACAGTCGAAGCAGTTTACAATGCGGAAACTAAGGAACTGACACTTACGAATGCAGCTGACAATGAAAACGGAAGCGGCCTGGCATATGTGGACGTCCTTGTTGATGGCGAATCTGTACTTGATGAACCATTAAAAGGTAACGGCACATACACACTGGGCAAGATTGCGGAAACATCCTATGTTGATGTTGTTGCAGTTGACTATGCTGGCAACTTCACAGTTGTAAATGCACAGGATGCAGTTGATGCAGAAATTCCGGATGTACACGTATTGACTCCAGATGCATTTGGAACAATCAATACGAAAGAAACGGTAGTATCAGGCTGGGTTGCTGACAACTCTGGAATCCATGACCTGAAAGTAGCTGGACAAGCTGCAGATCTAGTTTATAACGCTGCTCAAAAGCGTTATGAGTTCTCAGCTAAATTGGCGTTTGATACTGATGGAGTCAAGAAGTTCGATGTAACAGCTGTTGATGGAAAAAATAACGAGATTTCATTCCAGCGTACATTATTCGTGGATTCAACTGCACCTACTTTAAAAGTTAAAGGAGCACCGGGAGCTGTTGCACCAACAGTTAATAAGGTTCCTGTATCACTTGAAGTAGCGGACAATTTCGATGAAATCCGTGTTTATGTAAATGGCAACGAAGTATTCTTCAACGAATTCCTTGAGCCATATGCAATGCGTGGATTCAATAAGACAATTGATGTTGAGTTGGATCTGAAGGACGGCGACAACAACTTTGTATTTGAAGTGACTGACCTGGCTGGCCACAAAGCCACAGAAAAAGTTACAATCAAAAAGCTAGTTGAAAGCGGAACTCCTGGCGGCGGAACAGTTCCTGGACCAGCTCCTGCTCCAGCACCTAGCTCTGACCTTGGTAAGGTTGAAGTAGACACTGCCAAAGGTGAAGCAACTGTTTCTGTTGATGAGCAGAAATTTGCTTCAGCACTTAACGATTCTTCAAGCAAGAATATAACTTTAGACTTGTCTTCTGTTTCAGACAAGGTGTCAACTGTTAACGCAAAACTTCCTGCTGATTCAGTTGCAAAGGCTGCAGAAAGCAAGAAGAGCCTGACATTAAAGAGCGGAAGCGAATCAGTTGACGTCCCAGCGGCTGTTTTAGCTGATCTTGCTAAAGAAAAAGGCAATGTTATCTTCACGATCGGCAAAGCAGCAGTGAAAGCTTCAGCTGCACAAGCACTTGCTGAAGTGAACCTGTCTGTAGTGGTTGAAAAGGATGGAAAGCAAACTGCTTATACGAAGTTCGATAAGCCTGTAGCTCTTTCAGTATCTGTAAAAGGCAAAACTTTCACAGATAAGCGCAAGGTTGCTGCATACGCTGTAACTGGCGGCAAGCTGGATTACGAAGGCGGTAAAGTAACTGGCGAAACATTCACATTCAAGACTCACCAGACTGGCAAATTTGCAATCTATGAAAACAGCAAGACTTTCAAAGATATCAAGACTCACTGGGCTAAAGATGAAATTGAAGTTTTAGCTTCCCGCGAGATCGTAAAAGGTAAGACAGATGAGCTATTCGCTCATGGCGAAAGCGTAACTCGTGCACAATTCGCTGTGCTTGTAGCACGTGCATTGAATCTTCCAACTGCTGAATACAAAGGAACATTCAAGGACGTACCTGCTAGCTTAACATGGGCAGCTAGTGAAATTGAAGCAGCAAACCAGGCTGGAATCATCTCCGGTATGGGCAATGGCAAATTTGCTCCTAACGAGAAGATTACTCGCGAACAAATGGCTGCAATGGTCATCAGAGCGATCCAGTACAAAGATGCTAGCGTTCTTGACGGAGTGAAAGCTCCTGCTTCCTTCAAGGACAGCAAGAACATCAGCAGCTTCGCGAAGGACTATGTAGGCCAGGCGGCAGCACTTAAGCTGGTAAACGGCTACGCAGACCAAACATTCGCACCAAAAGCAAGCACAACACGCGCACAATCAGCGGTCATCCTATACCGCATGCTTGACGCACTAGGCGAACTTAAGTAATAAGCAGTAAGCAAATAAACAAATGAAGCGATTTAACAAACTAAAGCATCACCGCACCGGGGGTCAGACCCCCGGTGCGGTAAAGTGGTAAAGCGACCCGAAAAGAACAGGCATCATCCAAATGTGATAAGCTCCCCCTAAGGTAGACAGATTAAAAAATAAAAATCTGTTTTCACTTAGGGGGAGCTTTTTGTGTCCAATAGATATTATTCTAGTCAGTTTAAATATGAAGCAATAACCGCATATAAAAATGGTGATTACACCA
>NZ_JBYNSB010000030.1:0-155543 GCF_057785455.1 Mesobacillus sp.
CCCTGAGATAAACGCAAGCTGTTGATCTGCATTTCGAAAGGAGCACAAGATTGTGCTCCTTTTTTTATTGGTGTTAAAATAATTAAATTGTAATATGAATACTCAGTTGTCCTAATCCAGCTCCAGCGCCTAGCCCCTCGAGTCGCTTGGCTAGCTGCGGCTCCTAACTCCTCGAGACGCTTCGGTCCTGCCAATGAAGTCAAAGAGCGACTTCACTGTCAGGCCCTCCAGCGCTTTTCGGAGTTAAGCAGTCGCCTCCGCTTTTCTTATTGGCTAGTTTCGCCTCCTAGAAACTCCGAAACTTCAACTCCGCCGGCAGAAGCAAAAAGCGCTTCTTTGTCGGAGTCTCCAGTTTCTGCGTTTCTGGTCATTCGGCTCCACTTTTCGTTTTCAGTCCGCCCAATGAAGTCAAAAAGCGACTTCACCGGTCGGCCCCTCCGACGGACAGGACGTTCTAGTGCCGACGTTGCCACAGGACGTGGCGATTTTAGTCGGCCAGCGCTTGTCGGGGCTGACCAAGGCGCTTCCGCTTTTTGTTTTTACATTAGAAAATTCACAACAATTCGGACAAGTATTGTTTCATACCAGAAAATATGATAAATTTAAACTACTGTTATTCAGGTTTTATCGGGAGGTACGTCATGCATACATTTTTAACTGTTCTTCTAGTGATTGTCTGTCTTGGTCTTATTGCCGTTGTTCTTCTTCAATCAGGCAAGAGTGCTGGACTTTCCGGAGCGATTTCCGGTGGTGCTGAGCAATTATTCGGCAAGCAAAAGGCAAGAGGTCTTGACCTCATCCTTCACCGTGTTACAGTCGTTTTATCTGTATTGTTCTTCGTTTTGACTATTGCCGTTACTTATTTCAAGCTATAATACACAATGACCCGGCTTCTAGAGAGGCCGGGTTTTGTTATGTTTGGAGAAAACTGGAAAACACGCAGGGGCAATAATAAAGAAGAACCCACTTCACCATATCTACTATAAACCAACATTTTTATTTACATATTTCTTTGCATTGTGGGTAATTACATATAAAAGAGGCTTATTATTGGATTGTTCACCGACTGTTTGTTAAAACTAAGGAGGATATTATTCAATTACATGATTCATAAGATAGAGGGAGTAGGAAAATGAGAAAGTTAGTGCCAAGACCATTTACATTTAAAGCTGGAAAGAGAGCGGTATTGCTGCTGCACGGATTTACCGGCAATTCGGCGGATGTGCGGATGCTGGGGCGTTTCCTGGAAGGGAAGGGGTACACATGCCATGCACCAGTTTTTAAGGGACACGGAGTGCCGCCGGAGGAGTTAATACATACTGGTCCTGAAGATTGGTGGAAGGATGCCATTGGCGGCTATGAATTCCTCAAGAGTGAAGGATATGAAGAGATTGCCGTTGCAGGTTTGTCATTGGGCGGCGTCTTCTCCCTGAAATTAGGTTACACCGTTCCTGTTAAGGGAATTGTCCCAATGTGCGCGCCGATGTATATCAAAACCGAGGAAATCATGTATCATGGCGTGCTTGAGTATGCAAAAGAGTATAAGCGGATGGAAGGAAAGCCTGAAGAACAGATTGAAACAGAGGTTGATGCGCTCCGAAATGGTTCTATGCTTACTCTTAAAGCACTCCAGGGATTAATTACCGAGGTCAGGGATAATGTGGACATGATCTACGCACCAACCTTCGTTGTTCAGGCGCGAAATGACCACATGATCAATCCAGACAGCGCAAATATCATTTACAACGCGGTAGAATCAGATAATAAAAAACTCAAGTGGTATGAGGAATCCGGCCATGTCATCACGCTCGACAAGGAACGTGATCAGCTGCATGAGGATGTTTATGAGTTTCTTGAATCGTTAAATTGGAAAGAATAAAAGGATAGAAACCTTGGAAAAGGAGGGATTTTATATGGAAGAAACTATTCAAGCCCATATAGACAGGCTTTTGCATTATATGAAGGACGAGGCTTACAAACCGCTGACAGTCCAGGAACTCGAAGCCGCATTCGGAATTGAGGACTCATCTACCTTCAAAGACTTTGTAAAAGCTCTTGTCGTCATGGAGGAAAAAGGCCTGGTTGTGAGGACTCGCAGCGACAGATACGGCCTGCCGGAAAAAATGAACCTCGTACGCGGCCGTCTTAGCGCCCATGCTAAAGGTTTCGCATTCGTAATTACAGAAGAGCCAGGAATGGATGATATTTTTATCCCGCCAAATGAGACAGGCAATGCAATGAACGGAGATACCGTCCTTGTGCGAGTCTCATCTGACAGCTCCGGCCAGCGCCGGGAAGGTACGGTTGTGCGCATCCTTGAGAGGGGCGTTTCGCAGATTGTCGGTACGTATACCGAAAGCAAGCACTTCGGCTTTGTCATTCCTGATGATAAAAAATTCGCCAGCGACATTTTTATCCCGAAGGAAGCGGGGATGGGTGCTGTCGAGGGGCATAAGGTCGTTGTAAAACTAACAGCTTACCCAGAAGGCCGCAAGAGTGCGGAAGGTGAAGTCATCGCCATCCTGGGCCATAAAAATGATCCTGGTGTCGATATTCTTTCGGTCATCCATAAGCATGGCTTGCCGACTGAATTCCCGGCTGAGGTATTACAGCAGGCAAATGATGCTCCAGATTCGATTAATGAAAGTGAAATCGCCAACCGCCGTGACCTGCGCAATGAAGTGATTGTCACGATTGACGGCGCTGACGCAAAGGACCTTGATGACGCTGTTCAGGTCACAAGGCTTGAGAACGGCAATTACAAGCTTGGTGTCCATATTGCCGATGTCACCTATTATGTCACAGAAGATTCCCCAATCGACCGGGAAGCCGAAGACCGCGGGACAAGTGTGTATTTAGTAGACCGGGTTATTCCGATGATTCCTCATCGCCTGTCTAATGGGATTTGTTCATTAAATCCGAAGGTGGACCGTTTGACGCTTTCCTGTAATATGGAAATCTCCCCTGACGGACAGGTGGTCGACCACGAAATCTATCAGAGTGTCATCAAGACAACTGAGCGGATGACTTATTTTGACGTGAACAGAATCCTTGTCGACAAGGATGAAGAAACACGTTCCCGCTATGAGTCTCTTGTGCCGATGTTCGAGATGATGGAAGAACTGGCTGCCATTCTTCGTAAAAAGAGGATGGAAAGAGGCGCAATCGACTTTGATTTTAAAGAATCAAAGGTACTGGTGGATGAAGAAGGCCAGCCGACCGATGTTGTCCTGCGAGAGCGTTCTGTAGCCGAAAAATTAATCGAAGAATTCATGCTTGCTGCCAATGAAACAGTTGCTGAGCATTTCCACTGGCTCGATGTTCCGTTCATCTATCGTATTCACGAGGATCCGAAGGAAGATAAGCTGAGGAAATTCTTCGAGTTCATCACAAACTTTGGTTATCTTGTAAGAGGTTCTGCGAATGGGGTCCACCCAAGGGCGCTCCAGGAAATCATTGAAGAAGTCCAGGGCAAGCCAGAGGAAATGGTTGTATCAACAGTCATGCTCCGTTCGATGCAGCAGGCAAAATACTATCCTGAAAGCCTCGGCCACTTTGGGCTATCAACAGAGTTCTATACTCACTTTACTTCGCCTATCCGCCGTTACCCGGATTTGATTGTCCACCGCTTGATCAGGACCTATTTGATCAACGGGAAGCTGGACCAGGCAACGAAGGAAAAGTGGAATGCGATGCTGCCTGATATCGCTGAGCATTCTTCTAATATGGAACGCCGCGCAGTTGAAGCAGAGCGTGAAACCGATGAGCTGAAAAAAGCAGAGTACATGGAAGACAAGGTTGGCACAGAATACGATGGCATCATCAGTTCAGTTACGAACTTCGGGATGTTCGTCGAGCTTCCTAATACAATCGAAGGTCTTGTCCATGTCAGCTATATGACCGATGACTACTATCGTTACGAGGAACGTCAGTTAGCGATGATCGGCGAACGTACGGGCAATGTTTTCCGCATTGGCGATGAAATCACTGTCCGCGTAATCAATGTCAATAAAGACGAGCGTTCAATCGACTTTGAAATTGTTGGCATGAAGGGAACTCCTCGACGAGAACGCCCGGCTGCTCCAAAGATTTTCAAAACAGGCAGCAACCAGAAAAAGCCGCGCCGCGGAAAAGAAGAAGAAGGCAAGCAGCGTAGCGGTGGCGGCCGCGGATCTTCAGGAGGCGGACGAGGCAGCTCTGGCGGAGGCCGAAGCGGATCTGGTTCAGGCGACGGTTCAAAGCCAAAGAACAAAAAGCGGAAGTTCTATGAGAACGCGCCGTCGGCAAAACGAAAATCAAAAAAGAGAAAATAAGCAACTCTTAAAAAGAGAGCTCCTTCAACAGGGGCTCTCTTCTATCCTGGCCCAGGGAAGCGTCGTGCTTTTCATATTGTCTAGCTCCAACGCCTAGCCCCTCGAGTCGCTAGTCTAGTTTCGCCTCCTAGAAACTCCGAAACTTCAACTCCGCCTGCAGAAGCAAAAAGCGCTTCTGACGCGGAGTCTCCAGTTTTCTGCGTTTCTGGGCAGTCGGCTACACTTTTCGGTTTCGGTCTGCCCAATGAAGTCAAAGAACGACTTCACTGGTCAGCCCTCCGACGGACACGATGTTCTAGTGCCGACGTTGCCACAGGATGTGGCGAAGTTAGTCGCTGTTCCTTTATTCAGGCGCTTACGCTTTTCGTTGTGGGAGAAGGGGATATTTGCTAAAATGATAGAACATAGAAGGGGGAAGTTTTATGCCAAAAGGTGAAGGTAAGGTCCTCGCGCAAAATAAAAAGGCGAACCATGATTACTTTATAGAAGAGACATATGAAGCCGGCATTGTCCTGCAGGGCACTGAAATCAAATCCATCCGCAACGGGCGCATCCAGCTGAAGGATTCTTATGCGAAGGTCCATAATGGGGAGCTGTTTTTATATAATATGCACGTCAGCCCCTATGAACAAGGTAACCGTTTTAACCATGATCCCTTAAGGACAAGAAAGCTTCTTCTGCACAAACGCCAAATCAGCCAGTTGATTGGGGAAACTAAGGAAGCAGGCTATGCGCTTGTACCGTTGAAACTTTACTTGAAAAATGGCTTTGCCAAGGTTTTAATCGGACTTGGTAAGGGTAAAAAGAACTATGATAAGCGTGAAACTCTGAAGAAGAAGGAAGCAAGCCGGGACATCGAGCGTGCATTCCGCGAACGCCAGAAAATGTAAGCTTGTCAGCTGAGGAAGAGTGTACCAGTTGAAAAAAGTACTCAGTGTGTTATAATAATATCTGTCACCACGAGTGACAACATAACTTTTGCTCGGCTTAACCGAGTTCTCCTAACGTCTGTATCACAGATACAGCAACCTTTTAAACGGGGACGTTACGGATTCGACAGGGGTAGTTTGAGCTTAGGTGGCGAGTCGAGGGGATCGGCCTCGTTAAAACGTCAACGCCTATAACTGGCAAACAAAACAACAACTTCGCTTTCGCAGCTTAATACTGCATAGCGGTTCGCCCTTCCATCGCCCATGTGGTAAGGTAGCGGACTCACTCTAAGTGGGCTACGCCGGATTCCGCCGCCTGAGGATGAAGGAAGAGAACAACCAGGCTAGCTGGCCGGCCGCCTGTCGGTAGGCAAAAGGACCAGCGAATCGCCAATATGCCGACTACACTCGTAGAAGCTTAAGTGCCAATATCTTTGGACGTGGGTTCGACTCCCACCGTCTCCACCAATACATATGTTGGTGGATTTTTATTTTTCATGTGACTTGAACCATAATCTTAAATTTACTCCAAAATAGAATTGCAGGTTTAACTAAACTGGCCCCTGTGTAGTAGACACATTAAAAAAGTCTGCTGCACAGGGTCTTTTTATTTACAATAAATCAAAAAAATGATGAAGGAGAGAGTATGAGTTAAAAATTATTCTCTGAAAAAGAGATTGAATTACTAGCTAAAAAACCTTATGTAAGATCAGTAAGTGCCAAAGGTATTATCTATTCAAATGAGTTTAAGGAGCACATTATAACTCAAAATGAACAGGGGAAGTTTCCTGGAGAGATATTCGAGGACTGGGGGATCGATGCAGGGGTATTAGGAATCAAACGGATCGAGTCTTCTGGGAAAAAGGTGGTGAGAGGCTTATCGTAAGCATGGGAGTCTTGGGCTTCGTGATACAAGTTCAGGGTTAAGGGATCTCAGGCAGACCAAGGGAAAGGGAGTTTTCCCTTTCCCTTGAAGAAAAATAAGCAAGATTATAAGCTGAAAATAATCGGTTGAAAGCAGAGAACGAACTATTAATGAAAAGTCACTTTCAAAAATTCAGTTGTTATTATCCATTATCCACAACAGGAGTCATTTTCTTCTGCAGCCGCGCTTTTCTTTCACTTCACTGCTATGTACAAGGTGGCTGTGTTTTACAGATGTGTTAAGTAAAGAGTAAACTACTCTTCTTTTAAAGGCATTTGTCAGCCGCCTTCAATACAAGTAGCACTAGAACTTCCTACAATGGAATTTAGTTCTTGAAGCAGTAAAATCAAAAGGTCCTTGTTGACTAGCATTTCTAACGATTGGTTTACAAGAGGAATATTATACTTTTTAAAAACATCGGCAGTTTCTACCCAAACATTAACAATTGCTCTTGGTGACATATTAGCTTGTATGACCATCAAAGATTCTCCTTCTAGTGGCATGTGCAAATAGCATTACTGAAATGCGAAGAATACATATTCCTGCACCTAACCAGTCGTATAAATCAGGTGTTTTCCTATCAATTCCCATCCCCGTAAAACGGATAAGACCAATAGAGACTCAACCCAACCATAAGCCTCATAACTCTGGCGAATGATGGAAAGTCAGAAATGTCGCTATAACACCGTAGAGGGTTAAGACAACTCCGCCAGCTATCCCCAGTAATAGGTTTTACTAAGTAACCCCCGCCTTTTTCGGGTAGACCAGTTATGGTTGCTTGAAAAATTTAATCACTTCTTTTGTCCTTCAATTAAAGCTGACGAATCGATACACCGAATGCTTGGAAGTTTATGATGTCATTATAACTTAGTTCATTAAATAAATTAACAAATTCGTATTTCAAAACTAAAGGAGTGTTTTGAATGAAAAAAGTCGAAATCTTTGATCATGCATTATGTTGTCCTACTGGAGTATGTGGACCAAGTGGACAAAGTGCGTGTCCTGATCGTCTCGGCAGGAGCAGAGTATAAGAAGTTAGGATGCGCCAGGTGAAGCTGGTTTTGGAGGCCGGGAAGTCTCCTATTGTGCAGTTTGTGATGGCGCATTCTTTAAAGGGAAAGAACTTGTTGTAGTTGGCGGTGGAGATTCTGCTGTCTAAGAAGCAGTCTATTTAACAAGATTTGCCTTAAAGTAACAGTCGTTCACCGAAGAGCTGAGCTGCGTGCCTAACCTATTCACCAGGACCGAGCATTTGCAAAAAATAAAATATACTTTATTTGGAACCACCAATTAAATAGGTCAATGATAAAGACGGCAAGGTAGGCAGTGTAAATGAGGACCGCAAAGCCACATGAGCTTTGCGGTTTTTTTTTTTTTATCGATTTTAACAACTAGATAGAAGGCCAGAAATAATTCATGATTAGAAGCATACAGACCGAAAGTCCAAATAGTTTTAGATTCATGACTTTTCTTCAATAGTTCATACTATTGAAAAAGGCGGTGGCATGATGGGAAACATTCCATATAAAGATTCATGGTTTGGAAACATTAAAGGGGATATTCTCTCAGGTATTGTTGTAGCCCTGGCATTAATCCCAGAAGCGATTGCATTTTCTATTATTGCAGGAGTAGATCCGATGGTGGGTTTATATGCATCCTTTACAATAGCTATAACAATTGCCTTCGTTGGTGGCAGGCCAGGAATGATTTCAGCTGCAACTGGGGCAATGGCACTTCTATTTATTGATCTAGTTTCAGAACACGGTATTGAATATTTATTAGCGGCAACCATTTTAACGGGGATATTTCAGATATTATTCGGGGTTTTTAAGTTAGCGAGATATATGAAGTTTATTCCAAGATCTGTCATGGTAGGTTTCGTTAATGCTTTGGCAATACTCATCTTTACCTCTCAGTTACAGCACTTTCAAAATGAGAATCGGATTATTTATCTATTAGTAGGTCTAACACTAGCGATTATCTATCTGTTTCCTTACATCACCAAGGTTGTGCCTTCCACACTTGTAGCTATTATTACTATAACTGCCCTAACTATATTTATGAATTATGGTGTAAGAACTGTTGGTGATATGGGAGAAATATCAAAGTCACTCCCAGCATTTTTTTTACCAGATGTTCCATTTAATATTGAGACCTTACTAATAATACTCCCTTATTCTTTAGCACTTGCAGTGGTGGGGCTATTAGAGTCTTTGTTAACAGCAACTATCGTGGATGACATGACAGATTCGGAAAGTGACAAGAATATGGAGAGCAGAGGCCAAGGGATTGCTAACATTATTACAGGATTTTTTGGCGGAATGGCAGGCTGTGCTATGATCGGTCAATCTGTTATAAATGTAAAGTCGGGTGGAAGAGGAAGGCTTTCATCATTAGTTGCAGGAGTTTTTCTTATTTTCTTGATCGTTGTTCTTGGGGATGTCGTTGTTCGGATTCCTATGGGAGCATTGGCTGGTGTCATGATTATGGTTGCCATTAGTACTTTTGATTGGAATTCCATTAAGACTTTACACCTGGTACCAAGGAGTGATGCTTTAGTGATGGTTGTCACTGTTATATCCGTTGTTTTCACTCATAATTTAGCCATAGGAGTTTTTACTGGCATTTTACTAAGTGCGATCTTTTTTGTGTCAAAAATATCAAAAGTAAGAGTAGAAAGTAAACTTGAGGGAAATACAAGAAAATATACAATTATAGGCGAACTCTTTTTTGCTTCTGTTACAGAATTGCTAACTCAATTCGATTACAAGGAACAAGTAAGAATTGTTGAGATTGATTTAAGTCGTTCCCATGTTTGGGACGATTCCGCAGTCGCTGCTGTAGATAAAATTGTGAACAAATTTGAAGAAAATAACATAATTGTAAATGTAACAGGATTAAACGAAAGCAGTACCGAATTAGTAAATAAATTAGCAAAAAAACTTGGATCACATTAATGGGGGATGAGAGATGTATAAAAAAATACTTTTAGCATCAGATGGTTCTGAACACTCAAAAAGAGCAGCTGAAAATGCTATCCATATTGCAAAGTGCTCAAAAGACTCATTAATAGATGTAGTTTATGTAGTGGATGCAGATAAAGCCAAATCTGAGGTGTTAAGTAACTGGAATACAGCTGATTTAGGTGATAAGCGTAAGGAAAGAATGAAAGATGTAGAACGCATGGCAAAAGAAGCAGGCGTTTCATATAAAATTACAGTCCTGCATGGCGAACCAGGTCCTGCCATTGTAGATTATACAAATAAGAATGACTTTGAGATCGCTATTATAGGCAGCAGAGGATTAAATGGACTTCAGGAATTTGTATTAGGTAGTGTAAGTCATAAGGTAGCTAAGCGAGCCAACTGTCCAGTTCTAATAGTAAAGTAAACGAAAAGAACACATTATCAGTTTAACTGGTGATGTGTTCTTTTTTGGTTTGATTGGGTTAACGAGATAATAAGGCAGCTCTATTCGGTTTTTTTGCTACTTTGTTTAGAATCGAAAGAACTTACAAAAAGATTGTAAGCAATGGTTGCCCAAGCTTCTCGAGCTAATTTGACTGCTAAAGATGTTTAGCTGAGAGTACTCGCAAGGGGATTAGATAAAGGTCTTTCTATTTTACAAAAATAATCAAAAAAAATTGATTAATAATACTTGTAATTTGCAAATATAGATGTTATAAGTTGGTTATATAATAAATAAAAACTCAATTAATTAAACGAAAAATTGTTGTATATTGCAATTAAAAAGGGGATGTAACTAATGCTGGATGTAATTATCATTGGATCGGGTCCGTTTGGAATTTCGTTAGCTTCTCATGCTGTGTCGAACAATCTGAAATACAAATTGTTCGGTTATCCAATGGATTTTTGGAAAAACCAAATGCCCCAAGACATGTTCATTCGAACACCACATGAATTTGTCAGCTTCTCTGACTCAAAGGATGAGTTAACTGTTCAACAGTTTTCTTTGGATACTGGTATTGAACTCGTTACACCGCTTCCAAGGCCTATATTTGTTCAGTATGCAAACTGGTTTGCGCAGAAATCAGGCATTGAATTTACTCCTAATAAGATCATTAAGGTTAAAAATCAGGCAGGGTGCTACGAAGTAATCAGTGAAACGGGAGAACATTACACTGCGAAGAATATTGTTGTAGCAACAGGTGTGGAACATTATAAGTATCTTCCTGATTTCCTGAAACAGTTACCTCCTCAATTGGTATCTCACACATCAGGCTACACGAGCTTTTCTCATTTCAAGGGTAAGAGAGTAGTTGTTTTAGGAAGCGGCCAAAGCGCATGGGAGGCTGCTGGGTTATTGCATAGAGATGGGGCGGATGTGGAATTGGTATATCGCAAGGAAGCCCCTAACTACGCAGGCAGCAGGGAAAATGAAATTGCCCTTAGAGATGTTGGTGATGTCTTTTACCAACTTCCAATTGAAGAAAAGAAACAGGGATGGGGACAATCTCCAGGAAGCGTGGCACACTTTCTAAAACCCTATGTTGAAGGGCTTGTTCCTCAAAATGCAGGGGTTTCAGTTGAACATATTGAACCGATAAATGAAGATGAGGTCAGGATTGTTTTATCAGATGGGACCGAGAAAATTGTGGATCATATTATCGCAGCAACTGGCTTCCGTATCGATTTGGATAAAGTTCCATTTTTTGATGAGGAGTTATTATCTATTATTGATCGTGAAGAAGGCTATTCTCAGTTCCCTAAATTAAACGAATCCTTCGAATCAAATTTGTCAGGTTTATATTTTGCAGGTCCATTATCTTCACATAGCCATGGACCTACATTTAGATTTATCCTTGGATTAAGGAAGACTGCATTTTCTATTATTCCTTCGGTAATGGCGAAGAAAAATAATTTGGTGAACAGTTAAGGAGCATTAAACGATGAGAAGATCCTTTCAAGAAATAACACGAAGTTTTGGCTTATTAAATAAAACCTGTTGTTCTGTTGACGGAGTGGATGTGAATGCTGCTCAAAGCCACATTCTTTATGAGATCAGTGCGAATGACTATCCCTCTATACAGAAGGTAGCAGATTTACTGGGTATTGATATTACGACTTTCAGCAGGCAGATTCAAACACTTGTAAAAATGGAATTGGTTAAAAAGATGCCGTCGAAGGAAGATAAAAGGTCCAGTATCCTGGCTTTAACTAAAAAGGGAGAAAAAGTCGCAGAAGAAATTGATCGGCAGGTTAATGAATATCTAGAGGCTATCTTTAGCCAAATGACTGACTTTGAGCGAGAAACTGCCCAAAGAGCCATTCATCTAGTTGCAAAGGTGATGACAAGCTCACCTGTATTTTGCGGTACATATAAAGACGGCGGCAGTTGTTAAACAGGGGGGATCACAGTTGAAAGAAATCATTATTCGGGAAGCTGCACCAGAAGATGCAGATGATATATTAACCATCTATAACGAAGGAATATCTGACCGTATCGCTACATTGGAAACAACAACAAAAGATCAGGATTACATGATAGATTGGCTGAATAAACATACTGGCAGATACAAAGTTAGTGTGGCTGAATTTGATGGGAAGGTAATTGGCTGGGCTAGCTTAAATCAATACAATAGCCGGGAGGCATACAAAGGTGTGGCTGACCTTTCGGTTTATATCAAAAGAGAGTATAGAGGCAAAGGGATAGGCGGCAAATTGATTACTTTTATTGAATCAGCGGCCAAAGAATATGGCTTTCATAAAATTGTTCTCTTTACATTTGCTTTTAACGAATTAGGGCAAGGTCTATATAGAAAAAAAGGATATCGGGAAGTCGGTGTATTTCAGAACCAGGGAATGCTTGATGGGAAATTCGTCGATGTAATGGCGATGGAAAAATTATTATATTAGGGGGTAAATAACTTGAATTCTAATCGAAAAGAGTCTCTTCCTATTGCAATTATTGGAGGCGGTCCAGTGGGGCTTGCAGCTGCTGCTCATCTCGTCAATAAGGGTAAAAAGTTTGTACTGTTTGAAGCAGGAAGCACAATTGGTTCAAGTATGTTGAAGTGGGGACATGTGAGAATGTTTTCACCATGGGAATATAACGTTGATAAGGAAGCAAAGAAATTACTAAATGAAGCTGGATGGGCTTCACCCGATGATGCTGATTTGCCTACGGGGCGTGAGCTTGTAGAAAACTATCTTTTACCGCTTAGTAATTTGCCAATATTGAAAGAGCACATCTTTTTAAATGCAAAAGTGGTCGGTGTTGCTAAAAAAGGCCGAGACAAACTTAAAACAGAGCATAGAGACAATGTTCCTTTTCAATTGTATGTAGAAATAAATGGGTTAACAAAAGTTTTTGAAGCAGAAGCAATAATTGATGCATCAGGTACCTGGGAAAATCCTAATCCGATCCTTTCTAATGGGATCTGGACCAGTTCTGAAAGAAATCTGATTGAAAGAATTTATTACGGCATACCAAATTTTCAAGAATTAGAAGAACGATATAAGAACAAAACGGTAATGGTGGTGGGCAGCGGCCACTCGGCTATTAACACCCTCCTCGACCTTGCAGCTTTAAAAGAAAAGCACCCTGACACCACCATTTATTGGGTTCTTCGAAAAAAACATGTTATGGAAGCCTATGGAGGCCAGGAGAATGATGGGTTACAAGCGAGGGGCGAACTGGGTACACGGATACAAAAGCTGGTTGATATGAAATTAGCAGAGGTTATTACTCCTTTTTATATTCATGAAGTAAACAATGTAGATGGGAAGATAAGCGTATCAGGTGAGTTGAATGGAGAGGAAAGCACAATTGGGTTGATTGATGAGATTGTGGTAAGCACAGGATTCAGGCCGGATACTAGTTTCCTGAATGAAATTAGGTTAAGTCTAGATTCATCTGTAGAAAGTGTAGAAGCTCTTGCGCCGCTGATAGATCCTAATATTCACAGCTGTGGAACGGTGAGGCCTCATGGGGAAGCAGAGTTAAAGCATCCAGAAAAGAATTTTTATATAGTAGGAATGAAAAGTTACGGACGTGCACCGACCTTCCTGCTTGCAACTGGATATGAACAGGTGAGGTCGGTTGCAGCTTACTTAACAGGAGATTATAAGGGAGCTAAAGAAGTACATTTAGAGCTGCCTGAAACGGGAGTATGTAAGACGGATTTTTCTTCAAGCTGCTGTGATTCAGAAACCAATTCAGAAAAGTCCGCAGCATCTTCATGTTGCAGAGGGCCGCAGCCTGTGGTATTTGAAATCAAAAAGAATTCTTGCTGCTGATATAAATCCTGAAGACCAGTCTTCAATTCAAGGCTGGTCTTCTTTAAGTAGAGGTGGAAAATGGAATCTGAAAATAAACACACGATTATTGCCATTTCTCTCATTACAGCCATTTGTTTAGCAGGTGATGCAATGCTTTATATAGTTTTGCCCACGCACTGGGAGGAAGCTGGCTTAACTTCATTAGTTCAAGTTGGCATTCTTCTGTCGGTTAACCGCTTTGTAAAGCTGCCATTGAACCCATTAATAGGTTATATGTACAAGAGGATAAGCTTTCGGACAGGTATACTTTTAGCTGTAATGTTAAGTGGTATTACGACTGTGAGTTACGGGTTAGCTCAGGATTTTACTGTTTGGATTATATTGCGTTCTATATGGGGATTGGCATGGTCACTTTTTAAACTAGGTGCCTTTTTACTAATTTTACAACTCGCAACTGACAGTAACCGTGGAAATTATGTCGGCACGTATAACGGTCTTTATCGTCTCGGAAGTCTAGTTGGGATGTTGATTGGCGGTCTTTTTGCAGATTTATTTGGGATTAAGGCAATAAGTATCATAATAGGAACTTCAGCACTTTTAAGCATACCTATCATATTTAAATACATACCTAAAACTATTCAAACCACTGAGGCATCAGAGAAGAAACTATCCCTTCTAACAAACTTTAATTCATTCCTGAATAGAAGGCTTATTAAGATTCTGGGAACAGCGTTACTATTGGTAATGTTACTAGACGGAATGTTGACCGCAACTTTAAGCCATATCATTGAAGTCAAATTCACTGATAAAATAGATTTAATAGGAATAATAGCAGGTGCAGCAACACTGGCGGGCTTAATTCAGGCAATAAGGTGGGGGCTTGCGCCAATCATTGTAATGAAGATTGGAACCGCGCTTGATAATACTAACCAGAAAAATCGGATTTTATCCATTTTCCTGGTATGTGCCGCATTGCTGTATTTCATAATTCCAAGAACTATCCCTCTACTTGTCTGGATGCCAATTTTACTTGTTCACCTTTTAGTGGCTTCAGTTTTAACGACAATAATGGATGCTATTATCACTGATTATTCATCAAGAGTTTTAAACAAGGTTTTTATCATGACTTCTTTTACTCTAATTGTAGACTTAGGTGCTGCACTTGGACCGATTATTGGGTATACACTTGAACAAAAAATAGGGCTTGCCAATTTATTTGGTTTTTCAGGATTGTTGTGTTTTTTTCTTGCGGTTGTATGGGTATTTTCAAGAGATATAAGTTCCAAAAAGAATTTGTTACATCATTCTTCCTGAATATATGGCTCTGTTAATGCCGAGTGTTGATTTTTAAACCCTGTTTCTCTTCGTTCCAGGCGCGAAGACTCCTTCGGGATGAAGCGGGCAGGTGAGACCCCGCAGGAGCAAAGCGACGAGGAGGCTCAGCGCACGCCCCGAGGAAAGCGAAGCGCCTGGAACGAAAACCAACAGCCTAGTTTAACAGAGCTAAATATATAAAAAATTATTACTAATCTTTATACATGGGAGAGGGGGAAGTAACCGAAGAGGGGCCCCCTTACGTCACATCATAATGCTTTTTATTTTATTTGATGCAAAGTTCTATCGCTTATCACTAGGTTTAAGCTGGAGTAAGCTGCTTGTCGTTTTCCGCTTTATGGATTAAGGGGAGATAAGGGTGGCTTTTCGAGAGAGCAGTAGATCGTTTCGGGCAAATATGCTTAAGTTTCGGGAAATTATCTACTTTGATTGCTTAATTATAACTCCCGAATAAGAGAATAATTTTTCCAGCACCAGTTTGTGCTTAAAAAGTAGCTGTAACGAAGGAAAAAGTCAACCGTGGCTATTGTTTATTTATCAGTTTAATTAATATATTAATATAATAAAAATATGTAAGCGTTTTCTTCTTATTGTTGTGAATGCCTTTTATAAAAGAACTAATAAGTTCATATATTGTTCAATACTTCACAAACTATTATGCGATTTATATGATAATCTTTAATTAGAAAAGGAAAAAGGAGTGAGTAGATATGATGTACTGCGAATTCAAACCTTTCTCAACCGATACGGAAACATACACTCAGGAGATGATTGAGGATCTCATTGGTGATGAATTTGAGGCGATGATGTATAAGGATGATAAAGAGATCCCGGCTTATATCTGGACCGTAAACTTCGTGGTCATTGTAAAAAGAAGCACGAAAGTATTAACCGACATCTGCTTTGAAAAAATACCTAGAAACCCTGTTTGCGAGTAATTTTTTTAATAAAACTTGTGAAATATTTCACAAAGTAAAAGGCAACTCAAAACCAAGCAAATACCCGGAACCAAAATATTAAGGAGGTCCTGAAAAATGGGGACAATCGAAAAAGTGGTAAAAGAACAAACATCTGTTGTAAAAATGGTCGATAGTTTAGTTGAAAAAGGCTTGAAGGCATTAAGCAAAATGCGTGAACTGGATCAGGAAACTGTAAATAAGATCGTAAAGGAAATGGCGCTCGCAGGACTTGACCAGCATATGCCGCTTGCAAAAATGGCAGTTGAAGAAACGAAGCGCGGTGTTTATGAAGATAAAATCATCAAGAACATGTTTGCGACAGAGTATGTGTACCACAATATCAAATATGATAAAACCGCTGGCATCATTGACGAAAATGAGCACGAAGGAATGATCACGATTGCGGAGCCGGTTGGCGTGATTGCAGGTGTTACACCTGTAACGAACCCTACTTCCACGACAATGTTCAAAGCATTGATATCAATCAAGACGAGGAATCCAATCATTTTCGCTTTCCACCCATCTGCACAGAAATGCAGCAGTGAGGCGGCCAGGATCCTGCGCGATGCTGCGATAAAAGCGGGAGCGCCTGAAGATTGCATTCAGTGGATTGAAAAACCATCACTGGAAGCGACACAAGCATTGATGAATCATCCCAAAATTGCTTTGATTTTAGCGACTGGCGGTTCAGGAATGGTCAAATCAGCCTACAGTTCAGGCAAGCCGGCACTGGGTGTTGGACCTGGTAATGTACCTTGTTATATTGAACGCACTGCAAATGTTAAACGCTCGGTTAATGACCTGATTTTATCAAAAACATTTGATAACGGGATGATCTGTGCCTCCGAGCAGGCAGTCATCATCGATAAGGAAATTTATCATGATGTAAAAACAGAAATGATCGCGAACAGCTGCTACTTCTTAAGTGAAGAAGAAAGGAAAAAGGTCGAGAAGCTTGTCATCAATGAGCACTCTTGCGCGGTTAATGCCGATATAGTCGGGATGCCAGCCCATAAAATTGCTGAAATGGCGGGTGTAGCCGTACCGGAGGAGACAAAAATCCTTGTAGCTGAGCTGAAAGGCGTTGGTCCGCAATATCCGCTTTCCCGTGAAAAATTAAGTCCAGTGTTAGCCTGCTATAAAGTAAATGGAACGGAAGAAGGTTTCAAGCGCGCTGAAGAGATGCTTGAATTCGGCGGGCTCGGCCATTCTGCAGTCATTCATTCTGCAAGTGATGAAGTGATTAAAGCATTTGGCTTAAGAATGAAAGCAGGCCGGATCATCGTAAACGCTCCATCGTCACAGGGAGCCATTGGGGATATCTATAACGCCTATCTGCCATCCTTAACGCTCGGCTGCGGAACTTACGGCGGGAACTCAGTTTCTACCAATGTTGGTGCAATCAACTTGATCAATGTGAAAAAAGTGGCGAGAAGGAATGTGAATATGCAGTGGTTTAAGGTGCCGTCCAAGATTTATTTCGAAAAGAACTCAACACAGTATCTTGCCAAAATGCCGAAAATCTCGAAAGCATTTATTGTCACTGATCCTGGAATGGTAAAGCTGGGCTATGTCGACAAGGTTCTATATCACCTAAGAAAGCGTCCGGATTACGTGCATTGTGAAATTTTCTCTGATGTAGAGCCAGATCCATCAATCGAGACGGTGATGAAGGGCGCTGAATTGATGGCGAGCTTCCAGCCAGATGTCATCATCGCCCTGGGCGGAGGTTCAGCGATGGACGCAGCAAAAGGGATGTGGCTCTTCTATGAATATCCTGATGCTGACTTCCATGGCCTAAAGCAAAAATTCCTTGATATTCGTAAGCGGATTGTCAAATATCCAGAACTAGGCCGCAAAGCGCAATTCGTTGCGATCCCGACAACTTCTGGTACCGGGTCTGAAGTCACATCCTTCTCGGTCATTACCGATAAAAAGGCAAACATCAAATATCCGCTCGCAGACTACGAGCTGACACCTGATGTGGCCATTGTCGACCCGCAATTTGTCATGACGGTGCCAAAGCATATTACTGCCGATACCGGAATGGATGTATTGACACATGCCATTGAGGCATATGTCAGCTGCATGGCAAATGACTACACAGATGGCCTTGCCATCAAAGCGATCCAGCTTGTATTTGAGTATTTGCCAAGAGCATACCGTAACGGCCAGGATGAGGTCGCGCGCGAGAAGGTGCATAATGCTTCGACGATTGCCGGCATGGCGTTCGCGAATGCTTTCCTGGGAATCAACCACAGTCTTGCGCATAAGCTTGGTGCAGAATTCCATATCGCCCACGGGCGCTCAAATACCATCCTGATGCCGCATGTCATTAGGTATAATGCGACAAAACCAAAGAAATTCACAGCATTCCCTAAATACGAAAACTTCGTTGCCGACCAGCGCTATGCGGAAATTGCCCGCATCCTCGGTCTTCCATGCCGCAACACGGAAGAAGGTGTTGAAAGCCTCGTTCAGGCGATCATCAATCTTGCGCGAGAAATGGATATACCGATGAGCATCGAAGCAAATGGTGTTGAAAAAGCTGAATTTGAAGCCAAGGTCGACCAGCTTGCCGACCGTGCATTCGAAGACCAGTGCACAACAGCCAACCCTAAGCTTCCATTGGTATCAGAACTGGCAGAAATATATCGATTGGCATTCAAAGGAGTATAAAAGATTATATAGGGATGGAGCCATCAGGTTCCATCCCTTTTCTTTTTTAAGATTATCTGAGAAATAGTGCCTATTTTAATGAAATGTTGTGAAAAAAATGTCCTTTTTACCTAGAAAAAACAGTAGTTAATTAACTAGTTTGTATTTTTAGAATATTATATTATTTATCCTGGATAACTATTTTACTAATCCGGGAGGTAATGTATGAATACGAAGCCTTATCTATCAATCGCATTAGCAGCAGGTCTAGCAGTTAGTTCCTTTGGAGCACAGGCCATTTACGCGAAGCCAGCGGAAACTTCGAAACAGGTTCAGCCATTCAATGTTTTTGACAACAAGGTACTGGACAAAATTAATGTTGAAAATATCTACAATAACATTGAATATCTTTCAAGAACACCCCGTGTTGCCGGTACAGAAGCAGAGCATAGTGCGATTCAGTATATAAAAGAGCAATTCGAGTCATACGGTTATAAAACGGAGCTTCAGGAATTCACATTTTACGGATATACAGCACCGCACACAGTCGAACTTACAGTAGATGGTTATTCCGGTGAAATTAAGCCGAGATCCTTCACATATGGGATGGATGGAACGGCTTCAGGTGAATTGGTATATGCAGGATTGGGGCAAACTGGAGATTTTGCGGGCAAAGATGTGACAGGCAAAATTGCTTTAATAGAGCGTGGAGCGATTTCTTTTGCTGATAAAGTCCTGAACGCAGCAGCAAACGGTGCAGCAGGGGTGATCATTTTTAACAATGCACCAGGGGATTTAAACGGTACATTTGGAGTGCCAAATGATGCCTATGTACCGGCTGTCAGCATTACCCAGGATGCTGGAAAAGCATTATTGGACAAGCTGAACAATGGTGAAGCTCTCAAAGCTGCCATTAACATTGAGGGTGCAGAGGGCGGAATGAGGACTTCTTATAATGTCATTGCCACAAAAGCACCTACGAATAAAAACAAAGCAGAGGACGGAATCCTTGCATTAGGTGCCCATCATGATTCAGTTCCGGGAGCGCCCGGTGCAAATGATGATGCATCAGGTACAGCAATGACGCTTGAGCTTGCCCGTATCATGAAGGATTTGCCGACAAATAAGGAAATGCGCTTTATTACATTTGGTGCTGAGGAACTGGGATTGATTGGTTCACGTTATTACGTTAGCCAACTATCTGAGGAGGAAAAGGACCGCTTTGTAGGTTACTTCAATATGGACATGGTAGGCAGCAGGGATGCTGGAGATTTGGTTATCAATACAGTTGATGGCAACCAAAACATCGTTTCTCAAACAGCTCAGGCTTCCAGTGAACGCTTGAATGGAGAAGCTACACCGATCCAGCCAGGCGGCAGCAGTGACCATGTGTCATTCTATGAAGGAGGCATCGCATCAGGTTCGTTTATCCATAGACCGCTGGAGCCATGGTACCATACTCCAGAAGATACGATTGATAAAATCAGCAAAGAAAAACTGCAGGATGTGGCAGAAATCGTAGGTACAGCTGTCTATGATATCGTCCGTCCAGAGAATCAAGGGCCAAAGGCCAAAAGAGAAGCCGAACAAAAGGTACCACATTTATATTATGAGGAAGCAATTAAATAAGCTGCTTGATTGCTGATTTTACTGAACTCTTTTAAACATATGCAGCTGGGCAAAACAGCCACCTTAGGCAAAACAATATTTAACGAAATGAAGAAGCATTACTCCTCGCCTTGGAGCAATGCTTCTTCATTTCTTTTTATTCAAAATAACAAAGGGCAGGTACAGAATAAAAAATGTCAGGAGCGCAATGGCCTCCAGCGACAGGATATACCAAGGCCATGGTCCAAGATAATCAATGATCGAAGGATTTACAGGCTTTTCTGAGACGTACATGTAGTTTCCCTCAATCAAAAAGTTCACGATAAAAATCAGCGCTGTATAAACATTCAGCCATAAAAAAGCCTTCCATACAGACCTGAATTCCGGCCTGTAGCCTTCAACGAAAACCATGAACAGGTTCGCGGCGACGGTCCCGCCATGGGAAACAAAGAAATGGATATACCGGTAATGCGGAAATGTATAAAGGCTGATATCAGGCGTGATCATCGCCTGCAAAGCGCTGCCGACACCAACAAAGTAGGTAAACTCAAATAGCTGGTAGCTTTTCGTTAAAAGCAGAACGGCAGAAAGAATCAGGGAGATGCTGCTGAGATGCAGCGGTAATGCATGCTGGTATGTCCAGTAGCCGCTCCACCAAAGCCAAACCTGAAGGCTGACTTCAGAAATAATCAGAATAAGAAACAGACCAATCCTTGAAGCCAGATTCACATATGCTTCTCTTAACGGTTTCCGCAGCAAGAACATAGCAAGAATCAAAGCGAAGAAAACGCCAAGCGTCAGCAGGTGAGTTTTTGAGAAAAGCTGAAAGACATGCTCCGTACCAGGTTCAAAAAAAGCTCCCATAAGACGCCTCCAATCTATGAAACTTTTTCGTTTATCTCTAACATATTCGAATCAGGCATATCCAAATCGGAAAAATCATACATTTGAAACAATTATAATTGGAGGGGGAGAGAACATGCAATATTATTATGGACAGCAAATGCCCTTGCGGATTCTGGATGAGGCTGAATTCTGGAAGCATCAGGAGGAAGAGCACACCGTTGTCATCAGGGAGCTCGCACCCGGTTTGGAAACGAACTATGTGGATGCCCTTAAAAATTGGGAGAAAGTCCTTGGAGAGACTCGGCATCAAGTGCTGCGCTTCATCGAAACCAGGGTAAGAACAGGCAATTACATACCTGCCCAGCTGTATCAGCATGTCTTGAAGCTGACACAGTATTATATGAAACAGAGTCTTGAATTTATCCAGCTGCTGGAGGAAATCAAAGCCGAAAGCCAGGCGGCAAAGGAGAATCCGACGGTAAAAGTCGTTTTGGACCATATCATCAGGGAATCCGAGTATTTTGTGGGCATTGCCCAGGCACTTCTATATCAGCAGCAGGGATGAAAAGCAACTAAGCCAGCCATTTTTATCATGGCTGGCTTTTTTCTGTTTTTTAAAGACTGTTTCCGCAAAGATTGTTGCTTTCACCAATGTTGAATAAAGATCCTGTTGCTCTTCGTTCCAGGCGCGCTGACTCCTTCGGGATGCAGCGGGACAGGTGAGACCTAGGTAGAAATGGCCCGAATGAAGGGGCCATTTTACCCCGCAGGAGCCCAGCGACGAGGAGGCTCACCGCACGCCCCGAGGAAAGCGAAGCGCCTGGAACGGAAATCAACAGCATTTTATTATAAAGCCTTAATTAGAAAAACATTTGGTTACCCTTTAGAAAATGGGAGTTTTCTTTCAAATGTATATAATAGCAACAAAGTATTAGAAAAGAGCCTTTTTAAAAACTTTGTAACAATCTCCCTATATCCTCCGTTTAAAAAGAAAATAAATCTGTCATGCATTAGACGGAGGGGAGGGCTCGATGAAGCGTTTCATTCATTATCTGATCAGAGCGGCCTGTCTGCTTGGAGGAGTGGTTTTATTTTTATCGATTCCACGGCTGTTCTATGTGGAAGGCAGAAGGCTGCTCTACGGACCGGAATTTTTTATCCAGTCGCTTGGGGATGTGGCCGGGCAAATAGTTCGGTTTGACCTGGAGCCGGTCATCCTGCAATGGTCCACTTCAAGCATTGCGGAGCGTTACCTTTATACACTTGAGATACTGGGGCTTTCCTTGCTGGCGATGATTCTGGGCGGGATTCTATTAACTGCTTTCTTCGTCATTATGCCACGTAAATTCCAGTCATGGGTGAAGGATATTATCAATTTCAGTGAAGCAATTCCGGATCTATTAATCATTTTCGTGCTGCAGTTTCTCGTAATCTATTTGTACAAAGAGACGGGAATCAAACTGTTCCGTCTTTACGGATTGAGCGAAAAATCGTATATCATGCCAGTGCTGGCTGTCTCGCTGCTGCCATCCTTTTTCATGGCGCAATTTCTGATCAAGCAGATTGAAGAGGAATGGGAGAAGGATTATATCATTTTTGCGAAGTCGAAGGGACTGCATAACCTGACGATTTTTTTAAAACATATCCTGCGCAACATTTTTCCGCTGGCAATCATCCAGTTAAGAACACTCATCTGGGTCCTGCTTTCAAATCTTGTCTTAATTGAATACATCTTTGCGATGCAAGGATTTACTAAGGATCTGGATAATATTTTTACAAAGGAAGCACCTGCAGTTATCATCTTTTGCCTGCTAATGGCCGTGCCAATCCTGCTCGTTGATATACTTGCCCGGGTAACAGCCCGTTTTTACCGGGGAAAGGAAGAGATCCAGTTATGAAAAGTTATACAAAAACTCTCCTCGGTTTCTCATTGATACTCGGCCTGTTAATCGCAAGTATCCTTTATCCGCTATACGGGGATGAGGATTATAATGAGGAGTTCTATATTTATAATGAACAGGGTGACTTAATCGCCAAAGCTCCAACCCCGCCGACACCAGACCACCTGCTGGGCACTGACCGGAATGGCCAGGATATGATCTATATTCATCTTTATGGAGCAAAGTTCACGATTGCTGCAGCGTTTATCATTACGGTTTTAAGAGTGTTAGCCGGGGTATCGACCGGAATAATCATTGCACTGTACCTTCCAAAGCTAAAAATTTATTTCAAGGACCTATTCCTGGGCTTCCGCTTTGTGCCATCACTGATCATCGCCATTTTCATGATGTCGCCCTTCATCGACAGCTACACCGGAGTCCCGGTCTGGATCGTTGCCAGCTATCAAATCGGTGTGCTGACAATCATTGCTTTTCCGGCGATTGTCCTGCTGACGATTGATTATTTGGAGGAAATTCAAAAGAAGTCCTACGTGCTGTCATCCTATTTATTGGGCGCAAGCCGGATTCACGTCTTGAAAAAGCACATATGGCCGTTTCTGAAATCGATTGGACTGCTGATGTTTGTCCAGCAGCTTTACAGCACCCTGGTCATGCTCATGCATCTGGGCATTTTCAAGGCTTATCTGGGAGGGCAGACAAAGGGAGGGATTTTTACAGCGGATGACGGAGTGCCGCCGCCTGAGACACTTTCAAACGAATGGGGAGGCCTGATTGGCCAAAACTTCAAGGTCATGATTCAATACCCATGGATCGTGCTCAGTACGATGTTCTTTTTCTTTATCCTGATTGCCAGCACGAACATGATGAAAAAGGAACTGGAAGGTCACTTAGTATATGAAAATATGGATTTCTTCGGTAAAAGAAAAGCGAAGCAGGAGAAGGAGAAGGAGCCTCAGAAAAAAGACCAGCAGGTGACCACACCATCCTTCCGATTCGTAAACAATAAGCAGAATGAAGCTGGCTTCTAAGGCAGTGATAATTTTACATTTAAAAACCCTGTAAAGAGGACATTTTGAAGTGTCGGCTTACAGGGTTTTTTAGATTAAAGCTTGAATCTTCTTTCCATGGTACCCAAACTAAAATCTGCGATAATGGCAAGCAGGGAGGCCGGGATTGCTCCGACGAAAATCCGGACATCGTTCCTTGAGTTGAGGCCGGAAAATATTTCGCGTCCCAGTCCATCGCCGCCTACAAAAGGTGCGAGTGTCGCAACCCCGACTGCGATGACTGCTGCGATCCGCAAGCCAGCCATGATAAACGGCATTGCCATCGGCAGATGTACTTTCATTAAAAGCTGCCAATAGGTCATCCCGATCCCATGACCGGCTTCCGTAATGGATGAATCAACCTGCTGGAGGCCGACATAAGTATTGCGGATGATAGGCAAAAGCGAGTATAAAAAGAGTGCCGCGACAACCGTATAGAATCCCAGGCCAAAATAGAGCATCAGCAATGCGAGTAATGCTAAACTCGGGATGATCTGAATAATGTTGGCAGCAGACAGGATAACGGGAGCTGCCTTCGGGTATCGATTGCAGAGGATGCCAAGCAAGGTGCCGGCAATCAAGGCCGCTGCCACCCCGAAGACGACCATGAGCAAATGCTGTCCAGTATACACCAACAGCAAATCAGCATTATCTTTTATATAGATAAATAATTCCTTTATGAATGTCATTTTTTTCACTCCAGCTATTTTTTAAGGAGGCCTTCTTTTTGTAAAAATTCCCTTGCTACATCCCGTTCACTTCTATTATTTATATCCACCTCATAATTAAGCCCAGTTATGGTTTGCTCATCAATTTTACCTGTAAGCTCCTCAATAATATCTGTTAATTCGGGATGTTCCTCCAATATCTCATTTCTTGCCACCATTGAAGCATCATAAGGAGGGAAGAAACGCTTGTCATCCTTCAATGTTTTCAGGTTGTATTCTAAAAGCCTTGGGTCTGTAGAATAGGCTAGGACTACATCAACCCTCTTATTGGCAACCGCTTCATAGACCAGGTTGATATCCATGGAATAAGCTTTTTGGAAATCAAAGTGATAGTGCTTTATAAAGGCTGGATAGCCGTCCTGTTTCCGTTCCATCCACGATGAATCAACACCAAACTCCATATCTGACTGATATTTTTGCAAATCGGAGACATTCTTCAGGTTCTTTTCCTTTGCTACATCTTCTCTGACAGTAAGTGCATACGTATTTTCAAATCCCAGCGGATCGAACCATTTAAAATCATAATAGCGGTCAAAACCCTCCTGGGCCTGCTTTAAGACTGCTTCCCGGTCTGTGCTTTGTTTTACAGGGAAAAAATTATTAAAAACAACTCCGGAATACATTAATGACATATCAATATCATCCCGGTCCATGGCTTTTATAATCATTGAGTTGGACAGCAGGTCAGGGATAATATCTACTTTTAAATCTGTGCGATCTTCGATTAATTCTTTATAGATGGCTGCCATTATCTTTGTTTCAGTGTAGGTTGCTGCTCCTATTTTGATTGTATCCTTTGAGCTGCACCCAGAAAGGGATAAAAGCAGCGCCACCATAAATGCAGTAAGAATGGTAATAGCTTTCGGCATAATCTTCTCCCATTATTTATATTTGATCTAAAGGGTTAGCTGTTTATTTTTGCGTGCCAGGAATCCGAGCGTGATGTCCACAATCAGTGCCAGCACAATCGCACTTACGGTACCGGTAAAAATCAGGAAATTATTGTTGTTTGCCATGCCGGCGATAATTAAATCTCCCAATCCTCCTGCCCCGATGAGTGCGGCAAGTGTAGTCCAGCTTATGATATAGACAGTTGTCAGCCGTATTCCTGAGAGTATGAACGGAAATGCCAGAGGCAATTCAATTTTCCATAATCGCATCATCGGACTATACCCGATTCCTCTTGCAGATTCGACGATACCTGCATCCACCTCTTTAATTCCTGCGTACGTATTGCGCAATAAAGGAAGCAGGGAATAGAGGAATAGGGCAAAAATAGCCGGCGTCAAGCCGATTCCCAAAAGGGGAATCAGCATCGCAAGCAGGGCGATGGTCGGGATTGTCTGAAAAACATTTACGATTCCGAATACGAAGCTAGTGAGCGTTCCTTCTTTTATGCGAGTAAGAAGGATCCCTGTCGTTATCGCAACAAGGCATCCAAGGGTAACAGCCACTGCGACGATGAGAAGATGTTCACCTGAGCGGGCCAAAATATCTGGCAGGCGCTGCTGCAAAAAATCAAAATAGTCCTGGATCAGCGTCAATTAAACCACCTCATGTTCACTGGGAAAAATCTCTTCAATCGGGAAGACTTCGGCCATTAACCGCACCATGCTGCCTCTGGTAACGATTCCAACTAATTTTTGTTCCGGAGTCACAACAGGTACATATGGGAGATTATGCTCACTCATATATTCGAGCGCGACGGTAAAAGGAATGTCAGGCTGGACCGTATAGTTGAATGGGAGCATCACATCTCCCAATGTTTTTGATTCGTCCCGGTATTGGCCCAGAACATTTAAAATAGGTGCATAGCCTAGCAGCTTTCGTTTTTGGTCGATGACAATAAGGGAGTCTACCTTCCTTTGTTCCATCAGCTTTAAGGCAGCAGCCAGCCCGCGTTCAGGGTAGGCGGTCGCCGGATTATCTGTCATTACTTCCTTGACTGTTGGTATATCCTGCTGCTCTCTTAATCTATCTTTTCCGATAAACTCTTTGACGAAATCATTTGCCGGGTGCCTTAGAATATAATCTGGAGAACCAACCTGCACGACCTCGCCGTCTTTCATCAGTACGATATTATCAGCAATCTTGATGGCTTCATCCATATCATGCGTAACGAAGACGATTGTTTTCTTCAGCTCCTCTTGTACATTGACAAGTTCATTTTGAAGCTGTTCCCGGCTGATTGGATCGAGGGCACTAAAAGGTTCATCCATCAAAATAATTTCAGGTTCAGCTGCCAGGGCGCGAACGACTCCTACACGCTGCTGCTGGCCGCCGCTCAGCTCTTTCGGCTTTCGATTACGGTAAATTTCCGGATCTAAATGCACCATGGAAAGCAGTTCATCTACTTTTTTCTGGATTTTCTGTTCATCCCATTTTAAGAGTCTTGGAACTGCTGCAACATTATCTGCAATCGACATATGCGGAAAAAGGCCAATGTTTTGGATGACATAGCCGATTCTGCGGCGCAGCTGGACAGCATCTGTTTTTGATATATCTTCATTATTGATATACACTTTGCCACCGGTGGGAGTGATCAGGCGGTTGATCAGCTTCATGGTCGTTGATTTGCCGCAGCCGCTCGGACCGATAATGGCGTGGATTTTTCCTGCCTCGAGCTCAAGATCTATCTGTTTCAATGCTTGAAACCCGTCGTTATACTTTTTAGATACATTCTGAAGCCGTATCATCGTTTTCCTCCATTTTCGCTTGAAGTTGAAAAATTTAGCTAGTAACCAAGCAACTAAGCAAGCTGCTTAGCAGGTTAATACCCTTTTTTCGTATGGCGAAACACTTCTGGCATTGTTTCCCTTTTATTCCCATAGGACAGCAGTAACCAGGAAAAACTTATATATGAAAATATGGATTTTTTAGGTAAAATAAAGCGGGAAGCATCTGAGGATTAAGGTTTGTACTTATAAAAATAGTAATGAAGCAGGTTTCTTGAAGGGGTCGGCCATGAAGATTTTTATCTATATTATTAAAAGAATACTGCTCGCTATACCAAGCCTAGCCTTGACCTCTATGGTTATTTTTTTTCTGTTCATGATGATGCCAGGCGTTATGGGTACCGATTTTGACCTGGGATTCATTTGGATGGAATATAAAAAGTGGATCGTTCAGTTTTTAACAGGGGAATTGGGGAAGTCTTCGTATTATCGTGTGGACGTGGCTGTCGTCCTGAATGAAAAGATGCAGAACACACTGGTGCTGGGGATTGCTTCTTTACTGATTACCTATGTTCTCTCATTTTTCATGGGACGGTACGCCGGCCGGAACCCGAATTCCCTCGGAGATCGGTTCATTAGCGGCGTTAATTATACAGGCCTGTCACTGCCGATGATTGTCGTGGCGGTATATTCTATATATCTCTTTTCCTTTGAACTGAACTGGTTTCCTTCAAATGGATCTGTCGATATCACCGTGCCAGAGGGGACCCTCGAATATTGGCTCGATCGGCTGCACCACCTGATTTTGCCTGCCTGTGTCCTTGGAGTAGTGGGAACGGCTACCTATACACAATTTCTCAGGGATGATATTGTCGACAACAGCCAGAAGGAATATGTCCGCACAGCAAGAGCGATCGGCATATCGGAAAAAAGAATCTACAACATCCATATTTTAAAAAATTCATTGATTCCAGTTATCACATACTTTGGAATCGATATGGTGAATATCGTGAATGGCGCAATTATTGTGGAAACGATTTTCACCTATCCCGGCCTTGGCCAGCTATTTATCAAATCCATCAATATGAGGGATTTTGCGATGGTCATGAACTTGACCATGCTCTTTTCGACAATCACCATCATCGGCAACCTGATCGCGGATATATTGTACGGCGCAGTCGATCCGCGGATAAAAGTAGATTGATGATGGTAACCTAATAGGGTAAGTTTTTTTGTATCCAAATTAATTTACTAACAAATTATTTAAACCCCTGTTGCTCTTCGTTCCAGGCGCGTAGACTCCTCCGAAAATGCTGCCGCATTTCCATCGTGCGTGGGTAGGTTCGAGGAAGCTATTCAAAGTCCTGCGGGATCAGCGGCCAAGGTGAGACCCCGCAGGAGCAAAGCGACGAGGAGGCTCACTTGACGCCCCGCGGAAAGCGAAGCGCCTGGAACGGAAATCAACAGACTATTTTTATAGCTAAAGTCCTAGTTTAAAATATTTAGTCTATAGAATTAATATTTGGTATGATAGAAATGTATTGAATTAAAGGAGGTATTTACCAATGTATGATGTAGTTATTATCGGTGCTGGCCCAGCTGGCGGCAGCGCAGCGATTTTTACGGCTAAGGCAGGCAAGAAAACAGTCGTTCTCGACAGCAACAAAAGCGTAACGAAGCGTGCGTGGGTTGAAAATCATTATGGCGTTTCTGAAGTAACTGGTCCTGATCTTGTTGAGACAGGCATCAGCCAGGCGAAGAAATTTGGTGCTAAGTTTGTTGAAACGACTGTGACATCTGTAAGCAAGACTGAAAGCGGTGTCAAGGTCGCTACAGAAAACGGCGAGTACGAAGCGAAGCATGTCATCCTGGCAACAGGCATGATGACAGATGTGGCTGAAGCATCCGGCCTTGCAACGAAGGATGGTACAGAGCCAAGAATCAAGACTATTTTTGACGTCGATGCTGCTGGCAAGACGAATGTGGATGGCGTTTGGGCTGCAGGAACATGCGCTGGCGTCAGCATGCACACCATCATCACGGCTGGTGATGGCGCAAAGGTCGCGATTAACGTTATCAGTGAATTGAACGGCGAACGCTATGTTGACCACGATGTTTTAAAAGCATAATCAAAAGAAAAAGCCTTGCAGATTATTTCCTGCAAGGCTTTCCTCTTATTACTCGCTATAATTGAATTGCTCTTCGATTTTGCCATCCTCATCATGGATATAAGCCATTGTCCCAGCCTCTTCGGCCAGCCTTTTCGCTTCGTTCACAGCATCTGACCTTGAGTCGGTTGTGAATTCAGGATCATCTTGTCCTTCTTTTTTAACAGCCCAGCCCTCATCGTCGTGAGGCACGGCATGGAATCTCGCGTCATCCGTCCCAGCGCGGTCCTTGAAGTAATCCTCGCGTTCCATTCCATTATCGTTTTTCTGTGCCATGATTTTACCTCCTCTATCCAAGTTGATTATCAGCCTACAGATTGTTTTTACCCCTGTAAATTCGCTGAAAAACAAAGTGGAATACAAGAAAGATTTCCAATAAAGGTAAATTATTACGATTTTAAAATGACTGAATTTAAAAAAGGAATATGTCTTGATGTTCATTAAATGTTTTCAGTAAAACAGGTAACCGGCATTTTTTAAGCATAGAAGAAACGGCTTTATAACAGTTCTTATGACCATACAAGCAAAAAAATCGCCCGAGGATGGTCTTAATAAGGGTTCTTAGGACCATCCAGACAAAGAAACCACCCCGAGGATGGTCTTAATAAGGGTTCTTAGGACCATCCAGGCAAAGAAACCACCCCGAGGAAGGTCTTAATAAAGGTTCTTAGGACCATCCAGACAAAAAAATCCCGCGAGGATGGTCTTAATAAAGGTTCTTAGGACCATCCAGGCAAAAATATCACCCTGAGGATGGTCTTCATGCATTTAATATTGGTTTGTCCACATACAAAAACAGAGTCCAATAGCGGATCTCTGTTAAAAAAGCCTTTCATCATATTCGGGTGGAACCTGATTCCCGTCTTTCCTTGGATAGGATACCTGAACAAGTCCATCGAAGAAATTGACTTGAATCGAAGCAGAGTCTGTCGGCTCAGGGAGCGGGATGACTCGCTCAAAATCACCATAGTACCGTTCTTTTTTCACTTCCATATCCGCCGGGAAAAATGGAACTGTTTTGCCTTTGACCACTAAGGCGGATTTCTGCCTTAAGGATATGGAAAGATCATCCCGATTGATGCCGGGGAGTTCGATGATGATACAAACCGAAGATTGATTCTGGTAAATATCATATAAAGGGAAGGCATCGTCTGCCTTTATTACTTTTTCAGGCAGCGAATGGCTGAAAAGATTTCTCCAAAAATCATTTTTCTGATATTGGCCAGTCAATTCAATCCAATTTCTTATTTTATCAATATCCATGACTGCCCTCCATTCTTACACATACGACTTATATCTGGTTGGCTACCGGAATTGAAGGGTTGGCGATTTGGTCCTGATCGCTAAAGTCTGGATCAAAAACACCTGTATTCAGCAATGAAGATGCTGGCGCAAAATCACCCAGGGAAAAATTGACTCCGAAATTTTTGCTGTTGGCAGTATGACTGTTATGGACGGTAGGCCCTACATCAACATTCCCGTTATTCGCAATCCCGTTTACCTTGATATTAAAGATATTAATTTGATAAGGCATAGAAAAACTCCTTATATTTATTTGTGAAGCTGACTACATTACTCAAGAATTCAGAAATCCGAAAACTCTGCATCTATAGGATTGGTTCATCGCGTGGTAATAGTGGAACTCCTTGATAAGTGGAATCAGCAGTTGCAATTGCAGCTTGATCATTTACATCAGGATCTATATAGACATTATCCATCAACGCTTCTGCCGGGGACGTATCTCCATAAGAAGAATTGATACCTTGTGATTTATCATTGGCAGTATGGCTGTTATGGGTTCCGGGACCTATTGTGATCGAACCGTTTCCTGAGATACTGTTCACTTTGAAATAAAACAAGTTGATCGTAATTGACATGTTTTTTCATCCTTATTACGTCTTTGAGGTACTATATGCGTACTCTTGCCTAGATGTTCGTGCCGAGGATGCCAGTGGACAGCCTGCATGGCTACGAAGCTGTTGATATCAAATTGCCAATCACTGTAAAAGAAGGGCAAGCGCGGTCTTAGAATGAAACTTAAAACAGCCAGAAACCCGGGTATAGCCCAAGCCAGCGAAAAATAAGATGTAATGATATTGTCTTTGCCTGGAACTGTTTTTCCTTAAAAAGGTTTACGGGATATGAACAATAAACTGGTGGAGGTTATGCCATGGCAGTAGTAAAGCATACAGAAGCAGATATCGATTTGCTGGCGCGGCTGTTGCGGGCGGAGGCTGAGGGTGAGGGCCAGCAGGGGATGCTGATGGTCGGCAACGTCGGAATCAACCGGATCAGGGGCAATTGCTCGGATTTCAAAAATTTAAGGACGATTCCGCAAATGGTTTATCAGGAACACGCCTTCGAGGCTGTGCAGAAGGGTTATTTTTACCAGCGGGCAAGAGAAGTTGAAAAGAGGCTGGCAAGGCGGGCGGTAAAAGGAGAACGAATCTGGCCGTCAAAATTCAGCCTGTGGTATTTCCGTCCACCCGGCGAATGCCCGCCAACATGGTACAATCAGCCGCTTGCAGGGCGTTTCAAGCTTCATTGCTTTTACGAACCGACTGGGGAAGAATGTGAGAATATCTATAATACCTTTTAAACAGCTGCGGCTGCCTGAAAACGGCAGTCTATTTTTATTTTCAAATATATTGACAGTTAAAACCAACAGTATTAAAGTTAAAAAGGTTAATAGTTAAACAGTTGAACAGTTAAACAAGAGAATAAGTTTGTGAAGGGGTGAATATATAAATATGTGTGAAAAATCAATCAAGGAAATGGTCGACCATTATATCAATCTTTCCTTTTCCGTAAATAAGATTGCCGAAGGACTCGTGAAAGAACAGATCAGTTCAGACCTGACAAATGACCAGCACTACACATTGAGATACATCAACAAGGTTGAAACCTGCACATCCTCTGAGCTCGCTGAAGTTTTTGATGTCAAAAAAAGCGCGATTACCGCCATCATTACCCGGATGTGGGAAAAGGGGCTGATCCAGCGAACGCGCGATGAGAATGACCGCCGTGTTGTGTATTTGACGATGACTGACAAGGGAAGAGCGCTGTTCCAGGAAACGGAGGAAAAAATTCAGGATCTGGTTGAATCTTTTATCACCCGGTTCGATCAGAGTGAAATCCTTCAATTCCTGAATACCTATGAAAAACTGAACGAAATTTTACTAGAAAGAAAGAGTAAGGTGGAATAAACGTGAACTTTATCATTAAACAGAAATGGTTTGTGATCATCGTATGGATTTTGGCAGCTGTCGGACTCTTTATGGCAGCACCGAACATGGCCGATTTGGTTCGTGAAAAAGGGCAGATTACCGTGCCTGACGAATATTCATCCACTCTTGCCGGCAAAATCATGGACGATGTCCGGAAGCAGGAAGGCGGCGGAGATGAAACAAGTGTCGCCCTTGTCTTCCATAGTGAGAAAAAACTGACCCAGGATGAAATAAATCAAGCAGAAAAAGCGATTCGCGAGCTTGAAAAAAAGAGTGAAGAGATCGGGATCACAGACATTCTGACTCATTTTAACGAAGAGAGCCTGAAGGACCAGCTCGTTTCAGAGGATGGAAAATCAATCTTGTCACAGGTGACCGTCAGCTGGAACGACCGTGAACCTGAGGAAGTAAGCAAGCTTCTGTACGAAGCGATCGAAGATGTGAAAGTCGACCATTACTACACAAGCCAGTGGCTGATCAATGAGGACTTGATGAACAGCTCCCAAGAGGGTGTCAAAAAGACAGAGGGAATTACCGTCGTCTTTATCCTTGTCGTCCTGCTGCTTGTGTTCAGGTCAATTATCGCGCCAATCATACCGCTTGTGACAGTTGGTTTTGCGTACCTTGTTTCGCAATCGGTAGTGGCTGTCCTCGTTGATAAAATGGATTTCCCATTATCGAATTACACACAGATATTCCTTGTTGCCGTACTGTTCGGGATCGGAACAGACTACTGCATCTTGCTGTTAAGCCGTTTTAAAGAAGAACTGGCGCATCATGAAAGCGTAGGGGCAGCGATCGTTGCTACTTATAAAAATGCCGGCCGTACAGTATTTTTCAGCGGAATTGCCGTAATGATCGGTTTCGCTGCGATTGGCTTCTCGCAGTTTATCCTGTATCAATCCGCTGCAGCCGTAGCGATTGGCGTAGCGTTCCTATTGCTTGGACTATTCACGATTGTGCCATTTTTCATGGCGGTTTTGGGCCAAAAGATTTTCTGGCCATCGAAAAGCAGTGCTGAGCACGGCGAAAGCAAATTGTGGGGAGTGGTTGGCAGCTTCTCGCTAGCACGTCCATTGGTTTCATTACTGATTGTCGCAGCCGTTTGTGTTCCATTCCTCGTTGCCTATGATGGAAAGCTCAGCTACAACTCATTGGATGAAATCGGCGATGATGTAAATTCAATCAAAGCCTTTAATGCGATTGCCGACAGCTTTGGTCCTGGTGAATCGATGCCGACACAGGTCATTTTGAAAAACGATGAAAGAATGGATTCAGCAGAATACATCGAACTGGCGGAAAAAATCAGCCAGGAGCTGGAGAAGGTTGACCTGGTCGAAAATGTCCGTTCAGTGACAAGGCCGACTGGCGAACCAATTGAAGACTTCTTCGTATCCAAGCAGGCTGAAACATTGGAGTCCGGCCTTGGAGAAGGAAAGGAAGGTCTTGAAAAAATCAGCGAAGGCCTCCAGGAAGCGGAGAGTGAGCTGTCAAAATCAGAGCCTGAATTAACTGGTGCTGCTGACGGCATCAATCAATTGATTACTGGTACAACTGAAATCAAGTCAGGTTTAGGAGAAATCCAGACGAACCTTGCGAAAATCGAAAACGGCATCCGCCAGGGCTCGGCAGGGTCTGACCAGATCAAGGCTGGATTGGCAGAGGCGAAGGCCGGGGCGGAACAGCTTTTAAGCAATTACAAAAAGCTGCAAGAAGGTTATGTTCAAGCTAGCAGCGGTTTGACAGCATTAAATAGTCAATATGCTGGTGTCAGTGAAGGTCTGACTGAGCTATCGAAAAAATTAGAGGAAACAAATAATAATTTATTTGCTTATTTGGAAGCTCGGGATGGTACTTTGAAAACCGATACACAGTATCAAGCATTGAAAGGTGGCCTCGTTGTTCTTCAAGGAAAAGTAGGGGAAGCTTCAGGCGGAATTGACGAGATCAATAAATACCTAACGGGAATCATTTCAGGTATGGATGAAGCGAATAGCGGTTTTGGCCAAATACTTGCCAAACAAGAAGAGTTTGCCCCTGGCCTCCAGAAGCTAATCGACGGTATCGACCAGCAGCAAAAAGGCCTGGATCAGCTGGCAAACGGTCAGGGACAGATTGTTGACAACTTCCCTAAATTGACGAATGGATTGAATGGCATAAACGCTGGCCAGCAGCAGCTTCTTGCAGGTTTCGGCGGTCTTGGCGGCCAATTGAGCCAGCTGACGGACGGATTGGGCCAGAGTGCTGATGGCTTGAACCAGGTATCAGAGGGTCTAGGTTCAGCGCAAGATTACCTTGCCGGCTTGTCAGAATCAAATGCGAACAGCATTTACCTGCCTGAAGACGCACTGGAAAATGAAGATTTTGCACAGGTTTTTGATGTGTATATGTCAGACGACCGCAAAGTCATGACAATGGATGTTATTTTTGAAGAAAACCCTTATTCAAATGAGGCGATTGCCCAGGTGGATGAAATCAAGGCTGCTGTTGAACGGGCAACGAAGGGTACGAAGCTTGAAAACGCAGAAGTTGCAATTGGCGGTATCACGAGCACAAATGCCGACCTTAATACGATGTCAGAACAGGATTACTCCCGTACAGTCGTATTGATGCTTCTGGGAATCGGCATCATCCTTGTGTTCCTGTTCCGTTCCCTGATCATGCCGATCTATATCATCGGCTCTCTGATCTTGACATACTATACGTCCATGGCGATCAACGAAGCGATTTATGTAAACCTTCTTGGATACTCAGGCATCAGCTGGGCGGTTCCGTTCTTTGCCTTTGTCATCCTGGTCGCGCTTGGCGTAGACTACAGTATTTTCTTGATGGACCGATTCAATGAATATAAGGATCTCTCTGTATCAGAAGCTATGCTCCTATCAATGAAAAAGATGGGAACCGTCATCATTTCCGCAGCCGTCATCCTTGGCGGAACATTCGCGGCGATGATGCCATCCGGCATGCTGTCACTGCTGCAGATCGCATCCATCCTGCTTGTTGGCCTATTCCTGTATTCGTTTGTCATGCTGCCATTGTTCATCCCGGTATTGGTGAAAAACTTCGGCGAGGCAAACTGGTGGCCATTTAAAAGAGCATAACTATAGCAAAAGGCTGTCCAATTGGGCAGCCTTTTTGCTATTTGGTCAGCAGCCATCAGGACCGCAATATAATCCATTGCCGTCAGACTCATCCGGCTTGTCTTTTTCCAATTCTGCAAGGATGATTTGTTCGAGCGCTTCCTTTGACCGCAATCCCGGCACGTTCCTGTTCCCAATGACCATTGTCGGAACAGCAGCAATGTCTACTTCATTATAAGCATGACTCAGTGCTTTTTGATGTGCTTCTTTATACTTGCGAGACTCAAGCGCTTCGCGGTATTCCGATTCATCCAGCCCGATTTCACCTGCCAGTTTCGTGAGCACCTCAATATCTCCAATATCTAGCCCTCTTTGGAAAAAAGCTCTCAGGATATGCTCATTATATTCATTGCCCTTGCCTGATTCCTTTGCAAACTGATACCCTTCAAAAGCCATGTGGGTATATGGCTGAGGTGAAACATCAGGCAGTACAATCTTAATGCCCATCCGCTCCGCCATTGGATAAACGGACTGCTTCCACGTGCTTTGCAAATAATGCTCTTCGGGTTTGAGTGTCTTGTTTGGATATGGCCTCAATTCAAAAGGCATCCATTCCAGTTCCACATCTTTCCCTTTAATTGCTTCCTTCAGCGGAGCCTCCGCCAAGAAACAGTATGGTCATACATAATCAGAGTAGATTTTAATTTTTAAAGTCATAAATGCCTCCTTATATACAATAAAATCTGCACATGATAATATGGTCTGTTTGATTTTTTACCTTTATGCAGGGGAGATAAACTTTTTGCTTTATTAATAACGGTTTTAATACTGTAGCACTGTTGATAAGTATATAGGTAAAAGGGAAGTGACAATAATTTGCAGGAAAGACCGAAAACCTATGTTTTGAGAGATATTGCCATATTTTTAATAAACTAGTAAAGTATGAGTATTAACCATAAAGGGGATAGAATATTGCGTATATCTAATCTGGTTTTTTCAAATGAAGAGGTGAAATTTTAACAAGAATAGGAGATTAACATGACAACCAATCTATTTCGCGGACAATTTCTAAAGCTTACAGCCAAAAGGGACGGAGACACTGAAATCATCGCCAGTTGGGATGAGGATCCTGAATATCTTCGCAACGTTGATACGGATATTGCCAGGCCGAGACCTCAGGAGAGCTTTGAAGGCGAGGGAGAACCAAGCTCGAACAGCTTCTACTTCCGATTAAGGACCATCGAGGAGGACAGGCTGGTAGGCTTTGTCGTCATCCACAGTATCGAGTGGAATAATAGGGCAGGGATGCTGGCAATCGGAATTGGCGATGCCAGCGACAGGAATAAAGGATATGGCTCCGATGCACTGAAATTGATCCTGCGATATGCCTTCCATGAATTGAACTTGCACCGCGTCGGCCTCGACGTTATTGAATACAATGGCGGAGCGGTCCGTGCTTATCAAAAAGCAGGCTTCCAGATCGAAGGCAGAATGAGGCAAGCTGTTAATCGTGACGGGAAAATCCATGACCGGATCATAATGGGGATTTTGCGTCCCGAGTGGGAAGAATTGAATAAGTAAGGGGAAAAGCCAGTCTGTGCTGAATAAGTGCAAGCTGGCTTTTTTGTTCAAAATAAAAGCTGTGCAGAAAGCTCTTATCTGCACAGCTTGTTTTATTATTCAGATGCGGGCTTCAGATTCTTTCTTGCAAATCTGGTTAGAACAAGTTTATCGAATGCCAGGCCCAAGATCCCGCCAATCACAGCAGGGAGCAGCCAGCCGAGTCCCTCTGCATAAAGCGGAAGTGCCTTCAGCATAGACGCAAGAGCTTCTGATTCGATGCCAAATGATTTCAGGCCATCAATGATGCTTACCATTCCAGCTGCGAAAACAGCACCAACATATACACCCTTTGAACCCTTGAGGAAGCGGTCAAATAACGATAATACGACAAGTACTATGGTTATTGGGTAAAGAACGATCAGGACTGGAACAGAAATCGAAATGATTTGGTTCAATCCAAGGTTTGCAATTACAAGGCTGACTAGTGTAACAATCAATGTAAAGGTCTTGTAGGAAACCTTTGGCATCATTTTCGCGAAGAACTGGCTTGTCGCCGAAACAAGACCAACCGCAGTTGTGAAGCAGGCAAGTGTTACAATCAGTCCTAGCAGCAGCATGCCCGGTGTGCCGAACATCAGCTTGGCTGCTTCTGTCAAAATTGTTCCGCCATTATCATAAGTTCCAACAGATGCCATTTTTGCACCAAGAAGGCCAACGGTTACATAGACAAAAGCAAGCCCAGCACCGGCGATGATCCCAGCTTTCACTGTTTCCCTGACAATCTGCTTTCGTTCAAGCGATTTTTTCTGCTGGATTGCGCCAATCACGACTATACCAAAAGCTAGAGCAGCAATCGTATCCATCGTCAGATATCCCTCGAGGAAGCCCGTGAAAAATGGAGCAGCTTCATACTTTTCAGACACTTGCCCTAATGCTCCGTCCAGTTTGAAAATGCTGCCCAGTACAAGAAGGACGATAGCAGCCAGAAGTACAGGCGTTAAAATGGCTCCGATTCGTTCCACCATTTTTGACGGATTCAAGCAAACCCAGTAAACAAGCGCGAAGAACACTATTGTAAAGGCCAGCAAAATCATGGAGCTGGATCCTGTGCTTCCCAGGAATGGTTTTACCGACATTTCAAAAGCAACATTGGCGCTGCGGGGAATTCCGAAGAATGGCCCGATCGATAAATAAACTGCTGCACTGAAAACGACTGCAAAAACGGGGTGTACCCTGGAGCCGAGCTCAGCAATTCCATCCTTTGCCATCGAGATGACAACTACGCTTAAAAGCGGGAGGCCAACCCCGGTAACAACAAATCCAAGCATTGCCGGCCAGAAATTCGCTCCGGCTTCCTGTCCTAGAAATGGAGGGAAAATCAAGTTCCCTGCCCCAAAGAATAATGCAAATAGCATAAGTCCGATCGTTAATGTTTCTCTTCCTTTTAAGCTTCCCATCCTTTTTCTCCTCCTGAAAAGTTATTTGGCACTGAGAGTATAGGAAATCCGGAACGGAATGTTATCCATTGAAAAATAAAAACTCGTCCCACAAATTAGGGACGAGTTGTGCTCGCGTTACCACCCTGATTCCGCATAAATATGCGGCTCTCATCAACGTACCATCATACGTGTTCCTTTTAACGGTGGACGGACCGGCAAAAGCTTACTGAATTCAGCTTTGCATCTCAGAGATGATGGCCTTTACAACCTGAACGCCGGCTTTCAGCAAAGCACCGGCTCTCTGGGGAACAGCTTTTATAAAGGACTTGTTCTCGTCATCGATTTTATTATTCTAAAATCATTTACATGAACTATAATAATATTCAGACAATAATATGTCAATACTAAAAAGTATGTAATTTTTTACTTAGAAAATACTGTCTTTTAAAATTGATTTACCTAGGTGGCACATTCCATATTACAATGAAGGTAGACATGTCGGACACAAAATGGAGTTTAAAAATGAATCTAAAAAAACTGGAAGCTTTCATAATGGTTGTGGAAAAGAACAGTTTTTCAGAAGCTGCTGCGGCACTGAAAAGCTCTCAGCCAACAGTCAGCCTTAAAATCAAGAGCCTAGAGGAAGATTTGGGGATCGAACTGCTCGACAGGGGAGCGGCTGGCATTCGCCCTACTCCTGCAGGAATGCTTGTGTATACTGCTGCAAAGGATATTTCAAAAAGATGGACTAGCCTTGAAGATGAGCTGAGGGAGTTCGAGGGCACCCTTACCGGAACATTGACTGTTGGAGCCAGTACAATTCCAGGTACGTACCTCCTGCCAGGATGGATCAAAACATTCCGCAATCTTTATCCGAAGGTAGAGGTAAGGGTTGAGATCGGGGATTCGAGGAAGGTGCTGGACAAAATCCACGCTAACCAGGTGGATGTTGGAATTATTGGTCTGAAAGAAGATATCAGGCTGATGATAAGCAAGCCGATAGCTGCTGATTCTCTCGTACTGATCACACCTGTTGGGCATCCGTTGGCAGAATCGCAGGAAACTGGATTCGCTGATTTAAAGCAATATGAATTCGTGATGAGAGAAGAAGGCTCGGGAACAAGGAAGATGATGGAGGAATACCTGGCCGTGAACGGGATATCGCCCACCGATATTAGAACGGCCATATCCATGGGCAGCACTGAAGCTGTCATCGCGGCCGTCGAAGCCGGTCTGGGCATCAGCTTCATCTCCAGGCTGGCAGCACAGCCAGCAGCCAAAGCCAAACGCATCCAAATCATCGACCAATTCGAGCCATACCAAAGAGCATTCTACCTCGTCACCCAGGCAGACAACCAAAACCGCACCATCATCAAACAATTCGCAGAAACAATAACCACCCCTTTACCACTTTAAAGCACCGGGGGTCAGACCCCCGGCACGGTAATGCGGTGAAGCGGTGGGGGTCAGACCCCCACTAGTGTGATGCGTTAATGCGGCAAGGTGAGGGCTCCATTGTATTTTGCGAGTTTGATAGAAAGAGCTGATGACATTTTGGAATTTTCATTTTATTATAGTGATAAGCAGGAAAGGGGCGGTTTGGATGCAGGTGAAGGTGTTTGCGAATCTCAGGCAGATTTGCGGCGGCGTGACAGTCGAAGTGAAGCCTGATGGAGATCGGGTCATTGATGTTCTGGACAAGATGGTTGAAATGTTTCCAGACTTGGATGATGAAATTTTTAATGAGGAAAGGAAACTCAAGCCTTTCGTCCATGTTTATATAAATGGCCGGAATATCGTCCATGATCAGGAGCTTGAAACATTGGTGAAGGATACTGACCAATTCGCACTGTTTCCTCCAGTAGCTGGCGGCTGATGGGATGGTTGATAAAATACTGGAGTTTCGAGGCATCAACCTCAAACATCTCGGCACTTATTTTGAAGAGCTGGGCGGGAAGCTGCAAACAGATTCTTTTCCATATATTTATGTAGGAGATAGCTGGAAAGCGGAAATCCTGAGCGAGGAAGAGATTGCTTTCACCAAGACATTTGTCGTGAACGCTGTACATATACGATTTACTGCTAATAGTCCGGATGAACTGGAACAGCTCATTAAGAATTACCGTTATAAAACAACCCGTGTCGGCGGGTGATAGAGAAGAGGCCATGGCATAATTAGCTGTGGTCTCTTTTTTAATTGGAAAAAATCAAGCGTTTTTTCCAATTCGTCGATATATTACTGATTTTCGTCGATAAAATTGATATTTCGTCGATATATTAATAAATTCGTCGATATCCATCCAGTTTTCGTCGATATAATCACAAAATCGTCGATATAAATTTTTTAGCGCCATTACCAGCAGACAATAGCTTAGGTTAAGGATCATTCTGTTACATAATTGGAAGGTAAGCGTCAATTTGATCCCAAATTTCATGGATTCTATCACTTTTAGATTGCTGGTAGCTCAGTATCCGTTCCCATGCTCCGCCACAGTGATCCTATCAAACTTAAATTGATGGAAGCACTGGGTACGTCCCCGTGCTCCGACGATTTCGCCAGATTCGAAAAAAGAGCTTTAAAATAAATGCTCAATTCAACTCTGTTCACCTGCCGCTCTCCACTAACTTGCCAAAATTCTGCATCAAAAACAAAAAACCAGGCAAAATCGCCTGGTTTCCGCAAAGATTTCTAATAAAATGCTCCAAACTGGGGCCGAGGCCACAGCCACGGAAACATAAATTAAACCTGTTCAGGAGCAGGAGTAGCAGACTCGTCAATGATTCCTAGCTCGCGAAGCTTTTGCTCAGGAACGACGCCATCTACCCAGCCGCGAACCTTGTAGTAGTCTTCCAGCATGATATCCATGCGGCTGACCATGCCTGCGCTGTTTCCGGATGCGCCTTCTTCAGTGAAGCGCTTAGGAAGGAAGTCGTCCTCACGCTTATTGAAGCCAGCAAGGTTATTGTAGTAACGCTCAAGGTTATAGATCCTTTCGCCTGCAAGCATCACGTCCTCTGCAGTCATTGGGATGCCTGTCATTGTGCTGTATTGCTCAGCATAGTGCTCGGCATTTTCAGAGAATGAAGAGAACTTACAGATATTCATAGAGTCAGAGAATGAAAGCAGGTTCTGGAATACATTAAGAAGCTCTGCTTTGCCCTCTGCCACAGTGCGGTCAGTCGGCTCAGGAATGCCGGCGATTTCTGACGCAATTGTATAGCCGCGAAGGTGGCAGGCACCACGGTTGCTAGTTGCGTAGCCAAGGCCGATACCCTGGATGCCGCGTGGGTCGTAAGCCGGGATGGACTGGCCTTTAACGGACATTGAGAACTCCGGAACGCCCCATGCAGCAGTTGCGCGGGCAGGACCTTCAGCAAGGATTCCGCCGAAGCCTTCACGGAACGCGATTTTGCGCGCGATCTCGATCATGCCGTCAGCATCGCCCCAGTCAAGCTTCTCGTCAACAAGCCCTTTTTCATAGGCTTCCATTGTAACGGAGATTGCATGCCCTAGCTCGATTGTATCCATTCCATATTCATTGCAGATATCGATTAAGTATGCGATTGCTTCTGAATCTGATAGTCCGCTGTTCGCTCCAAGAGCCCATGCAGATTCAAACTCAAAGCTCTCAACGCGAGTCTTGTATTTACCCTCTTTAACTTCAACCTCGATCTTACAGCCAACAGGGCAAGCATGGCATGTATTGTTCGCTACAAGCAGGTGCTCGTTTACCCACTCGCCGGAGTGCTTTTCCGCTTCATCCCAGTGAGTCAACTGTGAGTTGCGGGTTGGAAGCGCTCCCACTTCATTGATCAGGTTTGTAAGTACATTTGTACCATATACGGAAAGTCCGCCTTTGTTAGGGGCAGTCAAGCCGCCTTCAAGAATCGCTTTAACGGCTTTCTTGTTCGCCTGGTTGTACTCATCCTTCTGTGCCGGCTCAGGCATATTGCCTTTTTGAGCAGCCTTGATAACAATCGCCTTCAATTTCTTGTAGCCTGCAACAGCACCAGTGCCGCCGCGTCCAGCTGCGCGGTCATGCTCGTTCATGAAACCTGCGAAGCGCACGCCATTTTCGCCAGCCTGGCCGATTGTCATTACACTAAGGTTATCTTCGCCGTAACGGTCCTTCATAGCCTGGACAGTCGCGCGTGTGCTTAATCCCCATAATTCTGAAGCATCGCGTACCTCTGCCTGGCCATTTTCGATGTAAAGGTAAACAGGCTTGTCGCTCTTGCCTTTGAAAATGATGTTGTCAACTCCGGCCCACTTAAGGCGGGCAGCCGTCCAACCGCCCATATGGGAGTCAGTTACTGTGCCAGTAAGCGGCGACTTTGTCACAACCGCAAGGCGTCCGCTCATCGAAGAACGAGAGCCAGTGACAGGACCCGTCATGATACATAGGATATTGTCTTCAGATAAAGGCTCCACCTCTGGACCATTGTCCAATACATATTTAACGCCAAGACCGCGTCCGCCGATGTACTTTCTTGCATCGTCTTCATTGATGCTTCTGTACCCAACAGTGCCATTTGTCAAATCAACCAGAACTTCCTTGTTTTTAAATCCCCCAAGATTCATCTTAACTAATCCACCTCTTCCATTTTCAATTTAATATAAAATTAGCCAAGAGGGTCCTGAAATCCTCTTAATATTAAGTATAGTTAAAATTTTTAATAAAAAAAAGCTTTATTTAAAGATATAATCGAATTAGAAATGAGGGATGTTCATGACAGAAATGGAGCGTTATTCGCGGCAAATTTTATTTCAGCCCATCGGCATGGAAGGCCAGCAGAAACTATTGAATAGTTCTGCGGTCATCGTTGGCATGGGTGCGCTTGGGACGGTCATTTCCAACCACCTTGTCCGTTCCGGAGTCGGCCATGTCCGGATCATCGATCGTGACCTGGTCGAGCTGTCCAACCTCCAGCGCCAGACGCTTTATGATGAGGACGATGCGCGTGAAAGCCTGCCGAAGGTTATCGCGGCGGAAAAAAAGCTGAACAAAATCAATTCCGGGGTGAAAGTGGAGCCTATTATCGCGGACCTCACGCTGGACAACGCGGAGGATTTGCTTTCAGGGTTCGATGTGATTGTCGACGGCACGGACAATTTCATGGCCCGCTACTTAATCAATGATGTCGCCGTCAAGCATGGAATTCCATGGGTATACGGCGGCGCGGTCAGCTCACGGGGAATGTTCGCGGTCATCAAGCCTGGGGAAACGCCTTGCTACAGATGCCTGTTCCCGACCGTGCCTGCAGGTCTCGGTGAAACATGCGACAGCATCGGCGTCCTATCACCGATAACGGATATCATCGGTTCTTTTGAAGCAGTGGAGGCACTCAAGCTGCTTGTCGGTGCCGAGACGGACCCAAATCTTGAGCAAATGGATATTTGGTTCAGCTCCTTCCTGCAGATGGATGTCAGCAATGGACGCAATGCCGAATGTCCTGCCTGCGTCCACCATCAATATGAATTTCTGGACCGATCGTCACAACAGCAAATTAACTTTGCATCGTTATGCGGCCGGAACACCATCCAGATCAACCCGCGTCAAAAAACAAAGACAGATTTGCAGAAGCTTGCAGATCGCCTGAAGAACAATGGCCAGATAAAGGGCAACCCTTTCCTGCTGCGCTTCATGCCGGATGACGAGATCACGATGGTGATTTTTCAGGACGGCAGGGTCTTGGTCCATGGCACGAACGACACGGTAAAAGCAAAATCCTATTACGCTAGATATCTAGGTTCCTAAACGATCAATAAGGGGGAGATGGAATTGGCAATCTATCTGGAAGAATTAAAGTCGATTGTTGGCGGCGCCAACGTATCAGTGAATGAATCCATCCTGGAGCTGCACAGCAGGGATGAGTCGTCACACACTCCCTGCATGCCGGACGCGGTTGTTTTTCCGCAGACGAAGGAGGATGTAAGCCGGATACTGAAATTTGCCAATGAACGCAAAATCCCGGTTGTGCCATTCGGGCTTGGCACAAGCCTGGAAGGGCACGTGATTCCGGTTCATGGCGGTATTTCACTCGACTTATCCCAGATGAATAGCATTCTCGAAATCAAGGAAAATGATTTTCTTGTAAAAGTTCAGCCTGGTGTCACGAGGACGATGCTGAACAAAGAGCTGAAGAAATATGGCTTATTTTTCTCTGTCGATCCGGGAGCAGATGCGACACTTGGCGGGATGGCCGCAACGAATGCCAGCGGCACCACATCCGTCCGCTATGGGATCATGCGCGACCAGGTCAGGGATCTTGAAGTCGTCCTCGCAAATGGTGACATCATCCATACCGGCGGGCTCTCGGCCAAATCCTCATCGGGAATACACCTTAACGGGATGTTCGTCGGTTCTGAAGGCACGCTTGGCGTCATTACGGAATTGACGCTGAGGGTTTATGGGATACCTGAGGCGATAACTGCTGCAAGAGCAGTTTTTCCGTCTGTAAAAAATGCAGTCGATGCAGTTGTCGCTATTTTATCCGCAGGCATCCCCGTTGCCCGAATTGAATTTGTCGATGCTGAATCGATTGAAAAAGTGAATCAGTATATGGATACAAGCTATGAAGTCAGCACGACGCTCTTCATGGAATTCCATGGAAATGAAGCGGGACTTGCACAGGACTTGGAGTTTGCCTCGGAAATTGTCCAGGACCATGGCTGCACAAGCTTCCAGTTTGAAGCTGACTCCAAGGCCCGCAACCAGCTATGGGAGGCAAGGCATAACCTGCTTTACGCCTACAAGCATAAAGCAGGCCACAAAAGCATCATGCTCACAGATGTCAGCCTGCCGATTTCCGAATTGACCGGAGCAATTCTCCATACGCGGGAGTTGATCGATGCCTCCTCCATAGAAGGAGCAATTGTCGGCCATGTCGGTGACGGCAACTATCACGTCCTCCTCCTGATCGATAAAAACAACCCACAGGAGGTTACAGACGGGAACTCCATAAATGAGGCAATTGTCCACTACGCCCTGGAAAGAGGCGGGACATGTACCGGAGAGCATGGAGTCGGTCTGGGGAAAACCAAATACCAGCGCCTTGAGCACGGCCAGGCCTATGAAGTGATGAAACTGTTAAAAAGGACGCTCGATCCAAACGGCATCCTTAATCCGGGGAAGATCTTCATTGATTAGTAAAAATTAACTTAGCAATACATATAAATAATGCAAACACAGGCTCAGCTTTACAGTAAAAGTATTGGGGGCTGCTTATGAAAAGAATCATGTTGTTCTCTCTATTGCTTGTGTTCGTGATATCTTCCCCTGTGCAAGCATTGTCATGGGCGTATCCTTTTGTTGTTTGGAAGGGCCAGGTTTACGAGGTTAAAGAAACAGAAATGATTGAAGACAGCGAGATCGGTAAAGTCATAGGGAAAGTAAAGACCAAACCAAATGATATGACTGGTAGTTACTATGGAAATGCATCAAATTATTATCCAAAGGGAACAAAATATTATGAGATAAAAGGGACTTCAACCTCAGCCGCAATCGCAGTAAAAGAAGATGGCCAGTGGGTAAAAGCTGTTTATGTTCATGAAGCACCTTTTCATGTAATGAATGTAGTGTTAAACTTCTTTTTCATCTCTGCAATTGTATTAATCGGACTGATAATAGCCGGATTCATAATCCGCAATAAGAAGTCCAAAAATTAACATGCAGTTGAGCAAATCTTTTTAAAAATACCCTAAAATTTTAAAGCGGCGGTCCGGCTGCTTTTTCTTTTGGTCAAAATTTTTTCCTTCGCATGTCAAACAGGTATAATGGAATCATTGAACGCAAATAGGGAGGGAGGCGCGTCCAATGCCGGAACCAACAACACATATCAAACTGAATTATGAATACTTGAAATGTGCGAAGCCAGAGGCTGAAACGGTTTTATTGGTGCATGGAGTCGGTCTCGATCTCTCGGTTTGGGACGATGTGATTCCGCTGTTCCAGAAGGACTTCCATGTGCTCCGCTGTGATATACCAGGCCATGGAAAAAGCGAGTCTGCACAAGGGCTGGATTTTACATGGGAGCTGCTGATCAACAGCATAAAGGCGCTTATGAACAGGCTGGCACTGTCTTCAATCCATTTTATCGGGCATGGAGGCGGCGGGGTGCTGGGGCTAGAGATAGCGAAGAAAGAGAAAGGGCTGCTCCAGACTTTGACCCTGGCTGCAACGCCGATCTACATTCCGAAGGAGTTCACGCAGCAGGAGCTGAATAACCGGATTGAAGTGGTGAGGGATTCTGGCAGGTTTGAACAGCTGACAGCCCGTCTTGCCAAAACAGTAAGCCACCAGCCGCCGGAAAGAAGACTTGCTAAATTGACCGCGATTTATAAAAGTGTCTGCCCTTATGATTATATTGGCTATTTCAAGCTTGTTACCGAAACAATCCTGGACTATTCGATGGAGGAGATTGGACAGCTCGAGGTGCCGATGATGATGCTTCAAGGCGAGTATGACCCCTTGTTCCCGCTTGAGATGCAAGTGATGAATATTCCTTATTTAAAGAATATGCGGTTTTTCATCATTCCGGACAGCGGCCATGTTCTCATGATGGACCAGCCGGTGGTGTTCAGCCAGTTTTTAAAGATGTTCCTTAAAAAACAAACTGGCACTGGCGGCTCAGCTTTTACCTATACAGACGCACTGAAAAAGGAAGTCAGCTCCATCGTCCGCTCTGGCCTGAAAAAGGAAGACTCGCAGCATCAGCTTGAAATCAATGTCATCAACCGCTTTTCGATCAAGATGAACGGCAAAGAAATAGAGGGGAAATGGAATCAGCGGAAGGCCAAAGAGCTGATTGCGTATCTTGCTTACCATCAGTCGGTTACAAGGGAACAGCTTTATGATCTTTACTGGCCGGAGCATCAGCTTGACAAGGCGAGGAATTTATTGCGAGTCTCGCTTAACCATATCAAATCGATGTTCGAAAACCATACAGGTGAACCGATCGAGAACTATGTGGAGATAAACCGGGATTCCATCCACCTGAAGGTCCCTTGCAAGCTCGATCTTCAGGAGCTATACAGCTTTATCGATGAAATCGAGCATACGGGCGATTATGAACTAAAAGCAAAATGGGCAGTCGAGAAGTTTTCCGGGCTGCCAGACCCGCTCTTTCCGTTATTTTACGATGACTGGTTCCTGAAAATCCGGACAACCCTCGAAAGCCGGATAATCCAGATTTGTGAAGAGCTGCTTGATGCCCCTCCTAAGAGAGAAACAGCGGTAGAGCTGCTCAGAATTCTTGTGAAGCTTGATCCGGGAGAAGAATTTTACCAGGAGCAGCTCATATCTTTATTGCATCATACAAATAGACATAAAGAAGCTCGATATTTCAGAAATAAAAGTGATTCGTCATTCTTGTAATGATTCTGTAATGCTTTTGTTGCTATAGTAGTTAGAATGAAATTGCAGCAAAGGAGCATGATTACATGAATGACGAATTGATTTTGCATGATACGGCAGAACAAAGGCAATTCCGATCTGTCCAAAATAAGATCATCAATGATACATACTCGGATCAAGATTTCATTCTGTTGCTTGGTTTGCTCAAACGGCACGCTGACAAAATGGACATGGTCCAGACAAAAAAGCTTTGCGAGCTTGTCCAGTACCTATATACAATCGAACGTGACGAGCGCCTGACCAGCGACTTGCTTGAAATCGTCAACGGAATGTTTTATAAGCATCATTGAAAAAGGAAGCAGCCAACCCTGATATGGAGTTGGCTGCTATTTTATTATGTTTGGATGGCAGATGGGGCTGTTGATCTCCATTCCAGGCGCTTCGCTTTCCTCGGGGCGTGCGGTGAGCCTCCTCGTCGCTTCGCTCCTGTGGGGTCTCACCTGTCCCGCTACATCCTGAACGAGTCTACGCGCCTGGAACGAAGAGCAGCAGGCTTACATACTTTTATATAAATCTTTACTTCTTCATTTAAATAAAAAATCCCGCAGGACAATCGCTGTCTGCGGGATTTTCATTATGCTACTTTAGAAATAACGCTACCAGAACATAACCAAAAACGGATAAAAGCACTGATCCGGCTAAGCCTGCAGAAAGGGCCTTGCCGCCCATTTGCTTGAATGCTTTGAAATCTACACTTAAACCGAGTCCTGCCATCGCCATGCCGATCAGCAGGTAGGCGAAGGTGACAAATGCAGCGGCGATATCGCCGTCAATCCAACCAGTGGTATTGAGGCCGCTGACAGCCAGGAATCCAAGGATGAACCACGGAATCGGCAGGGAAGCCATCGTCATTTTCTGGCCAGCCTTCTGATTTTCTTTTCGAGAAACTGCAAATCCAATCACAATTGCTACTGGAACAAGCAGCGCCACCCTGGTCAATTTTACAATGATGGCAAGATCGGTCGCCTGCTGGCCGGCCGGGTCTGCGGCCGCTACAACATGGGCGATTTCATGCAATGTGCCGCCGGCGAATACGCCGTAATCCAGGGCATTTAAGCCAAGATACGAGAATATAAGTGTGTAGAGGATGGTGAAAATCGTCCCGAGTACCGCGATATTAGCCGCACCGACTGCGGTTTCCTTTTCATTCGCCTTGATGACCGGTGCGATGGCAACGACCGCTGCCGCACCGCAAATCGCTGTACCGCAGGCAGTCAAAATCCCAAGGCGCTTTTCAACCTCGAAAAGCCTGCTCAGTCCGTAGACTACTGCCAGCGCGAACACAAGGTTTGCGAATGCGATTAAAAAGACCGTACCTCCTGCGTGGTAAATATCATAGAGGTTCAGCCGGAAGCCGAGCAAAATGATCCCCAGTCGAAGCAGCTTTTTGCTGGAATAAGAAGCCCCCTCCATCAGGCCGCTGTTAACGCCGCGGCTCGCCCTCCAAATCATCCCAAGCATGATGGCGATGACAAGCTGTCCCATGATTGAGAAAAATGGCAGCCCTGCAATCAATTTTGCGGCAAGAGCTAATGCCAAAGTCAATAAAATGCCTTTCATCACCGGAAGCGTGAATCTTGGCAATAAGTCTTTTGCTTTCATGCCTGCACGTCCTTTAAAACAATCTATCTACCACTTTAACGAATTGAAGGAAAATAGCAAATCCCCTGAGAGTATTCATAATGAATTGTCAATTTTCACAAAACTTCTATATGTAGCATGATCTAAAGGAGTAAATGGTGTTTATAATAAAATAATAAACTAGCAAAGCAGGTGGAAAAATTGGAGAAGAGTATGACCGAAAGAAGATTCATCGCCTACATCGGTTTTGCTGTCCTTCTGTTAATGCTGATCCATCTCTATCATTCCACGCTTTCAGCCTATCTCCAGCCCGAAAACTATACGGCTATCCACACAATCCTTGAATTTTTCAGTATCGCGGTTTCCTTCTCTATTTTTTCATATGGCTGGAAATCGTTCAGTTCCATAAAATCAAGCAGGATCCTGCTGCTTTCTTTTCTCTTTTTCACCGTAGGAATGCTGGATCTTCTGCATACTTTGACGTTCAAGGGTATGCCGTTTTTCATAACGGAGAGCTCCATCGCAAAAGCAACCTGGTTTTGGATTGCCGCGCGGACAACTGAGTCCGTCATGCTGGTGGCTGTCCTTATTCTGCCGGATCGGAAAATGGCCTTGGACCCAAGAAGGATTTTTCTTGTTTTGTGTGCAATTCTCATTAGTGTAATTGCCTTTTTCATATTTAAATTTGAGCAAAGTCTCCCGCTGCTCGTTGTGGAAGGGGAAGGGACGACTTTCCTGAAAAACTTATTCGAATATGGCGTAAGCTTTTTGCATTTTATTTCGATCGTTATCTCGCTCTACTTTTACAACGAAGGTAAAAATGGCCAGCACCTCTATGTAGCGCTTGCCTTGACCTTGCTGTTTTTATCGGAACTGGTTTTTACCATCTATCAAAGTGTGTATGATATCGATAATTTTACCGGCCACCTCTTTAAAGTGATTGGCTACTATTTTATTATGAGGGGATTTTATTTTTCAGGTATTGGAGATGACAGCATCTTTAAGGCTACGCCGGAAAAGCTATGGCGCGAAACAGAAGAGATGATTCAGTCCCATTACGGAATCCTCTTCAGGCTGACGAAGCATGGAGATAACTTCGTCCACCATGTAATTGGCGGAGGCCTGCTTGATGACCTTGGATTTACCAGGAGGGATATTGACGGAAAGACACTTGTTGAGTTCCTCCCGGGCAAAGCGGTGATGATCGAAAAATATTATGATTGTGCCTGGAACAATAATGAAAAAATCGTCTTTGAGGTTGAAATTGGCGGGAATCCGTATGCTATTTCGCTAAGGCCTGTGATGGATAATGGGGATGTAGCCGAAATGGCCGGTGCCGTCATGAGGGTGGTGAAACATTCAAGGCTGGAGCGCTGTTCACGGAATTCCCGGGCAGGCGCATTGTAAAAGAGCAGCTAAGGGATAGCTGCTCTTCTACACACTTATAGATGATTTAAAATAACAGCAGCCATTTTCCCAGTTGTGCTTCCAAGATGATAAGCGAGCAGCCAAAACCAAACAGTAAGGAATATTCCTGACAGTACAGGATATGTATCAATCAAATCCTTGATTTGCTCATTTAAACTCATCATGGCACCCCTAATTTTGTTTTTCTTTTATTATGACATGAAGGATTGGAATAAGGAATTCTTTTTACATAATTTGTTAAAAATAAACAAATTCCCTACACAAATATGGCAAAGGAATTATCCTATAAAAATCGAATAAGCTATAAGTATAAACCCATGTCCCCTTAGGATTGGGTGAGCACCTCAGGAAAGGAGAGCTTTATCTTCTGAATTCATAATATTTAAAAAAGTCTTTTTCACTCTGTCCTTTAGGGAATCGAAGTGTTAAACTGTAGGTATGTTTACAAATTTCAACAATTATCAGGAAAAATGTAAGCATTTACAATTTCTTCGGAAGAGGTGTTAAGTATGCTAGGATTTTTACAAAGAATCGGTAAAGCACTCATGCTGCCGATCGCTGTTTTACCTGCAGCTGCGCTCTTGCTGCGCCTCGGGCAACCGGACTTATTAGATATTCCTTTTATCTCTGCAGCAGGTGACGCGATTTTCGCTAACCTTGCACTATTGTTTGCCATTGGGGTTGCAGTCGGAATTGCCAAGGATGGAAATGGTGCGGCCGGACTTGCCGGTGCGATCGGCTACTTTGTATTGACAAAGGGAGCAGGTGCAGTCAACGAGACCATCAACATGGCGGTCCTTGGCGGGATTTTATCGGGTGTAATCGCAGGTCTGTTATACAACCGTTACCACGATATTAAACTGCCTGACTGGCTGGGTTTCTTCGGTGGAAAACGTTTTGTCCCGATCATTACTTCGCTCGTGATGATTATTTTAGCGGGCATTTTCGGCTATGTATGGCCGCCAATCCAGGCTGGCATCAACAACATCGGTGAATGGATTGTCGGTGCGGGCGCGCTTGGAGTGGGCGTATTCGGCTTCCTGAACCGTCTATTGATTCCAATGGGCCTTCACCATGTACTAAATACGCTTGTATGGTTTGAATTCGGGGAATTCACGAATGCAGCAGGTGAGGTTGTAAAAGGTGACCTGAACCGCTTCTTCGCTGGAGATCCTAAGGCTGGTATCTTTATGAACGGTTTCTTCCCGGTCATGATGTTCGGTCTTCCGGCAGCTGCTTTCGCGATGATTGCCGCTGCTAAAAAAGAACGCAAAAAAGCAGTTACAGGCGCACTTGCCGGTGTTGCCTTCACATCTTTCCTGACTGGTATCACTGAGCCAATCGAATTCCTGTTCATGTTCCTGTCTCCAGTACTTTATGGTATCCATGCTGTATTAACTGGATTGGCGATGTCCATCACCTACGTGCTCGGGATCCATCATGGTTTCGGTTTCTCAGCCGGTGCCATTGACTATGTACTGAACTATGGAATTGCGCAAAAGCCGCTGCTGCTGTTGGGAGTAGGCCTGGTCTACGGAGTCCTGTACTTTGTACTATTCTACTTCCTGATCATCAAGCTTAACCTGAAAACGCCTGGCCGTGAAGACGATGTTGAAGGCGAATACACGGAAAGCAGCGCTTCAAAAGGAAACTATGCAGAGCTTGCAGACGAGTATCTTGCTGCGCTTGGCGGAAAAAGCAATCTGAAGGAGCTGGACAACTGCGTAACGCGCCTTCGTTTAAAAGTTGCTGATATGGATAAAGTAAATGAAGCAGAGCTAAAAAGCCTTGGCGCTAAAGGTGTGCTGAAATTAAATAAAACAGACCTTCAAGTAATCGTTGGTACGGATGTAGAATTCCTGGCTAACGAAATGAAGCGGAAATAAGCATTGGCTCAAGGGACTTGGCGGTTTTTACCGCCAAGTCCTTTTACATAATAGGAGGGATAAACCATGAAGAGGCTATTGGATTGCACAGCATCAGATTTTGAAACTATGACTGGGCAGGATATAAAGAAGGCGATTATAGCATCCGAGGGAAGAACAATTTTATCAGAGGTAATCGGTGCATTTTCACCATTATACCCAGCCGTCACGAATGCAGAAATGGCCGCCGCATTCGGAGCAGACTTAATTCTTTTGAACTTTTTCGACGTCATGAATCCTGGGGTGGAGAGTCTCGTGGAAACTGAACCGGAAAATGTTGTGCGCACCTTGAAAAGACTCGTCGGGCGGCCAATTGGCTTGAACCTTGAACCGGTCGATCTTGAAGCGGACAAGCTCGAGGCACTGCAGCAGCTGCCAGAGGGGCGAATCGCAACAGAGGCATCGTTAAAAAGAGCGAAGGAACTTGGTTTTGACTTTGTCTGCCTGACCGGCAATCCGAAAACAGGAGTGACGAACGCAGAGATTACGAAAGCGATTGAAAAAGCGCGGGCGGCATTTGGGCCAGAAGGCTTGATTATTGCCGGGAAAATGCATGGCGCAGGTGTGGCAGGGGAGACTGGCAGCTCTATGATGACGGAAGAAACGCTGCATGCCTTTGTAGAGGCCGGCGCAGACATCATCCTGATTCCTTCGCCGGGGACAGTTCCCGGTTTTACCGTTGAAAAGACCGCGAAGCTTGTTGACCTGGTCCATCAGAAAGGTGCGCTTGCCATCCTGACAACAGGGACAAGCCAGGAGGGAGCCGATGAAGCGACGGTCAAGCAAATCGCCTTGAACAGCAAGATGGCCGGAGCAGATATGTACCATATCGGTGATGCAGGAGCGAACGGAATAGCGCTGCCAGAAAATATCATGGCATATTCCATCGTTGTCCGCGGCAAACGCCACACGTACGTAAGGATGGCGGCTTCGGTAGTGAGGTAAGGCTGCTTTTCAGTAACTTTTGAAAAGGGGATTGTCACCTCCATAAAACAAGAATTTTTATATAAAAAAGCTTTCTCTAATCCATTTTTTGCAAGTTCGCAGCATGTTGATAACGGGTAAAAGAAGAACAGAATGCTGATACTAAAAGCAGGAGGGATATCAGATGAAAAAAGACAAATATGTCAACATTGATCCTAATGCCAAGCCCGTATCAACTGGCTCAGAAGAGGAACAAATGGAAACGGCAGAGGCTAACATGAAGCTTCAGGACGCTTTTTACGATGAAAATGAAAGCAATGGAGTTGACCCTGCAAACCTGAATAACCAATCTGCCATCCTGACAGATATGGACTAGAAGCCGGCTGATTACAGCCGGCTTCTCTTTGGATGCCAATATTAATGGTGGCGGTCGGTTTTATCGCTTTGGTCCTTGTTGCGCTTATTTCCCTTGCTATTGTCCCCGCTGGTCAGCTCCCCGGAAAACTCGGCCATTTGGTTCCCAAGCTTCGGAGAATTTTGATTCCTGCTGCCTTTATTGGATTTCTTCGTCATCGAAAGCCCTCCTTTTTGGATGTACACCTTAGTTTTCGCAACAACCAGGGGGCGATATGTATGGAAAAACGAAAATTGCTTTGCTACAGGATGGAATGTGGCTGCCTCATCTTGTTTATCCCGCCAAGGAAAACAGCTATTCAGCAGTTTTAACCTTGGATTCCGCAAATTTTTGTCGAAATCCCGCAAACTCCAGCAGGTATTCCGCAACTTTCCCCCTCGATTCCGCAAATTCGTGTCGAAATCCCGCAAACTGGGAAAAAACGCGGATTTTTTCCAGTTAAGATCACTGCAAAAAAGGCAACTGATCCCAGTCAGCCGCCTTTCAATTACAGAATATTGATAATCAAAGAAGATGATGCTTATTTGTTTGTCACCAATCCATTTATTTCGTCTTCGCTTATCAGCTCGACCTGTGCATATTCCTTCATTTCCTTGATCAAATCGCTAGCTTCTTCATACAGCAGGTCGTCGAGGAATTCCTCTGAGTAATACAGGGATTGATCCAGCACAACTTTGACTCGAAGCCGTGTTCCGGATTCTGTATCCTCGTCACCTAATGTCACTGCAGATCGGCTAGTTTCATGCTGACTAACGAATACTTTCTTGTTTTCGCTGCCATTTTTTAAAGCTTCAACAATTTCATCTAAAGTTTCTACCTGTCTCAATTGCATCACCCCTTTAATTATGTATTCCATATTTGCAGGTTTTAAAACCATAGTATGGACAATCTTCATGAAATTTACATAATATTTATAGAATGATCGTAAAAACTGTACCCCTGCCAACTTCACTTGTGAGGGTGATTTTGCCGCCGTGTGCTTCAACGAGCTCTTTTACAATCGCGAGTCCAAGTCCTGATCCGCCCAGAGCTTTCGATCTTGATTTGTCGACCCGGTAAAAACGGTCAAATATCCATGGAAGATCTTCTTCAGGAATTCCCTTGCCTTCATCCTGCACCTGGATATGGATATGTTCATTTTTTCTAAGGACCTGAATCGTTACATTCGTTCCGGCTTCGGAATATTTGCGCGCATTATCAAGCAGGTTGAGGATTATTTGCTCAAAACGAATAGGGTCAGCCTCGATATAGAGTTCCCCAGGGCAAATGAATTTAAGCGAAATTTGGTTTTCAATAAATGATGGCGCAATTTTCTTATGGATAAGCTGCAGGGAATTGCAAAGCTCAAGTCTTTCTTTTTTTATTGTAAAAGAATTTTCATCCATTTTGGCGAGCTCGAATAATCCTTTGACCAGGCTCGAAAGCTTCGTTGCTTCCTCGTGGATGATTTGCAGGTATTTGCTGCGGTCCTCTGATGGAGTGTTTTCTTTCCCGGCAATGTCTGCGTACCCTTTTATATAGGTAAGCGGAGTCCGCAGCTCGTGTGAGATACTCGCCAAAAATTCATTGCGCTGTTTTTTGATATGGTTCAGGTCATCGGCAAGTACCTGTATGGATTCTCCAAGTTCACCTAATTCATCTCTGCCAAGGGTCGGCAGGGTGACAGAGTAATCGCCCTTCCTGATTTTCATGGTAGCTTCATTCATTTTTATGATGGGCTTCGTAATGAACCTCGACAGGAACAGTGTTATGATCGCCATGGAAGTGAGCAGCAGGATGCCGGCAAGCAAGAAATGCCGATTTAATTTGGCAATCAGGCTCTGGACACGCTGGGTGTTTTTGAACATGTAAACAGCCCCGTTATTTTCAAGTGGACTGACTGAGGCAATATATTTCTCATCCTTCCAGTCATCTTCAAGAATCAATCCTGAACGCGGCAATTCCGAAGGGGAGGACTCAATCATTTTTCGCATGCTTTCATCGACCGGTATGGAGGAGGAGACGATCTGGCCAATTTCATCGGTAATCACTGCATGGGTTTCGGTCCGTGATTCCATCGATGTGATGTGGCGGATGGTTTCATCATGATACGATGTTTCGAGGATATCACGGTGATTATTGCCCCTGGTTTGCAGGGAAGCCAGCTCCTCATCAATCCGCGAATGGATGATAGAGGAATGAAGAAAATAGAACGAAATTCCTTCCACCAGTAAAATCGTGATAAAAAATACGGCACCTATTTTTAATGAAATACGATCCATGAATGCCACTCCTAAAAATAATCTTAAGGATATCATACACTGAAATTATCGAGAAACTGAGCAGAAAGAATCATGCAATATGGAATTATTTGGTTTATACATATAAAGGGTGGGTAATTTATCCAGGGATACATATCATTACAAAATTAAGGAGGGGAAACAATGAAGAGAGATTTTTATTTTTCCAGAGTCAGATTATTTTTGCTTTCCGGTCTCTTGGTGCTGCTGATCGTCGGCTTTTCAGCTGCGCTTCTTGTTATGGCGGGGAGTCCGGACGGGAATACGGGGGAATTGATTTTTGTCGGCTTGGTCGATTTATTGCTTCTTTTTTGCCTGTATTTTTTAGCTAAAAACTTCTCCAGGAAGGAAGCGAACGTTACAGTAAGCGATGAAGGCCTGACCATAAGGGGGCCGGGCGGACCTGGCTTTATGCCATGGGAAGAAATTGATGGTGTCCTGCCATATGAAGTACATAATAATTCGTTGCTGGGAATCATCTTAAAGGACGAAGAAAAATATATTGAAACTCTGTCAAAAAACAAACAGCGTTTGGCAAGGCTCAACATCAAAACAGGCTTCCCGGCCTTCAACATCGGCCTCGGCAACCTAAAACATAAAAAAGAACTAGTCGACCTGCTAATCGAAATGAAAATCCCATTCTACCTGCCATCCACAGACAAAGAACCACTCGACCACGAAAACACATCAGCCCAATAACGCATTAACGCGCCGGGGGTCTGACCCCCGGCGCGTTAATGCGTTAAAGCAAGCCATATCCATTACAACAGGTCATTGACCTTATACACTTTTCCGTTTTCGAGGCTGCTGTCCTGCAGCAGTTTAACGAGTGCGCCTGCTACTGTTTCGGCGCTTCGGAGTGCACCGCTTTCTTTGTAATTCCTGAAGGTTTCCACGTCTGCGAATGCTTCCTCGGAAGAAGAGCGGATTGTCGCCTGCATATCAGTATCCATGATTCCCGGACTGAAGGCGATTGCTTTGCTGTTGCTATTGGCACTGCTCAGCTCGAGTCCTGCAGTCGCTGTAAACATATTAAGGGCAGCCTTCGTACTGCAGTATATACTCCAGCCCTGGATCGGCCGTTCTCCGGCACCAGAGGAGACATTTGCAATGATTGTTTCAATCCCTGTTTTCTTTGCCTTCTCGAGAAACAGGTTGCTGATCAGGATGGGGGAAGTCAGATTGACCTGGACATTGGTCATAACCAGCCCGGCATCCAGCTCTCCTGCAATCTCAATTGGCTCAATTACCCCTGCATTGTTCACTACGTAAACAAGCTCGGCATCTCCATAAACAGTCTCTGCAATCTCGGCAAACACCTTCTGCACCTGCTCGGCTGAACCAAGATCGCAGCTGTAATGGCTAAGAGTTGTTCCTGCTTCCTCGGCAGACGATTTTAAATCAGCGTTTTCCTTCCTTGAAACCGTGATGACACGGTAACCTTCTGAAATGAATTGTTGCGCAGCCGCCGCTCCGAGTCCCCTGGAAGCGCCAGTGATGACTGCATATTTCATGTTAACACTCCTATTCTTTTTATACTGGAATGGCTCCGGTACTTACAGAAGTAATATTCCGCAAAAGCCAGTTCTTATTTTCCTCATTTTCTACCTGCTGTGCCGTTTCCTGCGCCAATCTTAGGTAATGGTCCTGTTCTCCGATATCACCATTTACAGCATACGCACGGGCCATTGCTTCATAAGCAAATCCAAGGTCAAATGCGCTCAAATCATGCTTCAGGCAAAGCTCCTTCGACCTTTTTGCATGATGCAGCGCCGGCTCAGCTCTGCCAAGCATCGCATAAACTCTGGAAATCTGCCATTCGCCTCTCGCAAAATTAAGCGGTGTGCCAACGATTCCCCAGTGGTACCGCGAAGCATTCGCCGCATAAATCATCGTATCATTATCGTCCTCTGTACGATCCTGCTTTTCGATTAAATCCCATGTCAGGTTAAATAAATCGATTGCCATCTTTTTGTGTGTCGTATAATCCATATCCAATTCCATCTCTGATGTCTCCTTTACCTTTTGGCTGTTTCGCGGTAAACCGTGCGAAAAATGCCAATGTGTATACTTATATCAATTTGACAATTCGAGGAGATTTCCTGTTAAAACCCTGCTTTTCATTTAAATAAAATAAAAAACAGCATGGCACGAACATCCACACTGTCTGAAAAACTAATTGAGAAGGCTTTTCCATTCATTAATAAAAGCATCAGCAGATGGATTAGGGAATGACAAAACCTCTTCTGTCGGCCCGCTTTGCTTCAGTTCACCATCGATTAAAATCGCCAGTGTGTCTGCCAGGTATTTCAGCTCCATCAGGTCATGGCTGACAAAAACTGTCGTCGTTTTCGTTTGCCCAATAATCGATTTGATATCCTTCAGCAGCTGCACCTTGGTGGGGAAATCAAGGGCAGAAAACGGTTCGTCCAGGAACAGCACTTCTGGCTCCAGTACCATTGCCCGCGCCAGGTTGACGCGCTGGGCTTCACCTCCGGAAAGATGGAAGGCTTGTTTTTTGGCGAGCTGGCTGATTTGGAACTTTTCAAGCCAATATGACACTCTTTTATTGATTTCCGGGCGCGGAAGTTTCCGCAGCTTCAATCCCACAGCAACATTTTGAAAGACTGTCGTATCGAGGAGGAGAGGCTGCTGCATCGCGACAGCGAATTTCCTTCTCATCTCAATTGATAAATCACTTGTAATATTTTTTCCCTTAAAATAAATCGACCCCTGGGCAGGCTGCTCCAGTAGGGACAGTGCCTTTATAAAAGTGCTCTTACCCGCACCATTCGGACCCATGATGCCAAGGACTTCACCCTGCTGAATCTCGAAATGGGGGATGGACAGCAGCACTTTTTTCCCCGCTCGCGCTTCTAAGCTTTTAACTGTGATCAAAGAGGTCATAGGCTCCGCTTCCTTTGCTGTAAGTAGGTTAAGCAAAAAGTGATGATGAATGCCAATGTCATCAGGATGAAGGAGAGGGCCAGTGCGATATCGAAGTTGCCCTTAGAAACCTCCATGACAATCGATGTCGTCAAAATCCTTGTTTCGCCGCTGATGTTGCCGCCGACCATCATCGCTGCCCCAACCTCGGCGATGACCCTGCCGAAGCCGGCAATAATAGCAGCCAGGATGGCGAGCTTAACCTCTTTCATTAAAATCCAGTAAAGCTGAAGCTTCGTTGCCCCCAATGCTTTAACCTGCAGGATCATTTTAGGATTGATTTGCTGGAAAGCCGTACTCGTGAGCGCGGTGACAATCGGCAGGGAAACTAGAATCTGGGCCATGATGATGGCAGTTGGTGTGTATAGCCAGGCGAAGTCACCGAGCGGGCCTGACCTCCAGAGGAAAAGCGTTATCCACAGACCGGCGACAACCGGAGGGAGTCCCATGCCAATATTGACCAGGGCAAGGAGTAACCGTCTTCCTGGAAAACGGGCAAGCCCCAGCAGCATCCCGGCAGGCAGGCCAATCAATGTACTGATCAGCACCGCCGTGATCGATACCCTCAGTGTCAGTAAGGTGATTTTGAATATCTCCGGATCACCGGACAAAATCATCTCTATCGCTTTTTTTAATCCCTCTAGTAAAAGTTCCATCTGCAATCAGCTTTCTTTCAAATTATTATTTTTCAAAAAGGAAGAAGAGCGGCTCTCCGTACTTGTCCACGCCGAATTCCTTGATGATGTTCTTCGTATCTTCTGCAACCATGAACTCTACAAATGCTTTCGCACCTTCTGCATTTACTTTATCATGCTTTTCGTTGTTCACCTGCATGACATGGTAAATATTCAATAGGCTTTCATCACCTTCTACTAAAATAGCAGTGTCAGGCATGTTTTTCTGCTGCGCCAGGAAGGTCGCACGGTCAGTCAATGTGTACCCTTGTTTTTCTGAAGCGATTTTTAAAGTTGCTCCCATTCCTTGGCCTGCTTCAATATAGCTCTCGCCAAGGCTTGTTGGATCAAGGTCTGATTTCTTCCATAATTCCAATTCCTTTTTATGAGTGCCGGAATCGTCCCCGCGTGAGACAAACGCTGCTTTCGCTTCGATTATTTTTGTCAGAGCTTCACTTACTGCCAATCCTTTTACCTTGGCTGGATCTGCGGCTGGGCCGACAAGGATGAAATCGTTGTACATCACTTTCTGGCGGTTGATCGCGTCGCCGCTGTCGACAATCTTCTGTTCCGCTTCAGGAGCGTGCACCAGCAGGATATCCGCTTCGCCGCGTGTACCCATTTCGAGAGCTTGTCCTGTTCCAACTGCAATGGTTTTTACATTATAGTTATTGTTTTTTTCGAATTCAGGGATCAAGACCTCAAGCAGTCCGCTGTCCTGGGTGCTCGTGGTAGTGGCAAGGATCAAGTCTGATGGCTTTTCCGTTTTTGCCGGCTTGGCATTTGCTTCCTTTTCAGTGTCTGAGCAGCCCGTTATAAACGCTAACATTAGTACTAATAGTATTGAGATTAAATGTTTTACCTTCATCTTCAAGCCTCCATTATATGGTTTCCATAAATGATTTTTCCGAAATCTTCAGCATCATAGCCGTCGAGCTCAAGGATGCTGTCTTTAAAACTGGTAAAATGAATAAGGTCGATCAGGTGCTGTAGGGCTGCTTTGTTTTCAGGTGTCCAGCGGAGGACAAGGTCAAACTGTTCCTTAGTCAATGGGATGAAATCCAAACCAAGCTGGCTTGCTGCATATCTGATCCCAAAGGCTGCATCCGCTGTGCCTCTGCTGATATGGGAAGCGGCCCCCAGATGGTTCCATTCCTCATTTTCATAGCCACGGACATCCCCCGGCTGAAGACCTTCGGCAGCCAGGAAGGAATCCAGCAGGAAGCGGGTGCCCGCGCCCTTTTGCCGGTTGACGATCGTAATATCCGATCCTGTCAGGTCCTTGATTCCGCAGATGTTCTTCGGATTTCCTTTTGCAATGATCAAGCCTTGTTCACGGGATGCAAGCCGCATCACCGTGATTGGCTCATGGACAAACAATTGACGGATGAACGGAAGGTTGTATTGCTGTGATACGGGGTCCAGCAGGTGGATTGCCGCAACATCAGCGCTGCCTCTGTAAAGCATCATCAGCCCTTCAAGGCTGCCTATGTATGATGGCGTGATTGCCAGTCCCGTTCCTTCCGCAGCAGTATATTTAACAAGATGTTCGACGAGGAAATCATGGCTTCCCGCCAGCTGAAGCGATTGCATTGGATTGATTTGTGCTTCTGCCTGGCGTTTTGAGGGTGCAGCAGTCATGCTTTCTTTGTATCTATTAAATTCGCTTTCTTCAATTCTCATTTTATTGCCCACTTTAAAAGCAGACAGGTCGCCCCGCTTAATCATCTCGTAAACTGTGTGCTTAGAAATTTTAAGCATGGAAGCGATTTCATCCGGGGTGAAGACTTCCACAGGAATCCCTCCTTTTCTTCATTAACTAAATATAATAGAATATTTAGTAGAAAGATGTGACAAATGTTTGTTTTTGTTAAGTTTTGTTTGGTTTTATCATGAGTGTATCATATTGTGTTCACATTTTTGGGAGAATTTTTTTAATTTTTAGCGAAATTAATAAAATTTCCAATTTCCACCTTCACAAAATACTCCGGGCAGTATAGTGTATTTCTTGTTCATACCATGGTAAACTAAGCATTAAGATCTAATGAAGAAAGGAACAGGAGCATGCAAATTTCAGATAAAGCGCGCGACATCTTGAAAGACATCCTTGCTGAGCGCAATGCAAATGGAATCCGCGTCTACTTCGGCGGCTTTGGCTGAGGAGGCCCGCAGATTGGTCTGGCTCTGGAAGAGCCGGAAGAAGATGATCATGTAGCAGTTATTAATGAGATCAGAGTAGCGATTGAAGCCAATATCGTGGACTATACAGAAGGTCTTTCACTTGAGTACGATGAGTACCGTGAAGGTTTGGTCCTGATGGGCGGCGACGGAGGCTGCTGATAAAAAAGATGCACACCATTCCTGGAATGGTGTGCATTTTTGTGTTTATCCGACCTGCAACTTAAAAAAAAGCTGCAGAATTTCCAGTTCGCCAATAAAGTAGTAAACTTCACCAATGAAACGAAATTTTCACCAATAAAATTACGAACTCAGCAAAAAAAAACATTTTTCTGCCAATAACCGTTTAAAACTGCCCGGTGAACTGAAAATACAGGACTGCAAGGCCCATTAGCCAGACATACACAGCAAAAGGCTTCAAAGAATGGTTTTTTAGATAGCCAATCATCCATTTTACAGCGATATAGCCAAAAATAGCGGAGGAAATGATGCCGATGAGCAGTGCCTGGAGCGAAATCGTTTCACTGCCTCCGCTAAATAGATCCTTAGCCTGCAGCACAATGGCGCCTAAAATTGCTGGAGTGGAAAGCAGGAAGGAGAAATAGGCAGCTGTCTCTCGGTCAAGCTTTCGCCAAAGGGCAGCGACAATCGTGAACCCCGAACGGGAAATAGCAGGGAAGATGGCAGCCGCCTGGAACGAGCCGATAATCAGCGCATCCTTATAGCTGATGTCGTCCATCTTCTTCCGCCCATTTTTAATTGAATCAGCGAACCAAAGGAAGATGCCTGTAATCAGGAACTCCCAGCCAATCGTCACACCAGTCTTTGAAATCTCATCAAAATAATCCTCAAACAGCAAGCCCACGACAACTGCAGGCAGTGTTCCGACGACCAAAAGGAAGGTCAGCTTGCCAAATGGATTTTTCAGAATCTTGATGAATTCCGCCTTATAGAATACGAACACTGCCAAAAGTGTACCAACATGGAGCATCGTATCAAGCAGGAGTCCAGCTTCCTCAAGGTTGAACAGGTTTCTGCCGAGGTAAAGATGCCCGGTGCTGCTGATCGGCAAAAACTCCGTCAGACCCTGGATCAATCCCAAAATGAACGCTTCAATTTTAGATAGCATATTTTTATCCCCACTTTTTTTAAAAAATTGCTCAGTTATGGCCAATGTTGAATTACAATCGTGTTGATTGTAGTGGAAGGCACGCAGACTCCTTCGGGATTTAGCGGACAGGTGAGACCCCGCAGGAGCGAAGCGACGAGGAGGCTCACCGGACGCCCCGAGGAAAGCGAAGCGCCTGTAACGAAAATCAACACCCTTTTATAACAAAGCCTTTTTTATAATAAAAACCCCAATGAGTTGTCCACTACAAAGCTATGAACAAGTCCACTGAGCTATGCCCTTAAAATTTCATGCAGTTATTAAAAATCGATAAATCCGGTAATTTCTAATACAATAGTAGAAAACGAAAAAATAAGAAGCAGGTGGGGAAAATGAATCATACACATTTGTTTTTCAATACATCCATTGGTGTGCAAAAGCCTGAGAGTATCCGCAATAAAAATCAGAGCTGCCCTTTTTGCGCAAGGGAGGAGCTGACAGGGATCATTGATGAAGACGGCCCGATCCTTTTGCTGAAGAATAAGTATCCCGTTCTTGAAAATGCCTTTCAAACCGTATTGGTGGAGACCGATGTTTGTGAGGAGGAGTTTTCACAATACTCCAAGGAACATTTGAACAGGCTGCTGGATTTTGCGATTCGCCATTGGATCAGAATGGAGGAATCAGGGGAGTATCGGTCAGTCGTGATGTTCAAGAACCATGGACCGCTGTCAGGCGGGACAATCGCCCATTCACATATGCAGATTGTCGGGCTGTATGACCTCGACTACCATGAAAAAATCAGCGAATCTGATTTTGCTGGAGTTGTGATCCATGAACTTGATGGCGTCCAGTTCAATCTGTCCGACCGCCCAAAGGTGGGCTTTTATGAATTCAATATTATCATGGATCAAGACCAGCCATCCGCCATTTTTTCATCCTTTGTCCAGACTGCGGTCCATTACATCATGAATTCATTCCCATTCAGATGCAGCAGCTATAATCTGTTCTTTTACAGGGCAGGTGAAAAAATCATCTGCAAGGTTGTGCCGAGATTTGTGACGACACCGCTTTTCATTGGCTATCAGCTTCCCCAGGTCCCTACAAATCTAGAATGGATGAAAAATGACATCCAAAGCCGCTATTTTCCAGGGGAATTGGGAAAAGAAGCGTAAACAGGGAATATGTAATTAGACCTAATCTTAATCGGGAATTCGCATGCTTATGGCCGCTTGAAACCAGGCGCCGTGCAGGATTGGCTAATACCAGAAGGTTCATTAGCCTTTTGTGTAATAATAACCAATTGATGCTAAGAAGTTGTGATTTATTGTCGAAAAAAATATAATGAAGTATTGTACAGTCCTTCATTAAAGGGGAATAGACATGACTTCCAACCAAAAAAATAATACCCGGCTCGATTATGGGCTGGTTACGATATTAATGCTATTATTTCTGTCGAGCTGTATTGCCATCTACAGTGCTCAGACAACAGGGCAATATGGATCTGAAAACTTCCTGCTAAAGCAGGTCGTCTGGTATATGATTGGCATCGGCATCATTGCTGCCGTTATTACGCTTGATTCTGACCAGCTCCAGAAGCTGAGCTGGTACGCATATGGATTCGGCCTGGTGCTGCTGATGGGCTTGATTGTTGCTCCTTCAAGCCTTGCGCCTGTGATCAATGGGGCGAAAAGCTGGTATAAGGTGCCGGGCATGGGGACGCTCCAGCCATCAGAGCTGGTAAAGGTCTTCATTGTTCTGGCCCTGGCCAGGACCATTGTCGACCATCATCAAAAGTATCGATTGAAAACGATGCAATCCGATTTTTGGCTCTTGGTCAAAATCGGCATTGTCACCATGGTCCCGCTCATGCTCGTCATGCAGCAGCCTGACCTCGGGACATCGCTTGTATACATTGCCATCATGCTTGGCATGATCTTTATTTCAGGGATTACCTGGAAGCTGCTGGTACCGATTTTTGGGACAGGCCTTACGCTGATTTCAATCATTTTCTACTTTGTCATCTGGAAACCGGAAATCCTTGAGAAATACCTTGGTGTTAAGGAGTACCAGTTCGGACGTATCTATTCCTGGATTGATCCTTATAACTACCAAAGTACCACAGGCTTCCAGCTGACCCGTTCACTCCTGGCGATCGGGTCTGGTGAAACGGTAGGAAAGGGATACGGCACGAGGGAAGTCTATCTGCCTGAAAGCCATACTGACTTCATTTTCAGCATCATCGGTGAAGAGTTCGGCTTCGTTGGCGCCAGTGTCCTGGTCAGTCTGTTCTTCCTGCTGATTTATCAAATCACGAAAATCGGCATGGAAACAAAGAATGATTTTTACACCTATATTTGTGTTGGGGTTATCAGCATGATTACTTTTCACGTGTTCCAGAATATCGGCATGACAATTGGTCTGCTGCCGATTACGGGTATTCCACTGCCGTTCATCAGCTATGGCGGAAGCTCGCTTATGGGGAATATGCTGGCCGTCAGCCTGATTTTCTCGATCCGTTATCACTATAAAAAATACATGTTTTCCACGACAACATAGGTCAAGCAGGAATCCTCGATTCCTGCTCTTTTCATTTATATCCTATTCAATAATCCCGACCTCAGTAATCACCGCGTCTGTCTCAACATTGACCTTTAAATTTTTATACTCATCTTCCCATCTTTTAAAATCAAAATCGCGATTTTTGCTTCTTAGGAATTGGCCAAAACCAACGGGGTCGATATTTTTTTCCTGGAAGCTGGCAATCAATGCTTCAGTTTCCTTGGTAATGTTTTTTTCGAATTCTGCTTCAATCTCCTTTATTATTGCAGGGTTTATGATTTTACCGGTGTATTCCCTGATAAGACCTTCTATCTTAATTTTTATGGTAATTTCATATGGATGACGCTTAATCAGCTTCATTTTGCTTTTGGATGTTAAGTCCCTTAAGGCCACATTTTCATTTCCGACTTTGAGTCTGTAATTCCCCTCGCTGATGCGGTCCGTGAGCAATTTAAAAAAGAACATTTTGTCTGCATCCAGTTCACCTACCATCTTATCCTCATGAAACAGGGCAATTCCGACAATATCAATGACATCAGGTTCAATCTTCTTCAAAATCGGCAAATAGGGATCATTGCCCTTTTGGTAAAATTCGGACATGAAAAGATGGAAGTTAGTAATCGGCAAGTTCCGGTTTTCAGTATTATGCTTGATCAAATCTGACAGGTGAATGGCATTCCCTCTGTTGCCATATTGACCGGAAAGAATTCCTTTGGCATCTTCATCAGCAACAGCCAAATAAATCCTTGCTCCTATGCTTGGGTCGCGTTCAAATGAATCAAGGAGCTCAACAACGCCTTTTCTGGCAATCTCTTCTCCAAATATAATAATTTCCAATGAACCGGTTACTAGCGGCTGTGCTGATTTGCGCTGGATATCCTGAAACAAGTCCCTGCTGCTTGTGGCTTTTGATGAAAAAGTGAAGTTGCCAATATTCTTGTCAGGATTAAATATTGGAACCATGACGGTTCCTTCAATTTTATCTTCATCCACTAAATCAAAGCCTACACCCATTTCAATGTTCACGTCGTCAATGATTTCCTTTTCGACACAGCCTGCCAGCATTATGGCAACAATGAAAAGTGACATCAACTTTATGCAGCTCATTTTTTCTTCACCTTCTTGGCAATCAATGTCGCGAAAAACAAAAATGGGATATATACATAGGTGACAGCAAAGCCAATTCTTCCTGTCCAATCATTAAGCATGTTGATTTTTAAGCGTGTATCAAAATAATTGATGGAAATAAGGCATATCAGGGCAAGGATAATGACGCCTTTCCGCTGTTTAAGCTTAAACGCTCTTTTTAAAATAAGGCTTGAACCCCATAAGGCAATGCAGATATTCGGAAGGATGATCAAATTCCAGTTTGCGATCCCAATATACTCAAATCTTTCGACGAAAGGCATGCTGACGATTTTCCACATTTCAAGCGTAGCCCAAATTGATTTCGCGAGCTGCTCTTCTGAAAAATAAGCAAAAGTGATGATTGCCAGAATTGTATAGATCATTGTTGTTAAAAAGACTCCTAAATGAGCCCATTTCTGTGATTTCTTTGCATCCTTAATGAATGGGTAGAAAAAAATCGGAATTTCGAAACCAATATACGTTAAGGACATATGGAATGCGCCCTTAGCAAGATCTGTTGCTGAATGGTCAAATATCGGCAGTAAATTCCTGAATTCGGCATACTTTATGGCAAATACAAAAGTCAGCAGCAGGTAGCTAGGGAGAACAAGGCCGAAAAAGGCAATACCGGCTACAGTTCTAAACCCGCCGAAGACGATGTACACCGATAAAAGGAGAAACACACTGCTGAACCAAAAGACGCTCATCTCCGGAAACATCCACACCTGAATGACCTCAATGAACGTCCTCAGTACTGCAAGGCCGAAAACCAGTAAATAGATAATGAAAACAGAGCTGAGCACCTTGCCAATCTTTTTGCCAAAAACATATTCGTTTGCTGCAACGAGGTCACCATCGACGGTACCGCAGATTTTATAGATCATCCAGACAATGATATGAATACTGAGCCCGGCAGCAAGTACCGATATCCAGGCATCATAGCCGGCATCCTTGGCAATGATGCGCTGGTAGCCGAGGACACCGATCCCGATTTGCATGGACATGATCAAATAAAGAACAAGAAACGGCGAAACTTGCAATCGTTCGGGTACAGACTGTTGCTGCTCCATCTTTAAATGACCTCCCATGCTCATTCATCAATGTCCTTTTTTTCTTTGGCTTTCTTTTTATTGAAACGGGACGGGTCCTCTGTCCTCAGATACTGTGGGCGATTGTACTGCATCGTAAATGGCAAACGGATAATCGCATCCTTGAAATCAGTCACCCTTGGCGGATACAGCGGCTCCAGGAAAGGCCGGCCTAAAGAAGTTAGCCGGAGCAAATGGGTTAACAGGAACGAAAACGAAATGACAATCCCCAGCAAACCCCAGAGCTCGGCAAAAAATAAAAACGGAAAGCGAAGCAAACGGATTGTATTGCCCATCCGGTAAACCGGAGTGGTAAACGATGCGAGCGCCGCCAAAGCTACGATGATCAGCAGGACATTACTGGTCAGACCGGCTTCAACCGATGCGGTCCCGATAACGATACCGCCCACGATACCGATCGTCTGGCCGACCTTCGTAGGCAATCGGGCTCCTGCCTCACGCAGCAGTTCGATCGTTAATTCCAGGAATAACGCTTCCAGGATTGGAGGAAGCGGAATTTCCCTTCTTGATGTAATCAAAGTACTTAAAAGATCCTTGGGAATCAGTTCGTAGTGATAAGACAGAGCTGCAACATAGATTGGCGTGATCAAAATCGAGAACGCAACGGCGAATAGCCGGATCAATCGGAAAAACGAGGATAGTAGATAATTTAAAAAATAATCCTCGAAAGATCCGAAAAACTCAACTAGCGTCGTTGGCCCAATCAAAGCATGCGGAGAGCCATCCACGAGTATGGCCACTTTTCCTTCTGCCAGAATGGCGGCAATCCTGTCCGGCCGTTCTGTATCCAGCAGCTGCGGGAACGGAGAATTTTGGTTATCGGAAATCAACTGGACAATATACGAACTGTCGGTAATTTCATCAAACTCGATATCCTTCACTCGCTGAACAACTGTGTTGACATTATCCTTATTCGTAATGCCTTCAATATATAAAATTGCAACACTCGACTTTGAGATACTACCCACCGTGTAATTCTCAACAATCAATTCCTTGATAGGCACCCTTTTGCGGATGAGATTCAGGTTTTGGTCCAAGGATTCCACAAAGGATTCCTTAGGGCCGATTACGCTGAATTCTACCTCCGGCATGCCAACCGCTCTGACAACTTCTTTTTGGGCAGCCATAAAGGCAAATCGGTCTTCCTGGTCTTCAAGTGTCAAAAGGATATAGCCATTGAACAGCTTTTTCTCGATATCTGCGTTATCAGTCGAGACCTGGACATCTGCAACCGGAAGCAGCCTTTTCACATCATCGATATAATTGAAATCCCCTTCTAGCAGATAGGGAAGGGCACTTTGCTGGATAATGCTTTCATCTACCAGTGTAGAAATGAAAGCGAAACAGAATTTCTTTCCGGTTTTCTGGTTCACATAAAAGGTTTTTTGAAAATCATTGGAGCGCAGCAGCATTTTTTCCCATTCATGGATATTTTGATCGCTGTTCTCATCGCCATTTTTCCTCATGGGTGCTGTGCCTTGTTTTTCGGCTTCCTTTTCAATTTCCTTCATTAACTTTTTCTTGAATAGCTGTCTCATTGAAAATCTCCGCCAATTTGTATTTACGCTTATTCTTTCCGAAATTGGGAGGTTTATGAAAAAAAGAAAAATTAGTTCAAAATAATTGATTGTTCGCTTAATCATTATCAATTTTTAAAATTTGGGGGAATCGGATCGGATATCGGCGGGAAATTGCCTACTGGTGAAATAATCTCTTTTACTGGTGAAAAATCTGTTCCTACTAGTCAAAAAACTTCTCTTACTAGTTAAAAATCCATTCTTACTGGTGAATAATTTTTTTCAAAGTAAAAAAACCCGCAAATATCTGCGGGTTTTTCTCAATTTATTTGGAAGTGAGGAATAACGTTTGATTTGGGAGCTCTATTTTAATAGGAATTTCTCAAGATCATCGAGCATCAGGTTGGCTGCCTTTACGCCGCCTGCTGTGTTCCAGATTGCGTCGTCAACCTTGTAAACCTGGCCGCTTTTTGCGACATTAAGGTTTTTGAATAATGGATTCTCAATCCATTCTTTTTCAATCTCAGTTGCTTTGCCATCTCCTTCTTCATATGTGAAGTAGAAGAGGACATCGCCATCCATTGCTGGAATTCTTTCTTGTGTTACACCTTTTTCAGCGAAGTCTTCCTTATCCTGGCTTTCAGGACGGGCAAAGCCGATTTGATCCAGGATGACACCGGAGAAAGAATCCTTGTGATAGATACGGACATCACCAGCCATGAAACGGACCATGGAGATTTCCTGATTGACTTTGTCGCCAAGGTCAGCTTTTAAATCCTCGATGCGCTTGTCATAAGCAGCAAGTACTTCTTTTCCTTTTTCTTCTTTGTTAACAGCCTTTGCATAAAGTTCAAAGTTCGTTTTCCAATTTCCGCGAAGATCTTCAGCGAAAACGGTTGGTGCGATCGCACTCAGCTGTTCATAGATTGCTTCCTGGCGCATCTTATTGCCGATGATTAAATCTGGCTGCAGGGCGATGATTGCTTCAACATTTACCTGGCTTTCAACACCGACAACCTTAACATCCTTCATCTCTTCAGCAATGTGATCATACCAAGGGTCGCCAGTCCAGGACTGTACAGCCCCCACAGGAGTTACTCCAAGAGCAAGCAAGGCTTCTGTTCCTTCATTCGTCAGGATCACGACCTTTTCAGGCGTTTTATCAATTTTCGTCGTGCCCATTGCGTGTTCGACAGTATAGCTTGTTTCTTCCTTTGGTTTATCAGCAGTCTTTGTTTCCTTTTCCTCGGTGCCACCGCAAGCGGCGAGAACGAACATCGTGAAAACAGTGATAAGGGCTAGCATGAATTTAGAATGCTTCATATGTATTTCCTCCTGAATGTTAATGATAATCGTTTTCAATTAGTGCTCCTTTATGATAAAATGACTATGTAGTATGTGTCAATACCTAAATGATAATGATTTTCATAATCAGTGACAATTTTGTGAAAGCTACTTAATTTTACTGATTTAAAGCTTTGCGTGATTTAAAGTAAAAAATATTAACATGTTAGAAAGCTCTTTAACTTAGGAAGGTAAATGGATTATGCTGCTTAAAACAACTGGCCAAAGATGGGCCGGGCTATTAATAGCAATTTTGCTTATATCAATTTTATTATGCGCGAGCATTGTATACGGCTATACCGACACCTCATGGGGAACGGCTGTCCGTGCCTTTACTGGCTATGACGGCTCAAATGAACATATAATCATCCAGTCTGTCAGGCTGCCGCGTGCATTGATCGCTGCTGCTGTTGGTGCGAGCCTTGCGATTGCGGGTGTGCTGATGCAGACCCTGACAAAGAATCCGCTTGCTTCACCGGGAATCTTTGGGGTGAACGCAGGGGCGGGCTTTGCAGTAGTTGTCGCTGTTACAGTTTTTTCGGTAGGCAGCCTGCAGGCCTTTGCATGGATTTCATTCCTTGGAGCAGCGGCTGCGGCTGTCAGTGTCTACGTGATTGGCTCTGCTGGCCGCGAAGGCCTTACTCCAATGAAATTGACACTGGCTGGTGCTGCCATGACGGCTATGTTTTCTTCTTTTACCCAGGGTCTTTTGGTGCTGAATGAGGCTGCACTTGAACAAGTGCTTTATTGGCTCGCAGGCTCTGTCCAGGGTCGCAAGCTGGAAACCCTCGTAGGGGTAATGCCTTATCTGGCAGTCGGCTGGGCTGCTTCAATCCTGATCTCTTCGAAAATGAATGTATTATCCATGGGAGAGGATGTCGCAAAAGGGCTTGGCCTGAATACAGGGTTTGTAAAGCTTGGGGCCGGTGTCATCATCATTCTTTTATCTGGCGGTGCGGTAGCTGTTGCTGGCCCGATTGGATTTATCGGGATTGTCATTCCGCATTTAACTCGTGCAGTGGTAGGAATCGACCATCGCTGGGTCATTCCTTTCGCCGGAATTTTTGGCGGCATGCTTCTGCTGGCTGCGGATATTGCCGCTCGCTATGTTCTGATGCCGCAGGAAATTCCTGTAGGAGTCATGACGGCAATGATTGGAACCCCATTTTTCATCTATATTGCGAGAAAGGGGTTCAACGGTAAATGAGTCAGTATAAAAGCTTTAGAATGTTTAAAGGTAAACTATCTTACTTGATTGATAAAAGAGCGCTCGCCATCTTCACGGGCCTGCTTTTTGCAGCATTTGCTGCGTTCGTCATCAGTACTGGTTTGGGTGAAATGGCAATCAGCCCTTGGAATGTACTTCAGGTACTTTTCGGCGGCGGCACCGATCTGGAAAGATTGGTGATTCACTCTATCCGCCTGCCTCGGATTATTGTTGCGTTAATGGTTGGGATTGGCCTTGCTGTTGCCGGAGGTTTGCTGCAGGGGATGATCCGCAACCCGCTCGCTTCACCTGATATCATCGGGATCACCGGCGGGGCAGCGGTTGCTGTCGTCGGCTTCCTTGCTTATTTTAGTGATGAAAACAATGCTTTGACAGTAAGTATAAAATGGATGCCTTTATCGGCTTTCATCGGAGCAACTCTGGTTGCGTTCCTCGTCTATTTCCTTTCATGGAAAAATGGCGTGTCACCGGTCAGGCTGGTATTGATTGGGATTGGCATATCAGCAATGATGCAGGCACTTACAACGCTGATGATGCTGATGGGGCCGATTTACCGCGCCAGCCAGGCCAATATTTGGATTACAGGCACAGTGCATGGTTCAACTTGGGCTAATGTTTCAGTTCTGGTACCTTGGACATTGATTCTTGTGGCGATCGCCTTTATTCTCTCAAGAAATGTAAATGTCCAGGAACTTGGTGAGGAGATTGCCACAGGCGTAGGCGGCCATGTCCAGCGCCAGCGTTTTATCCTGCTGCTGGTCAGCACTGGTCTGGTCGCAAGCTCTGTTGCCTTTGCCGGAGGGATCGGCTTTGTCGGATTGATGGCCCCTCATATGGCGCGAAGGCTAGTAGGCTCGGCCTTTGGCGCATTGCTGCCTGTATCCGCACTGATTGGCGGGATTCTTGTCATGGTGGCGGATTTGATTGGACGAACAATGTTTTCGCCGCTGGAGGTTCCGGCAGGAGTGTTTACTGCCAGCATCGGAGCACCTTACTTTATTTACCTGCTATTTAAAACACGGAATTCATAAGCCTAGTTGTTGAAGGGGGAATCGTCATGGCAGAGGCAATTGCTGCAGAAAAACTGACTTTATCATATGGCGACACGATTATCATCAATGAATTGAATATAGAGATACCAAAAGGCGAGATTTCGGTCTTCATCGGCGGAAACGGCTGCGGCAAATCAACCTTGCTCCGCTCCATCGCCAGACTTTTAAAACCACAGTCAGGATCAATCCTGCTTGAGGGAGAAGCGATTTCAAAGCTCTCAACCAAAGAGGTTGCCAGAAGGATGGCGATCCTTCCACAATCTCCAACAGCCCCAGAAGGACTGACGGTATTACAGCTCGTCAAACAAGGGAGATATCCATATCAATCCTGGCTTAAACAATGGTCGGAAGAGGATGAAGCAAAAGTAACGAATGCACTGGTGGCTACCGGAATCGACCATTTGCAGGACCGGACTGTCGATTCATTGTCGGGAGGACAGCGGCAGCGCGCCTGGATCGCCATGACGCTTGCACAGGATACCGATATCATCTTGCTCGACGAACCGACAACCTATCTGGATATGACACACCAGATTGAAATCCTCGATCTTCTATATGAATTGAATGAAAAAGAAGGACGGACCATCTTAATGGTGCTCCATGATCTAAACCTGGCATGCAGGTATGCGCATAATATCGTAGCGATTAAGGATCAAAAGATTTTTGCTCAGGGGAAGCCAGAAGTAGTCATTAACTGCGGATTGGTGAAGAATGTATTCGGGATGGATTGTGAGGTCACTGTTGATCCATTGTTCGGAACTCCTCTGTGCATCCCTTATGGAAAAGGCCGTTGTATATTGAAAAAGGAAAAGGTGGAAGCGTAATGAAAGAGGAGTTGACTGCTGACGAAATAAAGGAGCTAAGTAAATTCCGCTTTGCTGCAGAGCTTCCAGTGGGAGCAGCTCCAATAGAGTTTATCAGCTTGCTTTCGGATACTAGCATGAGCAATCTGCTCAGGAAGCTCGAAGCCGAAATGGGCTCCCATGATCCCAAGACCACTGCATCTGTATGGATGAAAAGGCACGCCTTTCTTGCGGTCATTTACTTATATGCGATGAGTGCTTTTAATAAGAAGCTTGATGCTGCGCCAGGTTCCTTGCTTTTAATAGAGATGAAAAAGGACGGGCTTTGGCTGCCGGAATTTTATTTTAAAAATCGTGCAGTCCTTCATTGTACTGCTGAGAACCGTAAAGACTGGAGAAGGGAAGCGGTCAGCCAGTTGTTTAAGGAAAATATTTTTCCGGTCATGGGGGCTCTCAGCAAAGCCGCAAAAATCTCCAAACTGATTTTGTGGGAGAATGTCGCTGTCTATATTTACTGGCTGTATGAAAAAGTTTTGGCAGAGCATCCAGATGAGGCCATCAAAGCACGGGCTGCAGAGGATTTTGAGTATATCATCCGTCTTGCACCGGGTCCATCGTTCGGGAATTATCATCAAAACCCGCTGGCGAGGTATTATACGGAACCAGTCACTCAGGAAGAATCAGTCACGCCAGTCAGAATTAGAAAGACCTGTTGTTTCAGCTATAAGCTGGATGCGAAAAGTTTTTGCAAGACATGTCCGAAAGTTTGCGGGCTAAAGCATTGAGGGAGTGATGAAATGGAAAAGACATTTACAGAACAAATCGACGGATTGCTGGAGAAATATACAGAGCTTTTAGTAGGGGAAGGATCTGCTGAAAATATAGAGAAGGTAAAGGCCTATATCCTTTATAGCCACATCGCCAAAACAATGCCGGCGCTGGCAAAGCATTGGAATGCCGAATATCCGGAGGCAAAGGAAGCAATGAAGAATGTCATTGGCGAAGTGAAGGAATTGAACGAACGTACCCGTCAAAAATAACACCAGCAAAAGAACCATCCTTTATGCGGGATGGTTCTTTTGATATGCATATTTATTGAAGCTGGCCGCCATGCGGGAACTGGTTCATATATCCCTGGAACTGCTGATGAGATTGCTGCAGCTTTTGCTGATCTGCCGCCTCGACAGCATACCAGCCCTTTTTGAACATTAAGTTATAAAGGCTGCGCTGTGCATTTGCTGTTTCTGTGTAGATGGCTAAGAGGTCCTGGTACAGCTGATCATGGCTGACTTCGTGCAGTGCCTGGGTATAGGATGTTGTCATATACTTTTCAGTTGTTAAAATGTCATTGATAAAATCTCGCTCATTCATTTGCGGTGTTTTCTGAATCTGTGTTTCTGGATTCTGGATTTTTTGCTGATTCTGGTTCTGATTCATCCGCTTTACCTCCTGAATAATGTTTGGGTGTTATTGCATTCCAGTATAAGCCTGGTTTTGCTGGCTGTTCAGGTGTGACAGGATTGTCTGGTAATGCTTTTCATGCATATGGCAGCACTTTTCGATTTCCATCTTCAATTCCTGGTCCTGGCATTGCTGAGCGAAAAAATGAGCCTTCTTTGTCGCGAGTAAATTCCATGAAAGCATATCCGTTAAGTATAGTGCATCCTTTGTAGAAATGACTGAAGGCGGCTGCTGCATGATTCCTTGCTGCTGCTGGTTCTGAAAATTCATATTCTGCTGCATAACGAAACCTCCTAAATAAAGTTTTATTTCATCGAATCTTATGCTTCCCATACCGAATTGAACTATGCAGGACAAGATTCGTCAAAAAAGAACATTTTCGTACAAAAGTAATATTCAAAAGAAGGAAAAAGTGATAAAATGATTTTGCAAAATATATATAGATGAAGCAACTTTTTTTAAGGGATATTGTAATCGGTTACAATAGGGGGAGGAACTTGTGATGGAACAACTTATGAAAAACTTTTTTCTTTTTTTATCAAAGAATAAATTCTTCACTGAAATGGCGAAAAGATACGGCCTCCGTTTCGGTGCTTCAAGATTTGTAGCTGGTGAACGAATCGACCAGACTGTTCAGGTCATCAAGGGCCTTAACGAGAAAAAATTAGCTGTCACCGTCGATTATCTTGGTGAGTTCGTCGACAACGAAAGAGAAGCGAATGAACGCGCCGATAATTCAATCGAAGCCATCAAGGCAATTGGCCGTGAGAAATTGAATGCTCAGCTAAGCGTAAAAATGACTTCGCTCGGTTTTGATATCTCTGAAGCAGTTGTAATGAAAAATATGCGCAGGATCATGGATGCCGCAAAGGAAAACAATGTTTTCGTCACGATCGACATGGAGGATTATGAGCGCTGCCAGAAGACACTCGATATCTACAAGCAGCTGAAATCCGAATACGATAATATCGGTACCGTTCTTCAGGCTTACCTATACAGGACTGAAAAGGATATCGAAGACCTGAATCAATACTCTCCAAACCTCCGCCTGGTTAAAGGTGCTTACAAGGAGTCTGCCGAAGTCGCATTCCCGGAGAAAAAAGATGTGGATGAAAACTTCAAAAAAATCATCCAAATGCACTTGCTGAACGGCAACTATACAGCAATCGCATCACACGATGACGCAATCATCAACTTTACAAAAGAATTCACGAAAGCTAATAACATCCCTAACACCCAGTTCGAATTCCAGATGCTCTACGGAATCATGCCGGAAAGACAGCTGCAGCTTGCAAATGAAGGCTACACAATGCGCGTCTATGTACCATACGGCACAGACTGGTACGGCTACTTCATGCGCCGCCTGGCAGAACGCCCGGCAAACGTCGCATTCGTACTAAAAGGCATGTTCAGAAAATAAATATCAACAGGCTGGCACAGCGCGTGTCAGCCTGTTTTTTTGGTGGCGGAAGAGCATTGTGATTGTATTGGGTAGGAGGCGGGAATTTGTGGTGGAGGTAGCTTATAGGGGTTATAGATGCACTGCACGAGGGGAAATCATTGGTGGAAGTAACTTAAAGGTGTTCTAGATGCCCTGCTCGAAGAAAAATCGAAGCTGGAGGTACTTAAAGGCTTTAGATGCCCTGCGCGAGGGGAAATCGTTGGTGGAGGTAACTTAAAGGTGTTCTAGATGCCCTGCTCAAAGAAAAATCGAAGCTGGAGGTAACTTATATGCCTTCTAGATGCCCTGCACGAGGGGAAATCGCAGCTGGAATGTAACTTAAAAGCCTTATAAACGCCCTGCATGAAGGGAAATCCCCCCTAGAGGTAATCAAACCCGAGTCCATCAATCCCGTGTCCATCAATCCCGAGTCCATCCATCATCATCAACAGATCTTTACGACAATCACATAAAAAGGCAACCCCGGATCTATTCACATGTCCGGGGCAGTCACTCTCTATATCACTTCTTATACTGGCTGTTCTGGCTGTTTACTTTACCTTCCCCGCCCTGTCCCATAGAAGGACCAGCATTTCCCTTTACACTAGCAGCACTAACCCCAGCCTTCGAAGGATGCTTCTTCATCTTAGCCATAACGATTACCTCCATTGCAATGAATTAAAGCATTAACGCACTGGGGGTCAGACCCCCGGTGCTTTAAAGTGGTGAAGCGATCGTTGCGTAATTTGATCGCTTTTTTAGGTTGTCCAAATTGCAGATAAAAATGGGTGAGTAAAAAATTCAAAAAATTTTATTTTTTCCGCACCTTATTATTGCGTAAATTTTTTAAATATTTTATAGTAGTTATTAACAGAACTCATTTATATGCATATTTTTTTTGGTGCAAAAATGAATGAGTATTCATTCAAAAAGAGTCAAAGGGGGAGACAAATTTGATGCGACAAATTCAAAAGGCAGCGGTGCTTGGATCAGGTGTCATGGGTTCAGGGATTGCCGCTCATCTTGCTAACATCGGCATACCGACATTGCTGCTGGATATTGTACCTCGGGAATTAACGGAAGAAGAAAAAGCGAAGGGCCTGACGATGGATGACAAGCAGGTGCGCAACCGGATCAGTGCAGGCGCGCTGCAGAAGCTGCTGAAGCAAAAACCGGCACCTTTGGCTTCCAAAAAGAATCTTGCTCTAATTGAAGCGGGCAATTTTGAAGATGATATGGCTAGATTGAAGGACGTTGACTGGGTAATCGAGGTAGTAGTCGAGAACCTGGATATTAAAAAGAAAGTGTTCACGGATGTTGATAAATATCGTAAACCGGGAAGCATCATCAGCTCCAATACATCAGGTATTTCAGTTGAGGCGATGGCCGAAGGACGTTCAGAGGATTTCAGGAAGCATTTCCTTGGAACACATTTCTTTAACCCGCCGCGTTACTTGAAGCTGCTTGAAGTAATCCCAACAAAGGATACAGACCCTGAAGTTCTGGCCTTCATGAAATCTTTTGGTGAAGATAAGCTTGGCAAAGGTGTCGTTGAAGCAAAAGACACTCCAAACTTTATCGCTAACAGAATCGGAACTTATGGATTGCTTGTGACTGTCCGCGAAATGCTGAAAGGCGGCTACAGTGTCGGTGAAGTCGACTCCGTAACCGGACCAATGATCGGCCGGCCTAAGAGTGCAACATTCCGCACACTTGATGTCGTAGGACTTGATACATTCGCTCATGTAGCGAAAAACGTGTATGACCAGGTAGAAGGAGAAGAAAAGGAAGTCTTCGAAGTACCTGGATTCATGAAGCAAATGCTTGAGAACGGCTGGCTTGGAAGCAAGTCAGGGCAAGGCTTCTTCCTGAAGCAGGGCAAGGAGATCCTTGAGCTTGATCCGCAAACACTTGAATATGGACCTCGCAAAAAGCTGAAAACTGCTTCGACTGAAATGAGCAAGCAGGAAAAAGGTCTATCCAATAAAATGAAAGCGCTTGTGTACGCGAATGACCGCGCAGGTGAACTTCTCTGGAACATCTTTAGTCCAGTGTTGATCTACTCAGCTGACTTGCTTGGAACAATCGCTGATGATGTAGTAGCGATCGACCGTGCGATGAAATGGGGATTCGGCTGGGAAATGGGTCCATTCGAAGCCTGGGATGCCTTAGGCGTTGAAAAAGCAATCAGCAAAATGGAAGCTGAAGGCAAGACCGTTCCTGCATGGGTGAAAGAAATGGCTGAGAAAGGCTTTACTTCCTTCTACAAAGAAGAAGAAGGCAAGATTAGCTATTATCATAATGGCGAATATGTCGCTGTTGAAGAAAATCCAAAAGCGATCAACCTTAAGCTTCTGAAAAAGCAAAACGGCGTGATTAAAAAGAATGGCGGAGCAAGCCTGATTGATCTTGGCGACGGCATTGCCCTTCTTGAGTTCCATTCACACAGCAATGCAATCGGGCCGGATATCCTCCAGATGATCAATTTTGCCATTGATGAAGTAGAAAAGAATTACAAAGGGCTTGTAATCGGCAACCAGGGCAAGAATTTCTCTGTTGGCGCAAACCTGGCGATGATCCTGATGGAAGCACAGGATGATAATATCTGGGATCTTGATATGGTTGTCCGCCAGTTCCAGCAGACAACGATGAAAATCAAGTACTGCTCGAAGCCGGTCGTTGTCGCTCCATTCGGCATGACGCTTGGCGGGGGTGCTGAAATGTGCTTGCCAGCTGCACACATCCAGGCATCTATGGAAACTTATATGGGCTTGGTTGAAGCAGGTGTCGGTCTGATTCCTGGCGGAGGAGGCAACAAGGAGCTTTATATTAAGCACCTTGAAGGAATGCCAAAGGGCGTCGAATTTGACCTGCAAAAGGTAGCGAACAAAGTATTCGAGACAATTGCGATGGCCAAGGTGTCAACATCAGGTGAAGAAGCTCGCGAAAACAACTTCCTGAGTGAATCAGATGGCATCAGCGTCAACAGCGATCACCTTTTATACGATGCGAAGCAGGCTGCATTAAGTCTTTATGAAAAAGGCTATACAGCCCCAGTCAGAAGGAAGGTACCTGTAACTGGTGAACCTGGTTATGCGACATTGCTCCTTGGAGCACAGGCGATGCATCTGTCAGGCTATATTTCTGAGCATGACTTGAAGATCGCCAGAAAGCTAGCGTACGTCATTTCAGGCGGTAAGGTTCCATATGGTACTGAAGTGGATGAGCAATACTTGCTTGACCTTGAGAGGGAAGCATTCCTCAGCCTTGTTGCTGAACCGAAATCACAGCAGCGTATGCAGCATATGCTCGTAAAAGGAAAGCCATTACGCAATTAATGAATTGATATTTTACTAGTTAACAATAGATCGAACATCCAAGGAAAGAGAGGGAATGAGATGAGAGAAGCGGTAATCGTAGCCGGAGCACGAACACCTGTCGGAAAAGCGAAAAAAGGAACTCTTGCTAATGTCCGCCCGGATGATCTTGGGGCTCTTGTAGTCAGAGAAACTCTAAAGCGTGCAGGCAATTATGAAGGGAATATCGATGATCTAATCATCGGCTGTGCAATGCCAGAAGCAGAACAGGGATTGAACATGGCCCGCAATATCGGAGCGTTGGCTGGCCTGTCACATGAAGTGCCGGGAATAACAATCAACCGTTATTGCTCCTCAGGATTGCAGGCAATTGCGAATGCATCAGAAAGAATCATGCTTGGCCATGCAGATACCATCATTGCAGGGGGGGCTGAATCAATGAGCCTTGTGCCGATGATGGGGCATGTTGTCCGCCCGAATTCGAAGCTGGCCGAAACAGCACCTCAGTATTATATGAGCATGGGACACACCGCGGAGCAGGTTGCAATAAAGTACGGAATCTCCCGTGAGGACCAGGATGCATTTGCGGTAAGAAGCCATCAGCGTGCTGCAAAGGCAATCGCAGAAGGAAAGTTCGAGGACGAAATCGTACCTGTCGATGTAACGATCCGTTCAGTAGGGAAAGACAACAAGCTTGTTGAAAAAACTTTCCAGTTCAAACAGGATGAGGGTGTCCGTCCGGATACAAGCATCGAAACGCTCGCGAAGCTTCGCCCAGCTTTTTCAGTAAAAGGAACAGTAACAGCCGGCAACTCTTCACAAACAAGTGATGGTGCGGCAGCGGTGATGGTAATGGATCGAGAAAAGGCTGAATCCCTTGGACTGAAGCCGCTTGCGAAATTCAGGTCCTTCGCTCTTGGCGGAGTGCCGCCTGAAATCATGGGGATCGGCCCGGTCGTGGCGATACCTAAAGCGTTAAAGCTTGCCGGACTTCAGGTTTCCGATATCGGAGTATTTGAACTTAATGAAGCATTCGCTTCCCAGTCCATCCAGGTCATCCGTGAGCTTGGCCTTGACGAAGATAAAGTCAATGTAAACGGAGGCGCAATCGCGCTTGGACATCCACTAGGAACGACTGGTGCTAAGCTGACATTATCGATCATTCATGAAATGAAACGCCGCAATGAACAGTTCGGCGTGGTGACCATGTGTATCGGCGGCGGAATGGGTGCTGCCGGAGTATTTGAACTTTTATAAAACAGAACCAGCCATACCAACTTAAATAGATAAAAAAACCTGGAGGAGCACCATGCTCCTCCCAAAATAGACAGGAGGAAGATTCAATGGAAAACCAAACAGAAAAGCTCGTAAAAGGCGGAGGCTTTTTAATTGAGGATGTAACATATGATCAGGTTTTTACTCCTGAAGATTACACAGATGAGCATAAAATGATCGCGAAAACAGCTGAGGACTTTGTGGTGAATGAAGTATTGCCTCAGGTTGAATATATTGAACAGCATGAATTTGACCGTACTGTAAAACTATTGAAGGAAGCTGGTGAGCTAGGCCTTCTTGGTGCAGACGTTCCTGAAGAGTACGGCGGCCTGAGCCTTGATAAGGTTAGCTCAGCACTTATCGCTGAGAAAATGTCAATCGCTGGCGGCTTCTCTATTTCCCATGGTGCACACGTAGGAATTGGTTCACTGCCAATCGTGCTTTTTGGTAACGAGGAACAGAAGCAAAAGTACCTTCCTCCTCTGGCAACTGGCGAAAAGCTTGCTGCGTATGCATTAACAGAGCCAGGTTCAGGTTCGGATGCTTTAGGCGCAAGAACTACTGCTAAGCTGAACGCTGAGGGAACGCACTATGTACTGAATGGTGAAAAACAATGGATCACAAACGCAGGATTTGCTGATGTATTCGTTGTATATGCAAAAATCGACGGCGAACAATTCTCTGCCTTCATCGTTGAAAGGGAATATCCAGGTGTTTCAGTCGGCGCTGAAGAAAAGAAAATGGGGATCAAGAGCTCCTCAACTCGTACATTAATTCTTGAAGATGCAATGGTACCAGTTGAAAACCTTCTAGGAGAAGCTGGAAAAGGTCATATCATTGCTTTCAACATCCTGAACATCGGCCGTTACAAATTAGGGGTAGGCGCTACAGGCGGAGCGAAGCATGCATTCGGCATCACAGTAAAATACGCAAACCAGCGCCAGCAGTTCAAGACGCCTATTTCCCAATTCAACCTGACAAAAGAAAAGCTTGCGACAATGGCTTCAAAGATTTATGCATCAGAAAGCTCTGTATACCGTACGGTTGGCCTTTTCGAAGACCGCATGAGCAAGCTGTCTGAGGAAGAAATCAATAACGGTAAGGCTGTTGCTGCTTCAATTGCTGAATACGCTATCGAATGCTCCATGAACAAAGTGTTTGCTACAGAAACACTAGATTATGTGGTTGACGAAGGCGTACAAATCCACGGCGGATATGGATTCATGCAGGAATATGAAATCGAAAGAGCATACCGTGATTCAAGGATCAACCGTATCTTTGAAGGTACGAACGAAATCAACCGTCTATTAGTACCAGGAACATTCATCCGAAAGGCAATGAAGGGTGAGCTTCCATTATTCCAAAAAGCAATGCAGCTGCAGGAAGAATTAATGATGCTGATGCCGGAAGAGCCAGGCGACGAGCCTCTTGCACAGGAAAAATATCTTGTTAAAAATGCTAAGAAGATCGGCTTACTTGCAGCGGGTCTTGCAGCTCAAAAGTTCGGCAAGGCACTGGAAAGAGAACAGGAAATCCTTGTGAATATCGCGGATATTATTTCTAATGCATATTCAATGGAGTCTGCTGTCCTGCGTACTGAAAAAGCGATCGCTAAAGACGGACTTGAAAAGAGCAAGCAAAAGCTTCTTTACACTCAAATCTTCTGCCAGGAAGCATTCAATGAAATCGAACGTGATGCAAGAGAAACTCTTGTAGCAACTGAAGAAGGCGATGCACTTCGCATGCTGACATCAGCGCTTCGCAAGTTCACAAGGCACACTCCAATCAATGTAATCGCTAAGAAGCGTGAAGCAGCTGAAAAGCTGATTGAAGCGGAACGCTTCCTTGTGTAATTACACATAATAACTTTGCTCCTCTCCATTACGGGGAGGAGTTATTTATATTGATGAAGGCATTTGAAGTCTAAAGGGCGTTCGGTAATTTTAACTAATGTTGGACACCAATTTACAGCTGTTTAAAGTTATGAGAAATATTAACCAACTACAACTCCGCAATAAAATTTTATACCAAGAAGGATTCTTGCAGTTTTTGTTGAAATAGATAAGGGATGCCGAAAAAAATGGGGAAAAATAGGCACTCAATGTTAGTATTTTGCCACGCTGTTATGTTACTATCTCGTTTAGAGGGACTATAAATTGGGATACTAGCAAAGGGTGGTGAAATCATGGCAAAAACGTTTTAATGGTACCCTAAATGTGGAACATGCAGAAATGCGAAGAAGTGGTTAGACCAGCATGAATTAGCCTATAATGAAGTACATATTGTCGAAAACCCTCCTACAAGCTCCGAGCTTGCAGAAATGCATAAGAAAAGCGGCCTGGATATCAAGAAGTTTTTTAATACGAGCGGCCAGAAGTATCGGGAACTGGGGATGAAAGACAAGATTAAAACGGCATCCGAGAGCGAGCTCCTGGAATTGCTTGCGTCTGATGGAATGCTGATCAAACGACCTCTGATGACAGACGGAGAGAAAGTGACAGTCGGTTTTAAAGAGGAAGAATACGAGAAGGCTTGGCTGTAAATGGGTCCAATCGATTTTAATCGATAGAGATATACAAATGGAGGGATAGTTAATGAATACACCAAAAGAATTGCGTTATTCTGAAGAACACGAGTGGGTTAAGGTTGAAGGGGAAAGAGCACGCGTAGGAATCACTGATTTTGCTCAGTCTGAGCTGGGTGACATCGTATTCGTTGAACTTCCTGAAGTAGGCGACGAGATCACTGTAAATGAGCCATTCGGAAGCGTAGAATCTGTAAAAACTGTTTCTGAGCTTTATGCTCCAATCAGCGGAAAGGTCGTTGAGATTAACGAAGACCTGAACGACAGCCCTGAATTCGTTAACGAATCTCCATACGAAAAAGCATGGATGATCGTAATTGAACCTTCTGACAGCAGCGAAGTAGAAAAGCTGATGACTGCTGAACAATACGAAGAAATGACTAAAGAATAATAACTGCCTAACGCCTTGATTGAATCAAGGCGTTTTATTTATGTTGAAAACTTCGGCTCCGCTATCTCCTGCATTTTTCCATCACTTTCATTCCCGGTTTCGGACAAAATAAAAACAGCGATGAATGAAAAAAGGGGTGTGAACAATGACGTTAAAGCAGGAGAAAATGGATATCACCGATCGGGTGACAGGTAAATTGGAAAATGGAGAAATCCAGCTTTATTTAGAAAAAGAGCCTATAGGGAAAATCAAATTGCCTGAAGGAATGCAGCTTGAACTAGGACATCATTTTGTCTCTGAACAGAATAGGATTTACCAGCATGTATCAGTGCCGGATCAGTCAGAACCGCGGTATACTGATTGTGATGAAGGCGGCTGGTGTTAACAGTAGAGCAGCGGCCAGATTAGCCGCTGTTTTTTCATTGGTAATTGGTTTGCACCATTAATATTAAGGGAAAATCTTGTTTTTTCGGGTAGCTATGTATGTTGAAATTGAAATGGTTATATCTAACTTTAATCGGAGCGGAAGGCACGAAGACTCCTACGGGATGCAGCGGGCCAAGTGAGACCCCGCAGGAGCGTAGCGACGAGGAGGCTCACCTCACGCCCCGAGGAAAGCGAAGTGCCTGGAGCGCAGATATTCAGATAAATTGTAAAACTTAAGTTTGACCTATATAGTTCAAATTTTTGCAATATGATTTGAAAACCGTGACAATAGAAATATGTACTTAACAGCACAATTCTATTGAGAATGTTTATAATGTTGTAAAGCAATCATTTTCTGGTGCATAGGTGGTTATGGCGATGGATGAAAATCACAAGGTAATCATAGTGGAAGGCTCATCTGACAAACGTAAAGTACAGACTGTGCTGAAGGAGCCTGTCGAAATAATTTGTACGAATGGGACAATTGGAGTATCGAAGCTGGATGAGCTGATTGATTCCCTTTTTGATAAAGATGTATATATTCTCGTTGATGCTGATGCATCTGGAGAAAAGCTGCGAAAGCAGTTTAAACGTGAATTCCCGGAAGCGAATCATTTGTACATCGATAAAATGTACAGGGAGGTCGCAACTGCACCAGAATATCATTTGGCTACAGTTTTGATTTCAGCAAATATTGACGTTCATGCAGAGTATTTAGAAAAAGGATGACTGTAGATGAAGGATTGGAAAAAGGAAGATATCGATACATTTCTTGCAAATAAAAGAACAGGCTGCCTATATTTTTATACGCCAATGTGCGGTACATGCCAGGTGGCAGGGAAAATGCTGACAGTCATAGAGCAGCTGCTGCCCAATATTGACTACGGAAAAGCGGATTTGAATTTTATACCGGAAATGGCGGAAAGATTTCAAATTGAAAGTGTGCCATGCCTGATCATTATTAACAGGGGAGAGGTACAAGAAAAGATTTATGCTTTTCAATCCGTCCCTTATCTATATGAAAAATTAAAAAATCTCGAGAATGTACAAACAAGCGGCTAAGCCGTTTTTTTTTTGCCCGGAAATCGCAGTAAAATATCAAAAAGGATTTACATAACATTCCAAAAACAGTATTATATTTAGAGATACGAAATATTCGAGGAGCGCAGGATACTATGGCTTTTTATGACGAGTGGGCAGAACAAATCAAAAGCTATAACCGCAATATCAAATTGACCTTTATTGCCAATATCCTAACACAAATAGGACTGGGCATTTTTATGGTGATCTACAATTTTTACATTCGTGAATTAGGCTTTAATGAACTGGTAAACGGAAAGGTTATCTCAATGGCTTCACTGGCAACTGCCCTGATCCTGGTCCCGGCTGGCCTCATTAGTGATCGTGTCGGCAGGAAGAGACTGATGATATTTGGCGCTCTTTCCACCGGAGCGATTCTCCTCGTGAGAAGTGTGGTGGAAACACAATCGATGCTTATCCTGTTTGCGTTTGGAACAGGTCTTGTATCCGCATTTATACAGGTGTCAATTATTCCATGGCTGGCTGAAAACTCAAAGCCAGAACAGCGTGTACACTTATTCAGCATTCATTTTGCCGCCATGACAGGGGCCAATGTAATCGGAAGTCTTATGGGAGGAATGCTGACGGATGTTTTCGGGTTATTCTTTACTGAGCTTGAAAGTATCCGATATACGCTATTGATCGGTGGGGCATTGTTTACTTCCGCGCTGATTCCAATCTCGAAGCTAACAGAAAAACAGAAAACAAATTCCGCAAAGTCCAATTTCACAGGATTGCAAAATGTTAAACAGAATCTTTTTAGCCTGAAGATGGTTATTCTATTCGCAGTAGCGCAATTATTAATCGGATTTGGTGCCGGGTTAGTCATTCCATATTTAAACCTGTATTTCGCCGACCGGTTTGCTGCTTCCAACTCTCTTGTAGGGCTGGTCATTTCCCTCGGTCAGGGTGCAACAGCGGTTGCGATGATTATTGGGCCGATGGTTGTCCGCAGGCTTGGAGAGGTAAAAGCAGTCGCTGTGCTCCAGCTTCTTTCCCTTCCATTCTTGCTTTTAACCGCCTATACCCAGCAATTTTGGCTGGCAGCTTTAGGATTTTTATTCCGGCAGGCTTTGATGAATGCCGGAAACCCGATCCAAATGTCGTTGATGATGTCGAAAGTCGATGATTCCATGAAGGGACTCGCCAATTCGGTAAACCAGATGGTTTTTAACCTGGGCTGGGCACTTATGGGGCCTGTGTCCACCGGGATTGTCCTGAAATACGGATCATACTGGGGTTATGCTGCGGTATTCAGTATTACAGCATGTTTATATCTAGTCGGCTCAATTTACTTCTTCATAGTATTTAGAAGCATGAATAAGCCAAAACCGAACGTTCTTGAAACAAAACCCGCGTAAAACCGCCATTGGTGTAGAGATATTTCTCGGGAAATGAAAGACAATGCCGAATTATCCAACGGTATTGTCTTTTTTTTAGGAATCAAATCATGGCTAGCAATCGACTTTTCCATATTATTTGTCGAAGGAATTAAACAGGTTTTTCCCTGATAAAAAGGAATATGTATATTAGGGAGATGATCGGCATGAAGGAAAGAATTGAAGATTTCAGGAATGTTCTGATGAAGAAGAATCATATTATGCAGCTAGCGCATAATATGAACCTTTGCCTGGAGTTTGAAATAGAATATGGAGTTTTTTGCTTGCACATTCACAAGAATATAATAAATCTTACCGAAGGCTGGTGTCCCCAAGCTGATCAGCATATTTCACTGATTGGAAATGAGGGGAATATGCGGTATTTGCTCGATGGGAAAATTAAACTTCGTGATGCTATACAACTCGGATATGTGAAATTGGAGTGCCCTTTCAGAACTTTGCTTGCGCTGGAGTCCATAATTTATCTGGCACGGCCGCTGCCTGAAGAAGTTTTTATCTGAAAAATTAAAAAATATTTGACCGCTTGATTCACTGCATGATATTATCACTTTAACTTGTAAAATTAATTTGAACATCAACTGAATATTCTTATCAAGAGAGGCGGAGGGACTGGCCCAATGAAGCCCGGCAACCGGTTTTAAACACGGTGCTAATTCCATCAGAGGTAATGCTCTGAAAGATAAGGAGAGATGATCATGAACCCTCTTCTTAAGAAGAGGGTTTTTTTGCATCTTCTTTCCTAAAATTAATCTGATTGAATGGAGAGATGGAAATGGCGAAAGAACAGCAAAATTACAAAATTGAAACATTAGGAGTCCATGGGGGGCAGTCGCCTGACCCGGTGACAGGAGCTCGTTCGCTTCCGATTTATTCGAGCAATGCCTTTCAATTCAATGATACGAACCATGCGGCAGATCTTTTCGCTTTGAAAGAAGAGGGATATATTTACTCAAGGATACATAACCCGACGGTTACGGCCCTTGAGGAAAAGGTTGCATTGCTGGAGGGGGGCATTGGGGCACTCGCGGTAGCCAGCGGGATGGCAGCTATCACTATGTCCATTCTTAATGTCGCGCATGCCGGAGATGAAGTTGTAGCGTCATCCAATTTATACGGCGGAACTTATAATCTGTTTGCCGTGACTTTGCCTAAGTACGGAATTAAAGTTAAGTTTGTAGATGCAACAGACCCGGAAAATTTCCGTAAAGCGATTACTCCTAATACAAAAGCTGTCTTTGCTGAAACAATCGGCAACCCAAGTCTCAGGATCCTTGATATTAAGGCAGTTGCGGACATTGCCCATGAAGCAGGAGTTCCGCTGATTATTGATAATACATTTGCCACTCCATACCTTTGCAGGCCGATTGAGCATGGTGCAGATATCGTTATCCACTCGGCGACTAAATGGCTGCTGGGTAATGGTACTGTTTTAGGAGGAATTATCGTCGACGGCGGTAATTTTGACTGGAAATCTCCTAAATTCCCTGGATTCAATGAGCCTGATTCCAGCTATCATGATTTGGTTTACAGTGAAGCAATCGGGCCAGCCGCCTTTATCGTTAAAGCCAGAGTCCAGCTTTTACGAGACCTCGGTCCATCAATCAGCCCTGCTAGCGCTTTCCAGTTCAACCTTGGAATTGAAACACTCCATGTGCGCATGAAAGAGCATGTGGCCAATACACGAAAGCTCGTTGAATTCCTGGAAGCCCATCCGGCTGTCACCTGGGTATCCTATCCGGGGAATGATCAGCATCCTGATAAAAAGCTTGCTGACCAGTACTTGCCGAAGGGGGCAGGTTCAGTTGTCATATTTGGCATTGAAGGAGGACGCGAAGCAGGGGCGAAGCTGATCAATTCGGTCAACTTATGGTCCCATCTCGCCAATGTTGGAGATGCCAAGAGCCTGATCATTCACCCTGCCAGCACGACCCACCAGCAGCTGGACTCTGAAGGACTCAAAGCGGCAGGAGTTCCTGAGGACCTGATTCGCTTATCAGTTGGAATCGAAAATATAGATGATATTCTCGCAGACCTTGAGCAGGCCATTGAAAAAGCAACTGGGGTCCCATCCGTCCTTGCTTAAGTTGAATATCCAGAACATTCCACTTAATATTTAGAAATAATTTTGTTGACACTCTTTTTTATTCCGTGCTAAAATCACACTCGTACTGAAAAAACGATGAAATAATTTAATAGCGTACTCTTATCAAGAGAGGTGGAGGGAAGTGCCCTATGAAGCCCGGCAACCGTCAGTAAGCTTGCTTATTGAAATGGTGCCAATTCACTCAAAGCTGGAGCTTTGAAAGATGAGAGAAAGGATAGCCTACAATTATGCCTTTCTGCTCATATGCAGAGAGGCTTTTATTATTTTAAGAACATGATTTGGTTCCCGAATGACCTTGGAATCCATGCTCTACTCAAGTTTGAATGATTTTGTTAAGGGAATGGGAAACTAGATTGATAACATCGATAAATATTAGTGGACTAACGCTGTTTAGATGTGAAAAAACACGGGTGCAAAGAAGGTGAGTCAATTGATTTCGATAAAAAAAGCAATCAAAATTTATTCATCAAAAAGAGGAGAGGTAAAAGCCGTTGACGACGTCAACCTGGATATTAAAGAAGGCGAAATCTTCGGTGTAATTGGTTATAGTGGTGCTGGTAAAAGTACATTGATCCGCATGCTGAACGGGCTGGAGATTCCTACTTCAGGATCGGTGGTCGTGGCTGGCAGGGAAGTTTCGAGAATAAGAGGTGCTGAACTGCGGAAAGCCCGCCAGGAAATCAGCATGATTTTCCAGCATTTTAATTTGCTCTGGTCAAGGACAGTCGCAGAAAATATCGCTTTTCCGCTTGAAATCGCCGGAGTGCCAAAGGATGCCAGGGAAAAGCGCGTGAAAGAACTAATTGATCTTGTTGGCCTTGAGGGCAGAGGGGATGCTTATCCATCTCAGCTGAGCGGGGGACAGAAGCAGAGGGTCGGGATTGCAAGGGCTCTTGCGAATAACCCGAAAGTACTGCTTTGTGATGAAGCCACTTCAGCACTTGATCCGCAGACAACTGACCAAATCCTTGACCTGCTTGTTGACATCAATGAGAGACTGGGTCTGACGATAGTCCTGATTACTCATGAGATGCATGTCATCAGGAAAATCTGCCATCGGGTCGCTGTCATGGAAGGCGGGCGAGTGGTAGAAACCGGGCCGGTGCTGGAGGTATTTAAAAATCCTCAGCAGCCAATCACCAAGAGATTTGTCCAGCAGGTTACCGAGCCTGAAGAAACAAAAGAAACAGTCGAGCACTTATTATCTCGTTACCCTCACGGACGTGTTGTCCAGCTGACATTCGTTGGCGAGGGCGCAGAACAGCCGCTGATCACCAACTTGATCAGGGAATTCCCGATAATGGTGAATATTTTACAAGGGAAGATTTCACAGACCCAAAATGGTTCATATGGTACTTTGTTCATCCACATGGATGGAGAAGATAGCGACCTTAAGCGGGCAATCGATTATATCAGTCAGCAGGAAGTTGGAGTGGAGGTGGTAAGCAATGGCTGAGAAATTCTTTCCAAACGTGAACTGGGACAGAATGTGGGAAGCTACTGTTGAAACACTATACATGAGTGCCATCTCAGTGGTTGCCACCTTTATTCTTGGAGCCATTCTCGGCTTACTGCTGTTCCTGACATCAAAGGGCAATATTTGGGAAAATAGACCGGTGAATGTTGTGTTAAGTGCAATCGTAAATATTTTTAGGTCCATCCCATTCATTATTCTGATTGTCTTGTTAATCCCCTTCACGCTATTCCTTTTGGGTACCATGATTGGGGTGAATGCAGCTTTACCAGCATTGATCATTGGCTCGGCTCCTTTCTATGCAAGGATGGTTGAAATCGGCTTGCGTGAAATTGACAAGGGAGTCATCGAGGCTGCTAAATCAATGGGAGCGAAAACAACAACAATCATTTGGAAGGTGCTCCTCCCTGAGTCAATGCCTGCGCTCGTGTCAGGGATTACCGTTACAGCAATTGCGCTGGTAAGCTACACAGCGATGGCAGGTGTCATTGGAGCAGGCGGTTTGGGAAACCTTGCTTATCTTGAAGGCTTCCAGCGCAGCAGGAACGATGTAACCTTAATGGCAACAATCATTATTTTAATCATAGTTTTTGTCATTCAATTTGTGGGTGACTTTTTCACAAGAAAATTAGACAAACGATAAGAGGAGAGAAAAACATGAAAAAATGGCTTCTTGTATTTTTAACATTAGCATTATCCACTGTATTGGCTGCTTGCGGCACATCTGAAGAAAAAACAGAAGGCGGCAAGGAAGAAAGCAAGAAAATCGTAGTAGGTGCTTCAAACGTACCTCACGCTGAAATCCTTGAAGAAGCAAAACCTCTTCTTGAAGAAAAAGGCTATGAGCTAGAAATCAAAACGTTTAATGATTATGTAGTACCTAATCAGGCGTTAGAATCAAAAGAGCTTGATGCAAACTATTTCCAGCACATTCCTTACCTTGAGTCACAAATGAAAGAACATGGCTACAAGTTTGAAAATGCAGGCGGAATCCATATCGAGCCAATCGGTGTATATTCTAAAGAACATAAAAGCCTTGATGACCTTCCAAAAGGCGCACACATTATCATGAGCAGCTCAGTTGCAGACCACGGCCGTATTTTGACAATGCTTGAAAAAGAAGGCCTAATCAAACTTAAAGATGGCGTTGAAAAAGTATCAGCAACAATCGATGATATCGCAGAAAACCCAAAAGAGCTTAAGTTTGATACAGAATATGAAGCAGCCCTTCTTCCACAGATTTTCAACAACGGTGAAGGTGACGCAGTATTGATCAACTCAAACTATGCAATCGATGCTGGTTTGAACCCGCTTAAAGATTCAATCGCGATCGAAGAAAGTGATTCTCCATACGTAAACGTTATTGCAGTACGCGAAGGCGACAAAGACAAGCCAGCTATCAAGGCACTTGTCGAAGTTCTTCACTCAAAGGAAATCCAGGATTTCATTCTTGAGAAATATGAAGGTGCTGTAGTACCGGTTAAAGAATAATGTTGATTTGAAAAGCAGGCTCCCGGGCCTGTTTTTTCTTTTGAAGTCTATCCATATCAGTTGTATAACCCGCCACGAAATTTACCATACTAACCGAGAAAAAAACAGAATGGAGTGGACTGTATGGAACATCATTATGAACCACGTAATTCAACTGAAGCTGCATTACATGAATATAAACAAGGCTTGGGCGTCTTTACGCAAAAAATGCCTGAACTAGCCAGACACTATAATGCTTTCACAGAAGTGTGCTTTCAGGAAGGAACACTTTCGCAAAAAGAAAAGCAGCTGATTGCTCTTGGTATTTCTCTTTATTCGCAGGATGAATATTGTATCATTTATCATTTAAAGGGCTGCCTGGACCAGGGAGCTACTGAAGAGCAGATCCTAGAAGCGGTGGGAGTGACGGCTGCATTCGGAGGCGGCGCGGCAATGAGCCAGGCAGTCACGCTTGTCCAGGAAGCGATGGCAGAACTAAATACTTTGAAACAATAAGCCTTTTTGATTGTCCTCTTTACAGGATATGCTCATATATGGAGGATTCCAGAAGGATTGTAAGAACCGGCGAGCTGAGGGACTCTTAAGGCTCCTTATTCCATGACATCCAAATATTAACGGTTTTAATCGCTTTGATAGTGGTAAAGGAAAGGTGTTAACATTAGCACTAACAAAAAAATCGCTGATTACAGCGAAAAACCGAAGGGATGATTCACTATTAATTCGCTAAAGCTGAATTACACAAGTGAAATGGAAAAAGCAATGCATGGAGCCCATGGAATCAGTTACGAGGTCTACAGCATGAACCATGACGCAAGGATGGAAGTTGAAAGAAAACGCGAACGTGACTATATCCAAAGTCAACGGATGGTTGCCGATCTGGACAGAAAAGTTCATTCGTAAGCCTAGACATATATAATAGAAGAAATTTTCCAGAACCAGTGTAGATTGATGCACTGGTTTCTTTATTATAATTAAGACATGTGTGTGGCGGCGGCTGTTGATTTTTTTAATGGCGATTCCTATGACAATTCGGAAGCGAAATATTTGTTTGAGTTGTTATGGGATGTGGCTTAAGACAATTCGGGAAGAGAAATCCGATTGAATTGTTATAAGAGGGTTCGCCAAGACAATTCGTGAGCGGAAAATCCAATTGAATTGTTATAGGAGGGTTCGCCAAGACAATTCGTGATTGAAAAATCCGATTGAATTGTTATAGGAGGGGTCTTCAAGACAATTCGTGAGCGGAAAACCCAATTGAATTGTCATAAGAGGGTTCACCAAGACAATTCGTGAGTGGAAAACCCGATTGAATTGTCATAAGAGGGTTCGCCAAGACAATTCGTGAGTGAAAAATCCGATTGAATTGTTATAGAAGGGGTCTTCAAGACAATTCGTGAGTGAAAAATCCAATTGAATTGTTATAGGAGGGTTCGCCAAGACAATTCGTGATTCAAAAATCCGTTTGAATTGTCAAAAGAGAGACCGCAAGACAATATGGAAGCAAAAAAACTATTCGAATTGTCATAAGAGTGATTCCAGCTCCCTTGATGCTATGGCACAGGTATGGTAAAACCTGAGAATCGTACATTTTTTTCTAATTAGCGGTGAAAAATATAATGATGGACAAGAGTGAGCTAAAAGAGCCGACTTGAGCGTAATACTCTGTTAAAATAAGAATGATTCAATTATTTGAAAAGTTTGTTTCGGCTTGTTGCTTCGTCGCCCGCCTGCTGTGCTGGCGGGCGGGGGTGGGAGTGTAAAGAAATATATTATAATACATGAAGAAAACAGATTTAGCGCATCTTCATCAAGCTTCTTCTGAGACCATATTGACCAGGTTGGTGCTGATTTTTGGCTCATTTTGTGAAGCTGACGCTTCACAAACTTTTCAGCTGTGCTGAAAAGCTGCAAAGGGAAAGTGAAACGATAAGAGCAAACTCGTTTGCTCTTCCCGTTTCATTTCACTTTGCAATGAGCCAAAAATCAATGAGGTTGGGCAAAACAGGGGCTTCTATGATGAGTGATAAATCAAGTTTTTTTCTTTTGTTTAATGAATTTCTTTCCACTCTGAAAGAGTTGCTAACACTTTTCATTTGTTATAAGATTGTAATGAGAATAAAATGAGAATAGAGTTAAAGACGGCAATGGTCGCTTAAATCTTTTCTATATTGACGGAGGTATTATTATGGCAGGATCTGTATTATCAATTAAGGACCTTCAAGTTGAGATTGAAGGCAAGCAGATATTAAAGGGTGTTAACCTTGAAGTTAAGGGTGGAGAGATCCACGCGATCATGGGACCTAATGGTACTGGTAAATCAACTTTATCTTCTTCTATTATGGGTCATCCAAAATATGAAGTAACTAATGGTTCTGTTACTCTTGATGGCGAAGATGTTCTTGAAATGGAAGTTGATGAAAGAGCTCGCGCTGGTCTGTTCCTTGCTATGCAATATCCAAGCGAAATCAGCGGTGTTACGAACGCTGACTTCTTGCGTTCTGCTTTGAACAGCCGCCTTGGCGAAGGAAATGAAATTTCATTGATGAAGTTCATCCGCAAGATGGATAAGCAGATGGAGTTCCTTGAAATGGACCTTGATATGGCACAGCGTTACCTTAACGAAGGTTTCTCTGGCGGTGAGAAGAAGCGTAACGAAATCCTTCAATTGATGATGCTTGAGCCAAAGATCGCTATTCTTGATGAGATTGACTCTGGTCTTGATATCGACGCATTGAAGGTTGTTTCTAAAGGAATCAACGAAATGCGCGGCGAAGATTTCGGCTGCCTGATCATCACTCACTATCAGCGCCTTCTTGACTACATCACTCCTGACTATGTGCATGTAATGATGCAGGGCCGCATCGTGAAGTCTGGCGGACCAGAGCTTGCACAGCGCTTAGAGGCAGAAGGATACGACTGGATTAAGAAAGAACTAGGTATTGAAGACGAAACAGTTGGGCAAGAAGCGTAAGCGTTGGGGGGATTTATAATGACTACGGAAACGAAATTGCCTTTTGACCAGGAGTATATTACTTCCTTTTCAAAAGAAATGAGCGAACCGGCATGGCTGACAGAACTTCGTGTTCAGTCGCTTGAAAAGGCTGAAGACCTTCCAATGCCAAGACCGGATAAAACAAAAATTGATAAGTGGAACTTCACGCAATTTGAGAAGCTTTTAGTAAAAAGCGATGTGTTCTCAACTATTGACGAGCTTCCAGAAGAAGTAAAAGCACTTGTTGACCAGGAAGCTAAGGATAGCAGCTTGTACATTCAGCGCAATAATAAGCCTGCATACCTGCAGCTATCGAAGGAAATGCAAGAGCAAGGTGTTGTGTTCACGGATATTTTCACAGCAGCACGCGAGTACAGCAACCTTCTTCAGAAATATTTCATGACTGCAGTAAAAACGGATGAAAACCGTCTAACTGCTCTTCATACAGCATTTATTAACGGCGGAGCATTCCTTTATGTTCCTAAAAATGTTCAGGTTACTAACCCAATCCAGGCGATCTTCCTGCATGATGATGCAGAAGCAAACCTGTTCAACCACGTGCTTGTCGTTGCTGAAGACAACAGCTCAGTGACTTATGTTGAAAACTATATTTCAACTACAGGTGCAGTGAACGGATTAGTCAACATCGTAACTGAAGCGATCGCAGGACAAAATGCGAAAATCCAGTACGGTGCGGTTGATACATTGGCTTCAGGCCTGACAACTTATGTGAATCGCCGCGGTCAAGCAGCAAGAGATGCTCGCATCGAGTGGGCTCTTGGATTGATGAACGATGGCAACACAATCTCTGAAAACGTGACGAATCTTGTTGGTGATGGTTCGTACGGTGATACTAAGATGGTTATGGTTGGACGTGGGGAGCAGACTCAGAACTTCACGACAAGCATCATCCACTTCGGGAAAAATTCTGAAGGCTATATTCTAAAGCATGGTGTTGTTAAGGATAGCGCGACTTCTATCTTTAATGGTATCGGTAAAATCGAGCATGGTGCTTCTAAATCCAACGCTGAGCAGGAATCACGCGTTTTGATGCTTAGCGAAAAGGCTCGTGGGGATGCGAACCCAATCCTTCTGATCGATGAAGATGATGTAACTGCAGGACACGCAGCATCTGTTGGACGCGTTGACCCTCTTCAGCTTTACTACTTGATGAGCCGCGGTATTCCAAAGCACGAGGCAGAACGCCTTGTCATTCACGGCTTCCTTGCACCTGTTGTAAACGAACTTCCAATCGAGGGAGTTAAAAAGCAATTGGTGGAAGTCATCGAAAGGAAAGTAAGATAATGAACGCCCGCGAGGTTCGAGAATTATTTCCGATTCTAAATCAGGAAGTCAATGGCAGCCCGCTCGTCTATCTCGACAGCGCGGCAACTTCTCAAAAGCCGGTGCAAGTAATAGAAGCATTGGATAAATATTATCGCGAATACAACTCAAACGTTCACCGCGGTGTCCATACTCTTGGAACAAGAGCTACCGATGGATACGAAGGTGCGAGGGAAAAGGTTCGCAAGTTCATTAATGCAAAATCGATCGAAGAAATCATTTTCACCCGCGGTACAACAACTGCGCTGAACACGGTAGCTGCAAGCTATGCTCGTGAGAACCTGAAAGAGGGCGATGAAATCGTCATCTCTTATATGGAACATCACAGCAATATCATCCCGTGGCAGCAGGTGGCAAAACAGACGGGTGCAACTTTGAAATATCTTGACCTGCAGGAAGACGGTACGATTTCGCTTGATACTGTAAGGGAAACCATTACAGAGAATACGAAAATCGTTTCAATCATGCAGGTATCCAATGTCCTTGGTGTCATGAACCCGATTAAAGAGATTGCCGAAATTGCCCACCAGCATGGTGCAGTCATGGTTGTGGATGGCGCCCAGAGTGCTCCGCACATGAAAATTGATGTCCAGGATCTCAACTGTGATTTCCTTGCTTTTTCCGGACATAAGATGTGTGGCCCTACTGGTATCGGGGTACTGTACGGTAAGAAGGCTCTTCTTGAAAAAATGGAGCCAATTGAGTTTGGCGGCGAGATGATTGACTTCGTAGGATTATACGAGTCTACATGGAAAGAGCTGCCGTGGAAATTCGAAGGCGGAACACCAATCATCGCCGGTGCGATTGGTCTTGGTGCAGCAATCGACTTCCTTAACGACATTGGACTAGAAAATATCGAAAAGCATGAGCATGCGCTTGCTGCTTATGCTATGGACAAAATGTCAGGGATTGAGGGCATGACCATCTATGGACCGAAGGATGCCGGCAAGCGCGCTGGCCTTGTGACCTTCAATATGGATGATGTGCATCCTCATGATGTGGCAACAGTACTTGATGCTGAAGGAATTGCCGTACGCGCAGGACACCATTGCGCACAGCCATTGATGAAGTGGCTTAAGGCTTCGGCTACTGCACGTGCAAGCTTCTACCTGTACAACACAGAAGAAGATATTGACAAGCTTGTAGCAGGGCTTGTCAAAACAAAGGAGTATTTCAGCGATGTCTTTTAATAATTTAGATAACCTTTATCGGCAAGTTATTATGGATCACTATAAAAACCCTCGCAATAAAGGTGTTTTAGATGAAGGCAGCCTGACTGTCAATATGAACAATCCTACCTGCGGAGACCGCATCCAGCTGACGATGAATGTTGAAGACGGCAAGGTTTCGGATGCCAAGTTTGAAGGCGAAGGCTGCTCGATTTCCATGTCTTCTGCATCGATGATGACGCAGGCAATCAAAGGAAGAAATGTTGAGGACGCGCTCAAGCTGTCCAAGATTTTTTCCGACATCATGCAGGGCAATGACTATGATGAAGATGAACTGGACCTTGGTGATATTGAAGCACTTCAGGGTGTCGCGAAGTTCCCGGCAAGGATCAAGTGCGCAACACTTGCCTGGAAGGCGATGGAGAAGGGCCTTAAGGAAGACGAAGCCAACCAATAAGAGACATCATAGAATTAATTTTATAGAAAGCCTGCAGGGGATTGGCCTGCAGCCAGTACAACACTACAAAGCAGGAGCAATTCCTTGCTTTAAGAATGGAGGAATTCGACGATGGCTAAAAAAATGCCAGAGATCGGTGATTATAAATACGGTTTTGCCGACAAAGACGTTTCCATCTTCCGGTCTAAACGCGGTCTGACGCGTGAAATCGTTGAAGAAATTTCAAAAATGAAGGAAGAGCCTCAATGGATGCTCGACTTCCGCTTAAAGTCACTTGAGCACTTCTACAATATGCCAATGCCTCAATGGGGCGGAGATATGGCTTCATTGAACTTTGATGAAATCACATATTATGTAAAACCTTCAGAGCGCTCTGAAAAATCATGGGATGAAGTTCCTGATGAAATCAAGGCGACTTTTGATAAGCTGGGAATTCCTGAAGCTGAGCAAAAATACCTTGCGGGTGTTTCTGCGCAATACGAATCAGAGGTTGTATACCATAACATGAAAGAAGAGCTTGAGGACCTTGGAATTGTCTTTAAAGACACAGATTCAGCTCTTAAAGAAAACGAAGATATCTTCCGTGAGCATTTCGGAAAAGTGATTCCGCCAACAGACAACAAGTTCTCAGCATTGAACTCTGCAGTATGGTCTGGTGGATCATTCATCTACGTTCCTAAGGGAGTAAAAGTAGAAACACCTCTACAAGCATACTTCCGCATCAACTCTGAGAACATGGGTCAGTTCGAGCGTACATTAATCATTGTTGATGAAGGCGCGCATGTACACTATGTTGAAGGATGTACTGCTCCTGTTTACACAACGAATTCACTTCACAGTGCTGTCGTTGAAATCATCATCAAAAAAGACGCTTACTGCCGTTACACAACAATCCAGAACTGGGCAAACAACGTCTTCAACCTTGTTACAAAGCGTGCGGTTTGTGAAGCAAACGCAACAATGGAATGGATCGATGGCAACATCGGCTCCAAGCTTACAATGAAATACCCGGCAGTCATCCTTAAAGGTGAAGGCGCACGTGGTATGACATTGTCAATCGCGATTGCAGGTAAGGGCCAGCACCAGGATGCAGGTGCGAAAATGATCCACCTTGCACCAAATACATCTTCAACAATCGTATCAAAATCAATTTCCAAGCACGGCGGAAAAGTAACATACCGCGGTATCGTTCACTTCGGACGCAAAGCTGACGGCGCCCGCTCTAACATTGAGTGCGATACGCTGATCATGGATAACAAGTCTACTTCAGACACAATTCCATACAACGAAATCCTGAACGACAACATTTCTCTTGAGCACGAAGCGAAGGTTTCCAAGGTATCAGAAGAGCAGTTATTCTACCTGATGAGCCGCGGAATTTCGCAGGAAGAAGCAACAGAAATGATCGTAATGGGCTTCATTGAGCCATTCACTAAAGAATTGCCAATGGAATATGCAGTCGAAATGAACCGCCTGATCAAGTTTGAGATGGAAGGTTCAATCGGTTAATGAAAGTTTCGGGAATCCACCTGCTCTGGCAGGTGGATTTTTTTATGGTAAAGCATATAAACGACATCTGATTTCCAGTTAAAAGGAAGAAGGTGCAATTAGTAAGCATTTTCGTGCAATACGAATGATTGTCTGTGCATATAATGTAATTTTCCGTGCGATTAATGTTCACTTCCGTGCGATTATCCGCTTTAAAGGTGCGATTTTATCAGGATGCCACGCAAAAATCAGCAATCATTTCGAAATATGGGGTGTAACGTGTAACCGACATGATTAATCTTTCAGCAAAAGTGAAGCATTTATCGGCATATTCGCAGTGTTTCTTCGTAACGCCGTTAAGCTCAGCGCTCTCCACCAAGGTTTTCCCTCTTTGATAACCGGGAAATAAGATTAAACGATGTCTTAGTTCTTATACAGAGGGGAATTATGCTATCATGAAGTTAAAATGGAGGTGCACAGATGATTATTGTTGGCTTAACGGGCTGGGGAGACCATGACAGCTTATATGATGGCAAGGTAGCTCCGCGAGATAAACTGAAGGAATACTCCAGCCACTTTCCCGCAGTCGAGGTCGATGCCTCTTTTTACGCTGTGCAGCCTGTAAAAAATGCGGCGAGATGGGTAGAGGATACCCCTGATAATTTTCAATTCATTGTAAAAGCATATCAAGGGATGACCGGGCATCAGCGCGGTGAGATTCCTTTTAAAGATAAAAATGAGATGTTCAATGCCTATATAGAGTCACTGAAACCATATTTGGAAGCTAATAAGCATGGTATGACACTCTTTCAGTTTCCGCCGTGGTTTGACCTGCGCAAGGAGAATGTCGATTATTTGCGATGGTGCAGGGAGCAGATGGGGGATATAGACTGTGCGCTCGAGTTCCGCAATCAATCCTGGTTTGAAGGCGGGATGCGCGAAAAGACGCTTGATTTTATGAAAGCGGAAAAATGGATCCACAGCATCTGTGATGAACCGCAGGCGGGAGAGGGCTCAATTCCGACTGTCCTTGAATCGGCATCTCCTGAGAAAGTACTTGTCCGTTTCCACGGACGCAATGTCCATGGCTGGAACAAAAAGGGCAGGGGACAGGATTGGCGCGAGGTCAGGTATCTTTATCGTTACAATCAGGAAGAATTAAAAGAATGGGCGGAGCACCTGAAAAAGCTCGATGAAAGCACAGCAAAGGTGTATGCGCTGTTCAACAACAATTCTGGCGGGGATGCAGCTGATAACGCCAAGCAGATGCTTGATATCCTGGATATTGAATATTCAGGCTTGAACCCGCGTCAGCTTGATTTATTTTAGCGATGATGAAGGAAACAAATAATAACCAAGCCCCTTCCGTTAAAAAGGCAGGGGTACTTCATTTTAAAGAGGATTGATGGTGTTGAGGGAAGAAATAATCCACATTTACCATACGAACGATTTGCATAGCCATCTTGAACACTGGCCTGCGATCCATAAGCTGGTGACTGAACGAAGATGCTGGCATGAAGAGGCAGGCGATGAGGTTCTGGTATTCGATATCGGCGACCATATGGACCGCTGGCATCCATTGTCTGATGCGACTAGAGGCAAGGCCAATTGCCGCTTGCTGAACGATGCCGGCTATGATGCAGCAACCATTGGAAATAACGAGGGAATCACTCTTCCGTTTGAGGATCTGGATTCCATGTATCTTGAAAAAGAATTCGAGATGCTTGTAGCTAATCTTTATAAACCCGATGGTTCCAGACCGCAATGGGCAAAGCCGTTTTATACATATATAACTAAGCAGGGAACAAGAATTGGTGTCATTGGCCTGAGCGTGAACTTTTCCCGTTTTTATGAACAGCTGGGCTGGAAGCTGACTGACCCGATTGATGAATTAAAGCATTGTGTAGCAGAGCTTAGAGGAAAGACGGATGTAATTATTCTTCTCTCCCATCTCGGAATTCATGATGATGAGCTGATTGCCGGCATGTTCCCTGAAATTGATGTCATCCTTGGCGGCCATACCCATCATATTTTACATGAAGGGAAAGAAGTGGGCTTCTCATTGCTCGCCGGTGCAGGCAAGCATGGGCTTTACACCGGGCATGTCACGCTTAAACTCGATATAGATTCCAAACGAATTGTAGCTAAAAGCGCAATTTTGTATGACATGAATGAGGCAGAAAAAGCTGATAATGAGCTTGAGCTCGTCAATGGGTATTTCAGCGAAGGAAAAAGACTGCTTTCAAAGAGGGCAGCGATATTGCCTGATGACTTAAATGCCGACCCAATGGAGGTATCCGAGCTTTCCGCCATGCTGACCCAGGCTCTCCGTGAATGGTGTGATGCCGATTGCGCTTTCATGAATGCAGGAATGCTGCTTGATGGCTTAAAAGCTGGGGAGGTTACCGAGTACGACCTGCTTGAAATATGTCCGCACCCGATTAATCCATGCACAATCAGGCTTTCAGGAGCTGAATTAAAGGAAGTGCTTCTTCAGACGCGCGACGAAAAATGGCCGCATATGCAAATCAAAGGACTGGGCTTCCGGGGGACCGTTATGGGTGTAATGGTATATGATGGCATTGAATTTCAGATGCAGCATAATGTCACGACGATCTTGATAAATGGAAAACAGCTTGATCCGAAAAAAGAATATGTGTTGGCGATTCCGGATATGTTCACGTTTGGCCGGTTCTTCCCCGAGATATACCGTGCAGAAAACAAAAGATACTGGCTGCCGGAGTTCTTGCGCAATCTGCTGCAATGGAAAATTGCTTCAGTATACTGCAAGTAATCCTCAAATCTAAATAGATTTTATGCAAAATATCACGCTTTTCCTGTTCTATTCATAAAGTGTTATTGGATAAATGGAAGGAGAGTGTGTTCCATGATGGAAATGTCACCGATAGAGATAGAGGGCAGGACTTTCTTATGCATTACCGTCAGATTGCCAAAGACCAATCTGCTTGTTGTGACTGGAGATAAAGGATATATTATGTGCGGAGCCCTGGATGTTGCGCTGCTCAATGAAAAGCTTAAGGCCAGGAAGGTCATCGCCGGCAGGGCAGTAGGGGTAAAAACAATTGATGAATTGCTTGAAGCACCTTTGGAATCCGTTACTTTTGAAGCAGAGAACCTTGGAGCAGTAAAAGGAATGATCGGCAAGGATGCCTTGCTTTTAATGAATTAAAGACAGCCGCCCAGGCTGTCTTTTTCTATGTTCCTCATTACCATGAACAAAATTGATTATCATCGATTTTTCCCAACTAAAAAACGATAACCATTTCATGCATGATTATGTTAGAATGGAAGAAATAATTGTCGTAATATGTAAAATTTTCTTGCTGGATGACTTCCACAATGTTTTCGAAATCAGCCAACATCAAACAGAAAAAGTGGGAATTGACATGAGATTGGTAGCGACCTCAACTGTTGAGGATGGTGCTTTACTTGCAAAAGCCATCTATAATGACCAGGGGAAAATCCTGTTAAATGTAGGTGCGGTGCTTGAGAAGAAGATTTTGGGCCGCCTCCTGGAGTTTGGAATCGATTATCTCTATATAAGTGATCCTGACACAAATGATCTTGTCTTAACGAACTCCATTTCCGAGGAATTACGGATTGATGCCATCAAGTCCATTGGGGAATCATTCAGGCAAATTCAGATGGATACGAAAATATCACAGTCCTTCGTGATCGAAAAATCGGCGCGGAAATTCAAGAAGCTGATCAGCATTTTGCTGGATGAACTGCAGAGAAGCAGGGAACTGCTCAATCTGCTGTCAGATGTCTTTATCCACGACCACTATATTTTTTCGCATTCTTTAAATGTGACGCTATATTCACTGGCAATTGGAATCGAAATGAAGCTGCCGCCTAAGGAGCTTGAGCTGCTCGGACTTGGTGCAATTTTGCATGATGTCGGCAAAATGAAGGTGCCTGAGGAAATATTAACTAAGCCAGGCCGCCTGACAGCTGAAGAATTCCAGATCATCAAGGCGCATGCTGAGGATGGCTTTCAACTGCTTCGCAATGTTCCAGGAGTTCCTTTGATTGTTGCCCATTGTGCCTACCAGCACCATGAACGCCTAAATGGCTCAGGCTATCCGAGGGGGCTTAAAGATGACAGCATCCACCTGTTCGGAAGAATCCTTGGAGTAGCGGATGTATTTGATGCTGTTACCTCAAACCGTGTCTACAGGCCGGCTATGCTGCCCCATGAAGGACTGGAAATCCTCTATTCCGGCTCGGGGAGCTTATTCGATCCGAAGGTCGTCGATGCTTTCCGCAGGGCAGTAGCAATCTACCCAATCGGATTGACAGTCGTGCTAAGCGACGGACGCAAAGGAGCAGTCGCTGCCCAGAATCCAGGCTTGAGCGAACGCCCGCTCATACGGGTACTCGAAGAAAACGGCCAGCGGGTCAACCCATATGAAATCGACCTTAAGGTCAATTTATCAATTATGATCGTCAGCTGTGACACCATCATGAAATATGAGTACGCCAACAATTATTAGTTTTTAAGGCTAGTTCCCCCCTTTAAAGCATACATATAGCTTTAGAGGGGGGATTTGTTTTGGCAAAGTTCGGCCGCAGGCTGCCTCGAAAAGGGCCATTGCCTTTCAGATACGTGTTCCTGCTGACCTTTGTCTTTTTTTCTTTTTCAACAGCAGCAGGGCTCTGGATTATAGATAAAGGTCTTGAACCAACACTAATGAGATATGCAGAATCCCAGACAAGGAAGATTGCGACACTGGTAATCAATAAAGCCATTAATAAGAAAATCGCAAGCGGCATGGATATTGATAAAGTCATTGAGTTTGTCCCGGTTGATGGCGGTACAACCACTGTAGTGAAGTTCAACACCGAAATCATCAACCGCGTGAAGGCTGAGACGACGAACATTGTGCAAATGAATCTTAAGGAAGCAGAAAGAGGGAATCTCACCTCACTTGAAATGCTGTCAGATGTGGAGCTTGTTACAGATGAGGATGAAAGGCAGGAAGGAATCATCTACTATGTCCCATTAGGGCAGGCTACCAATAATGCGCTTCTCGGTAATATGGGGCCGAGGGTTCCGGTAAAATTCAATGCGATTGGCGATGTCACAGCGGATATCGTTTGGGAAACAGAGGAGCATGGCATCAACAACACCCTGATCAATGTTTCGGTTAGAGTAAAGGTAAATGTGCAAATTATTATTCCATTCGCAACAGATATAGCCACAGTCCAAGAGGATATCCCGATCGGAAGCTTCTATTATCCTGGAAAAGTGCCCCAATTTTACAATGGCGGCGGGGATTCTTCACCAGCTATCCAATTGCCGGGTGAGTAAAAAGGAGTTGCCAAGTTTACTATATTGTTATATTATAAACCTAATTGAATAAATAACCTTATCATTCCGGTGGGGTAGAGGTGCAGAATTCAAGAGTATGCTGTGTGAGGATGACAACGTTGATCACAGCTGAAAGGGAATTTTGCCGAAGCAGTTTAAATGTGTCGCATTTATATTGCTGGGGGTACTTTGAACAAGAGTACCACTGTCATTATGGAGGAATCTCCATAATGGGGAGCTACAGATCGTGATGGAGAAACTAGTTGCTTATCAAGGGCAGCGATAGACATTCTCTATCGTTGCCCTTTTATATTTATCTGGACTTGTTGCTCTTTTCATGGAACAGTTTCCCCCTGACAAAAAACTAGGAGGAGAAAAAATGGAGAACACAATATATTCATTACTTCCGCCCTTGCTGGCGATTCTAATGGTAGTAATCACACGAAAGGTGCTTCTGTCTTTGGGGACGGGCATCGCCGCAGCGGCTTTATTGCTTTCTGAGTTCAATATTGGCAAGACCTTTTCAATCATAGGCGATGCGGTAAAAGGAATATTCATTGCCGATGGCGAGCTGAACACATACAGTCTATATATCATCCTGTTCTTATTGCTTTTGGGAATCATTACAGCGTTCATCTCAATTTCCGGCGGCAGCCGCGCATTTGGCGAATGGGCAATGAAGCGTGTTAAAACAAGAGCTGGCGCCCAGCTAGTAGGTGCATTTTTAGGTATTATCATTTTTATTGATGATTACTTCAATGCCCTGGCTGTAGGACAAATCTCGCGCCCGATTACGGACCGTCAAAAGGTGTCTCGCGCAAAGCTTGCTTATATTATTGATTCAACATCCGCTCCAATGTGTGTTGTATCTCCGATTTCAAGCTGGGGGGCTTACATTATCGCCCTGATCGGCACGATCCTTGCTGCGCATGGAGTAACAGAATATAGTGCCTTCTCGGCATTCATGCAAATCGCTCCAATGAATTTTTACGCACTTGCTGCACTTGCTATGGTGTTCATCGTAGCGCTTCGCAATATCGATATCGGACCAATGAAGGTCCACGAAACACGTGCCTGGAATGAAGGCATCGTTGTGGATCAGAGCAAGCCTGTCCCAGGGGAGCTAAAAGATGATCTTCCGACAAGCTCAAAAGGCACAGTAGGAGACCTAGTCTGGCCAATCGCCGCGCTTGTTGCCGGAACTGTCGGTATGATGATGTGGACAGGCTTGAGTGCGGTTGAAGGCAAAGCGACTATTTTTAAAATCCTTGAAAATACCGATGTAACGAAATCACTTGTAACAGGCGGCCTGCTGGGACTCGCTGCCGCATTGCTTCTGTTTGTAAGACAGGCAGTTGTCCTTAAAGGTGTAAATGCAAATGTATTCGGAAAAGGCATTCTTGAGGGAATCAAATCTATGCTTCCGGCCATTTATATTCTTGTGTTCGCATGGGTAATTGTTGATTTGATTGGCAGACTTGAAACAGGAACATATCTTGCAGGACTTGTTGAAAAATCAAACATGAATATTTCCTTCCTGCCATTCCTTCTATTTATCGTAGCGGGAATCATGGCGTTCTCAACAGGAACTTCATGGGGTTCATTCGGTATCCTGCTTCCAATCGCAGGAGATATCGCTGCTGCAGCAGATATCAGCATGCTTCTTCCGGCTCTTGCAGCCGTATTGGCCGGTGCGGTATTTGGTGACCACTGTTCGCCAATTTCCGATACAACGATCCTTTCCTCTACTGGTGCGGGATCGAACCATTTGGACCATGTCATGACCCAGCTGCCATATGCGCTCATTACTGCAGCTATCTCGGCCGTTGGCTTCATTGTAGTGGGTTTTACAGGCAGCACTCTTGCATCTCTTGCAGTAGTTGCAATCCTGTTAACTGGATTTGCGTTCATCTTTGGCACCAAGTCCCCAGAAGCGGAATCGTTAAAAGAAAATCTAGCAGAATAACAAAAGGCTGTCTGTTCACCAGACAGCCTTTTCCATTTAACGTCAAAACTCTCTTTATAAATACAGGGATTGGTATACTTGGGAAAATAAATATTAAAAAAAATTTATTATGAGGAAAATAATATTTTGACAAGCAATTAAAAACTAGCTATACTATTCCTAGACTAAATAATCAGAAAATATAAAACTTTCTAATTCATCAATATTTTACTTTGGGTTAGGAAGGAAGGGGGATTCATAATGGAAAATCGTCCACAGTGGGGAACACGGGCGGGATTTATTCTTGCAGCAGTTGGTTCAGCAGTCGGGTTGGGAAATATTTGGCGCTTTCCCGGCGTTGCGTATGAAAATGGCGGGGGTGCATTTTTCTTCCCATATCTATTCGCATTGCTGACAGCTGGTATTCCTATTTTGATTCTTGAATTTACAATTGGCCATAAGTATCGCGGATCTTCACCTCTAAGCTTCGCAAGAATCCGCAAAGGTTCTGAATGGCTTGGCTGGTGGCAGCTTGCAATTTCATTTGTTATCTCAACTTATTATGCAGTTATCATTGCATGGGCAATGTCATATGCTTATTTTTCAATCAGCAAGCAATGGGGAGACGACCCGCTTACATTCCTTGTCGGCGATTACCTGAAAGTGGTCGATGCAGGCCAGGTAGGCAGCATCGTACCAGGAGTATTCTTTCCATTGGTGATTGTCTGGGTCATAACACTTGGCATTTTGTTCAAGGGTGTCAAAAAAGGTATTGAAGTTGCGAACAAGATTTTCATTCCTGCACTTGTTATTTTATTCTTAATCATTGTTGTTCGCGCGTTGACTCTGGATGGAGCTATTGATGGTGTGAATGCCTTCTTCAAGCCAGACTGGAGCCAGATTCTCAACGGAAAAGTCTGGGTTGCGGCTTACGGACAGATTTTCTTCAGTTTATCAATCGCATTTGCGATCATGATCACATACTCAAGCTATCTGCCAAAGAAATCGGATATTACGAACAATGCTTTCATCACAGCTTTTGCTAACTCTTCATTTGAGCTGCTTGCCGGTATCGGTGTATTCGCGGCATTGGGCTTCATGGCAATGCAGCAAGGCGTCCCTGTTAACGAGGTAGTAAGCAAAGGTGTAATCCTGGCATTCGCGGTCTTCCCGCAAATCATCAATGAATTGCCTGCATTCAGTGCAGCGTTCGGTGTACTGTTCTTCGTCAGCTTGACACTGGCGGGACTTTCTTCACTAATCTCAATTGTTGAAACATATGTTGCCGGATTCCAGGATAAATTCAATGTATCACGTACAAAGGCAGTAGCAATCGGAGGCGGAATCTCTGCGCTGATCTCAATCCTTTTCGCTACTCAGGGCGGATTGAACTTCCTTGACTCTGCTGATGCTTTCATCAACAACTACGGTGTTGCTCTTGCCGGCCTTGTGGAAGTTGTCTTCATCGTTTGGATTGCTAAAGAAGCAGACGCCCTTCGCGGCCATGCAGATGCGATTTCTGACATCAAGCTTGGAAGCTGGTGGAATATTTCCCTTAAGTACATCACACCAATCGTACTTGGTATCATGATGGTAATGAACATCATGACAGATATCAAGACCAGCTATGGCGGCTACCCGGTAATCTTCAATGTTTACTCTGGATGGCTTGTTGCCATCGGCGCAATTATTGTAGGGTTCATCTTCGCGAATGTGAAGAAATGGGATAAATCGCTATATGAAATTCCACAAGACAAGGGGGTTTCAAAATAATGGATGCTAGTGCAGTAGTTATGATGGTAGTTGGGATGGTCATCATTTGGGGAGGACTTGCAGCAAGTGTCATGCACGCTGTGAAAAAATCCAGATCATCTTAATAATAGTTAAAGGGCCAGCCGATCAGGCTGGCCTTTTTTATCCTGTTCCTTGGTGATCTAACCTAAGCATACAAGAAAAATATTTATTTATTCTTAAGCCGTGCACGTTCCTGCCTTGCCCACATCTTCAAATGAGGATATGGATCAAATGACCATTCAGTATAGCCGTTATCCTTGTACATGCCATAGTGCAGGTGAGGCGGGAATTTCCCTGATGTACCAGGAGGGCCGTAGCCTGAGCTGCCGACACCGCCAATCACGGTTCCAGGTTCAACGATTTGTCCTACCTGCAGCTCCTTGGCAAAGCCGCTTAAATGGGCGAAATAGTGATAAGTATTATTAATATCCCGGATTCCGACACGCCAGCCTCCGTATTTATTCCAGCCCTTCATCTCAACGATGCCGTACCCAGTGGCTCTGACAGGTACACCATAGTTTGCGAAGATATCAGTACCTTCGTGAATCCTTCTGCCTCCCCAGCCGCGGGCATCTCCCCATGTATTGTTGTAGCTGTGGTTGCTGCGCAATGGCAGAGGGAAGGAATGCGTGTCCAGGTCGAGCCTGCCAAAATGCCTGTAAATCATCGCCTTGCCGATGATGATCCCAACAGTTTTATCTCGTTTATAATAGTTCCAGAGCCCAATTTTTATGTTTTCATGATCAGTCCCGTAATGGAGAAGATAGTGTGCAAAAGCCTGGAGTACATCCTCGTCGTCATTCAGGTTCGCCTTGCCGTCCCCATTCCCATCAAAGCCGATTCCATTGAAAAATTGAATTGATACTGGATTATGATCCTGAAGATTTGGATTCAGCAAACCAGCCCATTCCTCCGGTTTAAAATAGATGCCAGCAATGCCTTCTGCTTTTGGCAAATCCTTGCGTGCCTGGCGGACATTCCGCTCATATTGATCTACAGCGGCAATATAATACCATGGGATTTGGGAAACAGCCTCAACACGGGTATATAAGTCCATTCTCTTTTTATACACATCTGTATCCTGTTCGGCCGCCGCTGCCTTATTCGCCGAAAGGACCGGGCATAATAAAAAAAGAACGATGACTGCATTTAAAAATTTCACCTTAATCCTCCCTTCAGATTTTGCACCAATTAAGTCCAGATCCTGCGTGAAGTGATTCGTTCTATAGAAAGCTTTCGCAGGAAATATCAAGATGCTTCTGCTTGTCTTGTTATAGTTTGCGATGAAGGATTCATTTCATAAATATCAAATAATGGTAATGGAAAGTTATCGCACTTGTCGAGTTATTTTCATTATGTTAAAGTGACATCAGAAGCTGTAGATCGGCCTTGATTTTTTCATGGTGTTCTTGATGTATTGCAGCAGGAATGGAGTGAAAATGATGAGCAAAAAAGAAGTACAGAGAAAGCCTGAATGGCTGAAAATAAAGTTGAATACGAACGAAAATTATACCGGCTTGAAGAAGATGATGAGGGAAAAGAGCCTACATACCGTTTGTGAAGAAGCTAAATGCCCGAATATCCACGAATGCTGGGCAGTAAGACGGACTGCTACCTTCATGATCCTTGGCGATGTTTGTACGCGTGCATGCCGCTTCTGTGCGGTTAAAACCGGCCTTCCAACTGAGCTGGACTGGCAGGAGCCGGAAAGAGTGGCAGATTCAGTAGCGCTTATGAACCTGAAGCATGCTGTTATTACCGCTGTAGCACGTGACGATCTGAAGGATGGAGGGGCTGCAGTATTTGCCGAAACGGTAAGAGCTGTCCGCAGGAAAAATCCTTTCACATCCATTGAAGTATTGCCTTCCGATATGGGTGGGGTGCTGGAAAACCTGAAGACGCTGATGGATGCACGCCCTGATATCCTCAACCATAATATTGAAACAGTTAAACGCCTGACTCCAAGAATCAGGGCACGTGCGACGTATGAACGCTCACTTGAATTCCTGCGCCGTGCGAAGGAGCTTCAGCCTGATATCCCAACAAAATCAAGCATTATGGTCGGTCTGGGAGAAACAAAAGAAGAGCTGATCGAAGCGATGGATGACCTGCGCGCAAACAATGTAGACATCCTGACACTTGGGCAATACCTTCAGCCTTCGAAAAAACATCTGGAGGTTGTTAAATACTATCATCCAGATGAATTTGCAGAGTTAAAAGAAATCGCCCTGCAAAAAGGCTTCAGCCACTGTGAAGCAGGTCCACTGGTCCGTTCTTCCTACCACGCGGACGAACAGGTCAATTCTGCAGCCAAGCACAAGCAGGAGCTTGCCGATCAGGCAGCGGCCCAGCAGGCTTAATAGGAGAAAAATAAAGAGTTCAGCATTGCTGAACTCTTTTCCATTTTTATTTCCCTTTTTTCATTTGAGTAGAAAGATCGTCTCGATCCATCTTTTCATTCATCTCACCTTTTGCTTCGCCGTTTGCATTTTCTCCAGTACTCATATCACGGCCTTGAGGAGATTTCAGCATTTGTTTTACAACGCCGTCAATCATCGTGTCTACATCACGGCTGTCGGTATCAAGGGAAGCAAAGTTCTCGACCTCACTGCGCAGGCTCGGATCATCAGACACATACACATGGAACCAGCGGGGAACAACTGACATTGCCATCTTCTTCACCTGGTCCGCTGTTTCAAAACGGTTCTCTGATTCAGTATTATAAACAATCAGAACTTCTTCATCGGTAACAAGGGTAGAGACATCATCTACATCCTTAGCCATCAGGCTGTAGCGTCCGATCATATCTGCCAGCTGTTCACGATCGATGGAACGATAAGCATCAGTGTTATAGTCTGTGCCCATTACCCCTGTTCTTTGGTGGCGGACATAGCCAAAATCCTCGCTGGAATTTTTTAAGCCTTTATCTGTGTTCTTATTGTAAATATCTGCCCGCTGATCATTCACATTCATTGTAGTTCCGCTTCGCTGGTAAATTCCAGCACCGCCGCGATCATCCGGGGATGCATTGTTATTATTTGCACACCCAGTCAGCGCAACCGCACCGCAAACACCCAGAGCAATGATTGCCTTTTTCATAAAAAAACACCTCCTACTGATTAGAATGGCTTCGATTTTATTTTTTTTGCTTAGTAATTGATGGGGAATCAGTTATAATTTAAATAAACCAAATGTGGGAAAGAATGAATGGATATGAAAAACAGCAATGAAAAAGAGGTGTTTAAATGATTTGCATCAACAATTTGTGTTACGAAATAGTTGACGAAGCGCGCGATGGGTTCAATGAAGAAGCGTTCCGTGCAAGATATAGTGAAATTTTAACGAAGTACGATTATATTGTCGGTGACTGGGGATATGGGCAGCTTAGGCTGAGAGGCTTCTTCGATGACCAGAACCAGAAATCGACCTTTGATACAAAAATCAGTACGGTGAGCGAATATCTTTATGAGTATTGCAATTTTGGCTGTGCATATTTCGTTGCCAAAAAGGTAGCCAGGCAAAACGCAAGCCAATAGGAAAGAGGACCCTGGATTGGGGTCCTCTTTTTAATGTCCGGCAAAAACCGGGACCCATCACTCACTATATGGCGGCTGCTCGCTTTCATACGGGTCATCGTGCGTAGGATGCGCGCCGGCTTCCTTGCGGGGCATTCCCTGATGCAGCGATTTGAATTCATAATTGAAATTGCTGTACGATCGCTGGCCTTCCCGCCATGGAGTGCTTTTTCCTTCAACAGGCTCATGCTCGCGAAAAGGCGAGCCGTAGGGTCCGTCCGGCAAATCCTCGGCCGTAGCATAGTTCCTTTGTTTTTCAACATTAGAAAAATCTGAGTACAATTCACGGTCTTCCTTGCTCATGAACTCACCCTCTTTGCTTGTTGTCCTATTAGTATTTCTTGAATAGGGCAAAACAAACAAACAGTTCGTTCCAGCTGACACTTACACGAGCTGCCTCAGGAATGAACGCAGCTCCTCTGCATCCTCTTCTGACAGATTATAGGCAAACTCCAGGTAGCCTTCCTCATCCAAATCATCCTGCCCGATAATGGCGAAACGGCTGCCCTGGATATCAAGAACGATACTCTTACCGTAATAACGGCTCGTCTGCATAATCGCCAGGTCAAAGCGCTGATTTTCACCAAGGAAGCTCACATAGCGTGTTTTAGTATCTTCTGTATCATCATATAGAAAAAATCGATCAGTCATAAGTAGTTCCTCCTAATTGCTTAAGAATTATGTATTAAACTAGCTGCTCAAATTTACATTTAGCACTCATACTCACCATCTTACCAAATAGTGCGGTTATTGCCCAATATTGATTTCGAAATCTGTTGATTGTAGTGGAAGGCGCGCAGACTCCTGCGCAGCAAGCTCAGCGCCAGCTCGGCGGAAAGCGAACGCCTGGAACGGAAATCAACATCCTAGTTATAAGGAACAGAAGTTTTTTTGTATTAATCAGAAAAAAATAAAAATATTTCGAAATACTATCTAGGAAAAAAGCTCTATATTAGATAAATATGGTACAATTAACTAAAAGTTCTAAGCATCTGAGAGGATTGAAACTTATGGCCCGCCGCATAACTAGCGTTGTTGACAACCTGCTTGGTTGGGGAAAAATAATGCTGCCGCATTCATCAATTTGCTATTACCCTCCTCAGTTTACTTTGCGGAACCCTGTTGTATCAGGGGTAAAGAAAGCATTTAAGGATGGCTGTGAAGTCGCTGTCATCGCATACACCATCAAAAATCACCGTGAATTGGCAGCCCAGATGGGTGACCACAATTGGAAGTACTCAAAAGCACTGAAAAAGCACTTCAAAGCGGTGATTGAAAAAGAAATCGATCAGCAGGACATGATTGTCCTTCATGATTATTATAGTGACAGCCTCAGCCTGTTCATCAGGATTGACCATAACAGACATTGTATCTCTGAAATAGATACGAAGATGAAGAAGATCCTGCGTGAGGCCGAAAGCCGGCTGTTCCATGAGTATCCTACCGTCCAGCCTGTTTTTGATACGGGCTACATTTTTATTGATAAAACGGTTGGATCCGTCCATGAAGCAGTATTAAAAGGCCATCAGCAGGCCTTCGCAATGGCAGAAAAAAGAATACAGTCTGATTTTAATGAAATGGTTTATGAGATGAACAAAATCATTTCAAAAAGGAAGATCAAGCTGCTCGCACAGCCAATCATCGATGTGGCAACCAAGGAAATCAGGGCATGGGAAATGCTCACACGCGGTCCAGAAGGGACGACTCTGGAAAGCCCGCTGCAGCTTTTTTCAGTCGCCAGGCAGACAAACATGCTGTATGAGCTTGAGATGATTGTGCTCGATAAATCACTCGAGCAAATCAGGTCAACAGGCTGCACCCATGATATTTTCATTAACTTTACGCCTATAACACTTGGCAACTCACGTTTTATCCGCGACTTGAAAAATATGCTCCAACGCTATAAAAGCATCAAGCCAAGTCAGATCACCTTTGAAGTAACAGAAAGGGATTCGATTGAGGGAATTGAAAATTTTATCTATAATATAAAGGTGTTAAGAGGCATGGGGATAAAAATTGCGGTGGATGATACAGGGGCAGGCTATGCCAGCCTGAACACCATCAGCGAAATCATGCCGGACGTGATAAAAATTGACCGGTCCGTAATCCAGAACATCGACAAAAATTCAGTAAAGGAATCCATGCTGAAGGGGCTTTTGCTAGTGGCACGGGAGGCAGGCTCCATTGTCGTTGCCGAGGGTATCGAAAGTGAGGCCGAGGCCTCGGTTCTTACTAGGAATAAGGTAGAATTGGCTCAGGGCTACTTTTATGCCCGGCCTGGATTGCTCAAGACCGTCTAGCATCTTTGTGGGGTGATTGCAATGTACTTTGTCGACAGAGAACAAATCGAAACAACACTTGCGTTTTTGGACAGACAGATCGACTTTTTTGAAACCCAGCAGTCTTGGGAAACACCAATGGAGCAGGCCGCTTTTGAACGCATTGCCCATACGATGATTGAAGCGATCCTCGACGTGGGAAATGCCATGATTGATGGATTCATCATGCGCGACCCGGGGAGCTACGAAGACATCATCGATATTCTGGACGATGAAAAAGTCGTAACACCTGAAATGAGCATAGGACTGAAAAAAATTGTCCTGTTCAGGAAGATGCTCGTCCAGCAGTATACAGCTGTAGACCATGAAGCATTAAAAGCATCATATAAAGCAGAAATGCCGCATCTGAAGCTGTTTTCCGAAAAGGTACGTGAATACTTAACAAACGAACTCGGACCAGTGTCTGCGTTTAAAAAGTGATATTATGCTAAAAGAGACCGCGATTTGAAGCAGTCTCTTTTCTGTTTTGTTTTCGGACTGGAGTAGCGCGAACTGGTTTTTGGCCGGCTATTCATTCTGGAAGCATGAACATCATGCCCCCGCCCTTTACTCCAAGCCCTGTTCTTTGCACTTCAGCTAAAGCTTTTATAAAATTAAAATTCGGGTACGATAATGTTAGGAGTGATGGCCATGAAGAAATACAAAGGATATTTAATCGATTTAGACGGAACGATGTACAAGGGGTCCGAGAGAATAGAAGCTGCTTCCGACTTTATTAAAAGGCTGATTGCGGCTGAAATACCTTATTTATTTGTTACAAACAATTCATCCCGTACACCTGCACAGGTAGCGGAAAAGCTGAGAAGCTTCGATATTCCGGCAACAGAGGAACAGGTTTTTACCACAAGCCAGGCTACTGCAAATTATATTTATGAGCAAAAACCGGATGCTTCTGTTTATGTGATTGGGGAGGAAGGTATTCTTACGGCGGTTGAAGAGAAGGGTCTGAAGTTTGCAGGGGAGGACGCTGATTTTGTTGTGTCTGGAATTGACCGTGGGATTACATATGAAAAGCTAGCTGTTGGATGCCTTGCGGTTAGAAATGGGGCAACCTTCATTTCAACCAACGGGGACATCGCTATACCAACGGAACGCGGCTTGCTTCCTGGCAATGGTTCGCTGACCTCGGTGATCGCGGTCTCCACTCAAACACAGCCAATCTTTATCGGAAAGCCGGAGTCCGTGATCATGGAACAGGCACTGAAGGTACTTGGCACTGAGAAAGAGGAGACATTGATGGTAGGGGACTATTATGACACCGACATTCTTGCTGGCATGAGAGCAGGAATGGACACACTTCTCGTGCACACAGGAGTAACAACGAAAGAGCTTCTCAAGGGCTACAAGGAAATGCCGACCTATACAGTCGATTCCCTTGATGATTGGGAAGTCTAGAAACAAGAGGACGTGGAGCTTAGATGGCTTCACGTCCTCTTGTTTATCTATTCAATATTAGCTGCTCTGTGTGCGAGGCGGCTGGATGCAGCAGCTGCCACCGCACCGACCAGGTCATCAAGGAAGGTATGGCACTTGCCAGATGATTTGTCATTAAGCCTTTCCAAAATTCCCGGTTTTTGCTTATCGATATATCCATAATTAGTGAACCCGATCGATCCATAAATATTAACAATGGAAAATGCCAGTATTTCATCGATGCCATAAAGGCTTTCGTCTGTATCAATGATCGATTGCAGCGGTTCTCCAAGCTTCTTTTCCTCAGCGAGAATATCAAGCTGGATTCCCGTCAGGATCGCATTCTGTACTTCCCGTTTCGAAAGCACACGTTCTACGTTCTCAATACAGTCCTCCATTTGAAGGTCCGGATGGTATTTTTCCTGCAGGAAAAATACAAGCTCCGCAATATCCTTTATTTCAACACCACGTTCGTGGAGCCATTTCCGTGCTGTTTCCTCTGTCATATGGATTGCGCGTTTCTTCTCTAACATCTGCATCACCTTTCTTTTTTTGATTGCAGCTTCTCATATCCCTTTATTACCTATTTATCCTAAATTATTCCCCATAATCACTTTTGTGCTAGCGATTCACCCCTTTAATCATTTCCAAAATAATGCCGCTTATTCATGATCATGTCCATACAAGTTTTCAGATGATAAACATATATTTGTTAAAAGCGGTTCTTGAAATGAGGTGGCCAAAAAAATGCTTCAAAGGATGTTAAAAGAAGTATATGGGATTTCTGCCGATTCAGAAGTATCTCTTGGAAGATATCATGGATATAAGCAAAATGAAGGGCTTTATTTAATTATGAAGGCTGATGGCTTAAAAGAGCAAGAAATTAGCGAGCTTTCCAAAATAGCTGAGCATATGCAGAACTTTGGGGACAGAAATGTCTCAAAGCTGCTGGCTGACAAGGATGGCAAGCAAATTTGCGAGTGGCAGGGGAATAAATATTGTGTACTGATGAACCGTGCTGACCCTGCACCAGAAATGAAGAAAACAGGAAGGAAACTGGCAAAATTCCATGCCAGGGGAAGGCATATTCCTTTCAAGGTCGAAATCCGAAGCAGAGTAGGACAATGGAAGGAGCTTTGGGAGAAGAGGCTGGACCAGATGGAGAAGGTCTGGACAGGCAAGCTATATATGGAACCTGAGAGTGAGTTTGAACGGATGTTCCTTGAATCCTACCCATATTATATGGGGCTCGCTGAAAATGCGATCCAGTATCTTGTCGACACCGAGCTTGATGACAAGCCAACAAGGATTGACCATGGAACGGTTTGCCATGAACGGTTTACGGCCACCATCTGGAGGGACTCGTATTTTGTAAAAAATCCTTTTGACTGGGTATTCGACCATGCAAGCAGGGATATGGCCGAATGGGTCAGGGACCGTTATTTTGCCAACATCCAGACATCACAGCCTGATATCAAGAATTTCTTTTCAGAATATCAAAGCATGACAGTATTATCACCTTTTTCGTGGAGATTGATCTATGCCCGATTGCTTTTCCCGCTGCACTACTTTGAAGCAGTTGAAAATTATTATATTACACAATCGGAACAGACAAAGAATCAAATTGAGGACCAGCTGCAGAAATACTTGAAGCAGACCAGCGACCATGAACGGTTTTTAAGCAATTTTTATCAGCTGTCTGAAGTGCCGGTTAAAGCCGCAAAAATTCCAGCTGTAGATTGGCTGTTACGGTAGCTGGAATTTCCTTCAAAGCAGCAGCGTGAAATGTGGTAGAATAAAATTATTCTATGATATTAAACGCTTACATGAAGGAGAATGTCCATGAAACCGTATGTTTATATTACCCGCAAACTTCCAGAAGAAACGATTGCTGAATTGAAGGGGCTTTTTGAGGTGAAGATGTGGGATCATGAAGATATTCCTGTACCAAGAGATATTTTATTAGAGGAAGCAAAGAAGGCAAGCGGATTGATAACGATGCTATCCGATAAAGTGGATGAGGAACTGCTTAATGCTGGCAGCAGCCTTAAAATAGTCGCAAACCTTGCAGTCGGCTATGACAATATCGATGTAGAAGCTGCGACAAAACGCGGCATCCTTGTTGCAAACACACCAGATGTGCTAACAGAAACAACGGCAGACCTTACCTTTGCATTGCTGATGGCAACTGCAAGAAGGATTGTAGAGGCAGCTGAATATATAAAAGAAGGAAAATGGGAGAGCTGGAGCCCTTATCTGCTAGCCGGACATGATATCTATTCAAAGACCATCGGGATCGTTGGCATGGGTAAAATCGGTGAAGCAGTTGCAAGGCGGGCAAAAGGCTTCGGAATGGAAATCCTGTATCACAATCGCTCCCGGAAGATGGATGCCGAAACAGAGATGGGTGCCCAATACACATCCCTCGATGAACTCGTATCAAACTCGGATTATGTAGTCTCACTTGCACCGTTGACTCCTGAAACAAGAAACATGTTTACAGCCGATGTCTTCACAAAAATGAAAAAAAGCGCGATTTTCATCAATGCTGGCCGTGGGCCTGTAGTGGACGAGCAGGCTTTGTATGAGGCCTTAAAAAATGGAGAAATCGCTGGGGCAGGCCTCGATGTATTCGAGAAGGAACCAATTTCGCCAGATCATCCGCTCCTGCAGCTGCCTAATGTGACCGCCATCCCGCATATCGGCAGTGCAAGCACAGAAACCAGGACTGCAATGATCACCCTTTGCTGTGACAATGTAAAAGCTGTCTTAAATGGAGACAGCCCGAAAACAATCGTTAATAAACAAGTATTGCAATAGAGCATCAAAGGCCTTTACTTCATATGTGTGATTACAAAATGTTTGTTAGTATTTTTGTACCCTTTTTTAAGTCCTGTTGATTGCAGTGGAAGGCGCGTAGACTCCTCCGAAAATGCTAACGCATTTCCATCGTGCGTGGGCCTATTCAATGAAGCTTTTCAGAGTCCTGCGGGCGCAGCTGGACAGGTGAGACCCCGCAGGAGCAAAGCGACGAGGAGGCTCACCGCACGCCCCGCGGAAAGCGAAGCGCCTGGAACGGAAATCAACAGCCCCATGTATTATCCAAACTGAATAAGACTGCAGACAACCACGACTTTTAACGAGTATGCCTACATTCAGAGCCTTTCCTGCATCAGGGAAAGGCTATTTTTATACTGTCATTGAAAAAATAACATTTAAACAAACAGAAAAGAAAGAATAGACTAAAAATTTTTTCCGCTTACAGCCGCATACGATTAAGCGTTTACATGCTTCAAAGGCAGATAAAAATGCCTTGTAAAAGCATGCTATGGTTATTATAATGTCTACTATATATAAACAGTTGTTCTTTTAAGGAAGACACGGAGAGGGGAAGAGGAAATGCAGGCAATCTCAATTGGACTTCTTGGCTTAGGTACAGTGGGCTCGGGGGTAGTGAAAATCATTGAAAACCACCAGGATAAACTGATGCACCAGGTGGGCTGTCCGGTTAAGGTAAAAAAGATTCTTGTACAGGATCCCGTGAAAGATAGGGAAGTCAAGGTTGAGGCCTCACTTTTGACGGTTGACCCGGCTGATATTCTTGATGATCCTGAAATTGATGTGGTCATTGAGGTTATGGGCGGGATTGAAGATACGCGCGAGCATCTATTGCGCGCCCTGAAAAATAAGAAACATGTTGTGACAGCCAATAAGGATTTGATGGCGGTATATGGGTCAGAGCTTTTGACTGTGGCCCATGACAATGGCTGTGACCTTTTTTATGAAGCGAGCGTTGCAGGCGGCATCCCGATTTTACGGAGTCTTGCGGAAGGTCTTGCATCTGATCGGATCACGAAGATGATGGGGATCGTGAACGGGACTACGAACTATATTTTAACGAAGATGACCAATGAAGGACTTGCCTACGATGAAGTGTTGAAAGAAGCACAGAGGCTTGGCTATGCAGAGGCCAACCCTGCATCGGATGTGGAGGGGCTGGATGCTGCAAGGAAGATGGCGATCATGGCCTCACTAGGATTTTCGATGAAAATTGACCTTGATGATGTAAAAGTAAAAGGAATCACTGATATTACAGAGGAAGACCTGCAATACGGCAAACAGCTTGGCTACACAATGAAGCTGCTGGGTATCGCCCACCGCGAAGAGGATAAGGTTGAGGTAAGTGTCCAGCCGGCACTTTTGCCTAATTCCCATCCGCTTGCTTCCGTCCAAAATGAGTACAATGCAGTCTATGTTTATGGAGAGGCTGTAGGTGAAACAATGTTTTACGGTCCGGGCGCCGGAAGCTTGCCGACTGCTACTGCTGTTGTTTCGGATCTAGTCGGGGTAGTGAAGAATATGAGATTAGGAGTCAATGGCAGTACATCTGTCACTCCTCAATACCAGAAGCAGCTGAAGGATGACGGCGAAGTGCATTCTAAATACTTCCTCCGTCTGCATGTCCATGACGAAGTTGGCGTATTTGCAGAAATTACATCGTTATTCTCCAATCATAATGTAAGCTTTGAAAAAATCCTGCAAATGCCATTAGAAGAAAAAGAGCTTTCGGAAATTGTTGTCGTAACACACAAAGCATCTCTAAGAAACTATGAAGAAATTTTAATGAAGCTGAGAGATCTTCCTGTCCTCCAGGAAATCAAAAGCTCATATCGGGTAGAGGGGAGTGTCAGTGCATGAGATGGCAGGGCTTATTAGGCGAATATGAAGAATTCCTCCCAATCAATGAAAATACGCCCAGGCTGACTCTTCATGAAGGAAATACCCCGTTAATCCGCCTTGACCAGCTTTCGAAGGAGTGGGGAATCGACCTTTATGTAAAAGTAGAGGGAGCCAATCCAACGGGGTCCTTCAAGGATCGCGGCATGGTGATGGCAGTGGCGAAGGCGAAGGAGGCAGGAAGCGATACAGTGATCTGCGCTTCTACCGGGAATACATCCGCTTCCGCTGCAGCCTATGCGGCAAGGGCAGGCATGCGCTGTATCATTGTCATCCCCGAAGGGAAGATTGCCATGGGCAAGCTTGCCCAGGCAGTCATGTATGGCGCCAGCATCGTCTCCATTGAAGGAAACTTTGACGAAGCCTTAAAAATGGTCAGGGCCATCAGCGAGACTGAACCTGTGACTCTCGTAAACTCGGTTAACCCTTACCGGCTTGAAGGGCAGAAAACGGCCGCCTTCGAAATTTGCGACCAGCTCGGCGGTGCCCCGGACATCCTTGCCATCCCGGTCGGAAATGCAGGCAATATCAGTGCCTATTGGAAAGGCTTCAAAGAATACGATTCGGCAAAAGGAACTGGCCTGCCGCGAATGTTCGGATTCGAAGCTGAAGGTGCAGCCGCGATTGTCCAGGGAAGCCCAATTCAACAGCCAGAAACGATTGCCACCGCCATCCGCATCGGAAATCCAGCCAGCTGGGACTTAGCCGTGAATGCCCAGCAGGAATCTGACGGCAAAATTGATTTCGTCACGGATGAAGAAATCCTCGAGGCGTACAGCAAGCTTGCTTCCGCTGAAGGTATTTTCGCTGAGCCTGCTTCCTGTGCCTCACTTGCTGGCATCCATAAACAATTAAAGCAGGGTGGAATCCCGCGCGGCTCACGCATTGTCGCTGTATTGACCGGAAATGGGCTGAAGGATCCTGCCACAGCGATTGAGCACAGCGTCATTTCTCCTGTGCTGCTTCCGAACGACGAACAAGTTGTAAGTGAGCATATCAGGGGAGTTGTCCGCCAATGAATGGCCTGGATGAGGCAGCAAGGGGAAGGGAGTCTTTGGCCCAGAGCCCAAAGGTAATGGTAAAAGTGCCTGCAAGCTCTGCAAATATTGGTCCTGGTTTTGATTCGATAGGTGTCGCATTGAACCTTTATCTGATTTTGCAGGCTGAGAGGGCATCAAGCTGGGAAATAACTGCCCTATCACCAGAGCTGGTCGAATTCCCAAGCAACGAGCAAAACTTCATCAGCCAGATTGCCATTAAGACTGCAAAAATGTACGAGCAGGAAATGCCGCCTTTGAAGGTGTCGGTCAAGAGTGATATCCCGTTAGCGCGCGGCCTGGGCTCAAGTGCCGCAGCCATCGTGGCTGGGATTGAGCTAGCTGATGGTTTCTGTGGCCTGGAGTTGGGCCTGCAGGAAAAATTGCAGATTGCCACGAGATTTGAAGGCCATCCGGATAATGCTGGAGCCTGCCTGTATGGCGGTTTTGTCATCGGCAGCCAGATTGAAGAGGAAGTGCAGCTGACTCCACTGGATTCCATCGAATTCGATCCTGTTCTTGTCGTTCCTCGAGTGGAGCTGCTGACGGAGGCATCACGTGATGTACTGCCGGGAGTGCTTGAGTATGGACGTGCTGTCCATGCCAGTGCAATTTCAAACCAGCTGATCGCAGCGCTGATCACACGCAAGTGGAAGCTGGCTGGTAAAATGATTCAGGCAGATTTGTTCCATCAGCCATACAGGAAGGAGCTTGTACCTTTTTATGATGATGTCCAGGCTAAAGCGCTCGAAGCAGGAGCCTTTGGTGTAGCCTTGAGCGGTGCAGGCCCCTCCATTCTTTGCCTTGCTGAACCTGGGAAAGGCGGCAGGCTGGCGAAAGAGCTGGAAAGGGAGCTTTCCGGCTTTGAGATTCATGCCTTGGAAATTGACCGGCAGGGTGCTCACCGGGAATAAAAAAAGCGGTTTTGCCTTTTGGGCAAAACCGCTTTGTATTTATCATGATTAGAATACCTGTTCAACCTCAACTACGCCAGGTACTTCTTCTAAAAGTGCGCGTTCAATTCCTGCTTTAAGAGTGATTGTGGAGCTTGGGCAGCTTCCGCATGCACCTAGCAGGCGAAGTTTTACCACGCCATCCTCAACATCAACTAGTTCACAGTCTCCTCCGTCACGAAGAAGGAATGGGCGCAATTTATCTAATACTTCCTGTACTTGCTCTAACATTTGTTGTTCAGTCATGCAAATCGACTCCTTTCATAATACTTATTATAATCACATCAGCCGGAAAAATCTATTGAATAAACTGAAAAACCAATAAACAACAGTTTTTTCTTTATCATTACTTTCAATGGTATAGTAAAATAAAAGAAAATACCAGGGGGTAATTGATAATGGAACGGAAAGAGGTAGAAATTGTTGTCTACGGCGCTGCAGTCCTGTGCCCAAGCTGCGTGAACCTGCCATCCTCAAAAGAAACGTACGAGTGGCTGGAAGCTGCAATCAGCCGCAAATATGCTGATCAGCCATTCAAGATCACATACGTAGACATTTACAACCCGCCCGAAGACCAGGACAAGCAAGAATTTGCCGAAAAAGTCATCGAAGAAGACATGTTTTACCCGGTTGTCCTTCTCGAAGGAAAAATTGTCGGTGAAGGCAATCCAAAACTGAAGACGATTTACGCAGAATTAGAGAAATACGGTTATGTTTCAGCGTCTTGATTCGATTAGCATCCCAGTTGGGGTGCTTTTTCTATTTTGTCTCTATTAAACAAGACTGTTGATTTTCGTTCCAGGCGCTTCGCTTTCCGCTGAAGAATTATGAAACGCCCAATTGCCGGCTTTTTCATAAGCAAATTCTTCTTGGGGCTGGCACTGAGCCTCCTCGTCGCTTTGCTCCTGAGGGTCTCATCTGTCCAGCTGCACCCGCAGGACTTTGAATAGGCTTCCCCGAACCTGCCCACGCACGATGGAAATGCGATATCATTTTCGGAGGAGTCTACGCGCCTTCCACTACAATCAACAGGTGTTTAAAAAATAATATTATTCTTTAACAGAGCCTTTATTTCATAAGATCGAACGGAAAACTTTTATTGCCACCAATCAGCATTAATCTGGTGAAAATCTAATTTTATTGGCGAAGTTCACATTTTTTCCAGTCCCGACAGCAAAAAAGGACCAGGCATGAAAGCCCGGTCCTCCATAAAATCAGCCATTATGATACTTGTACATCCACAAAATCCCCGATTTAAGCAGACGCGCGACACGGCCAGTGATTGGGCGTTCTGCCACAAGGCCAAAGCCATGTTTCTTGCCGAGTGAGCCGATGACTCCCTTTAGCTTGATCGCCGGGAAGGATTCAGGAGGCTGCTCGCCTTTCCATCGCTTTAGCAGTACCTGGACAATTTGTTCTGCCTGTCCTTCCGCCAGCTGGGCGCTCGGTGCATGCGGCAGGCTGGCGCAATCGCCGACTACATAAACATTTTCGTAGCCAGGGATATTATGCTGAGGAGTCAGCGCTGCCCGGCCCATTCCGTCCTTCTCAACATCAAGTTCCCTGACGAGTTTGTTTGCCTGAATGCCAGCAGTCCAGACAATGGCATCGCAGACAATCGGTTCATCATGATTGTAAAGGACATTCTCCTGAACTTCTGTGATATTAGCATTATTGATAATTTCAACATTATGATTATCAAACCAGTTTTCTACATAGGTGCTAAGTCTTTCTGAGAAAGCGGAAAGAATGTGGTTGCCGCGATCGAATAGCTTGATTTTCAAGTCTTTTCGGCTCTCCGCCAATTCACTCGCCAGCTCAACACCGCTTAGCCCTGCTCCAACAATCGATACTGTTGATCCAGCTGGCAGATTGTTCAAAGCTTCGTAAGTTGCACGTGATTTTTCAATTGATTGGATGCTGTAAGTGAAGATATCAGCACCCGGTACATTATGATACTTGTCCTCGCACCCTAATCCAATGATCAGGTCGTCAAAAATCACGGGCTCTCCATTTTTCAGTTCAACCTTTTTCTCATCAATATTGATTTTGGTCACTTCCGCATATTTAATCTGAAGGCGCGGATGTTCTGGAAAAGAAACCCTGATGTGCTGGTCTGAAATCGTGCCAGCCGCCAACGCATAATATTCGGTCTTCAAGCAGTGATATGGTACGCGGTCGATCAAAGTAATGGATACATCTTCAGGCAGGTCATTCGGCAGCAATCTTTGCAGGACCCGCATGCCGCCATAGCCGCCACCCAGGATAACGAGATTTTTCATGTGAATTTCTCCTTTTTAACTCTTCAAAACAGTTAATGAAGTTTTTCTGGCTCGTCTCAAAAATCCGTAAACGGATACATTTTTCAAAATTATTTTGATATATTTATTTGCTTCGTTTAAACACCATAAAAAGTATAACGAAATTGTGACAAAATAACAACAATTTTATGGACTGTGCAAGCTTGAGAAATTGACGTATTACTGGAAAAAAGGTACGATTAAAAATTAGTAGAGAGGTGAATGGAATGATAAAGCCAATCATTGAATTTTGTATCAGCAACCTTGCGAGCGGTGCTCAGAAGGCAAGGGCAGAGCTGGAAAGAGACCCGGACCTGGATGTCATCGAATATGGCTGCCTAGGTTATTGCGGCAAATGCGCACAGTATATGTTTGCGCTTGTAAATGGGGAGCCTGTTATTGGCGACACTCCGGAAGAATTGGTAGAGAACATCTATAAATATTTGGACGAAAATCCAATGTTTTAATATAAAACAGGCTGGCAGGGGTATTCTCCCTTTGCCAGCCTGTTAATTTTTATAAAGTCTTTAAATATTAGACGCTTTGTTCCTCGCGCATCTCAGCCCATCGGTCCTTTGCCATTTGGACGACCTGCGGCTCTACAGATTGCCGCTGCTTTTCGATCACACGTGAAAAAAATCTCACCGCATCCTGAGTATTCCCTATCCTTTTAGATAAGTCACCGATTAAATACATGAGCCTGATTTCCGACACCTGGGTACCTTTGTAGTCACCGGTACTGTATGATTCGGTATATTCATTGAGTGCTATTTTTAAAAAGCGGAATTCCTGTTCATCGTTTTTCAGCAGGCGGTAAAGCCATGACAATCTTAAATAAAGGCCTGCTGTGACAATATGCTTTTCCTTTTTTAACGAAGAACAATAGGCCCCAAGCTTGAAGGTATTCGCAGCTTCCTGCAATGACCGTTCCGAGCTGAAATCCCGGGGTACCCACTGGCTGCAGATCTTTTCTGTGATGGCTGTTTTTGTTCCAGGCGGAAAATAATTGCCAAATTCCTCAGTAAAGGAATAGCCGCAATGGGGACAGACATTCACATAATACAAATTAGGATTTTCCGATTCTCCGGCATACACAGGGGCAAAATCAGTATCATAGCTGAGCACTTTCACAAACCGGGAACGCACCTTTTTCGTTGTAAAAGTTTTTTCACACATGGAGCAAGTATACTTTTTGTCATATAACGGATGTAGCTGAGCCATCTTCATCACCTGCCGAATGACCTATATTTTTCGTCCGGAAACTTAGGTATATTATACCAGGTAATCTCAGGGATTGGAGCCACTCTTGCAAAAATAATCCTGTATTTCTTTTTTCAGATTGATTGGTTGAGGATTGGAAAAACAGTGAGTATACTATAATAAAGGGATTAAGGAGGTTTGAAATAATGGAAAACATTGTGATTCTTACAGAAGAAGCTGCATTGCAGGTTAAAGATATGATGAAACAAAACGAAACAGAAGACGCATATCTTCGTGTTTCTGTTAAAGGCGGCGGCTGCAGCGGCCTTTCATATGGAATGGGCTTTGCCCACGAGGTGGAAGATGGAGATACAGAATTGGAGCAGCATGGCATCCGCATCCTTGTTGACAAGGAGAGTGCTCCTGTATTGATGGGGACGAAAATCAGCTATAAGCAATCCCTGATGGGCGGCGGGTTCACGATCGATAACCCGAATGCCATTGCTTCATGCGGCTGCGGTTCAAGCTTCAAAACAGCAACGCGCGAGGGAACGCCTGAAGAATGCTAAAAGGAAAAAGCAAGGTCCGCGGACCTTGCTTTTTGTTATATTGGAATTTTTATTTAAACATAGATGAGCTGTGAAGCGGCTGTGTCTTAGCTTTGGGATCGATGTACGATTTTGCGTTGTTGACAGCTGTTGGAGCTTCACCAAAACCTGTTGCGATAAGCTTTACTTTGCCTTCGTATGTGCAAATATCGCCAGCAGCATATACGCCAGGAACGTTTGTCTCCATTTTTGAGTTGACGACGATGGAGTTCTTTTCGATCTCAAGTCCCCATTCCTTGATTGGGCCGAGTGATGAAACAAAACCAAAGTTACAGATGACAGCATCAACATCAACTGTTACAGTATCCTCGCCATTCGCATCCTGAAGGACGATTTGGCTGATTTTACTGCCATCGCCAACAAGCTCTACAGGCACGTAAGGAGTCTTGATATCTACCTTAGAGTTCTGAAGATTCTCAACACTGTGTTCATGTGCACGGAACTTGTCCCTGCGGTGTACGATTGTAACCTGTTCTGCGATTGGCTCTAGCATCAATGCCCAGTCAACAGCAGAATCTCCGCCGCCCAATACAGCGACCTTTTGGCCAGCGAATTGGTTGAGGTCATCAATGAAGTAATGCAGGTTTTTGCCTTCGTATTGCGCTGCACTCTCAAGTTCAAGCCTGCGCGGCTGGAATGCACCATTGCCGGCTGTGATGATGACAGATTTAGTATAGTGAACCTCTTTATCAGTGGTTAACTTGATTGTGCCATCCTCAAGTTTTTCAAGCTTTTCAACAGACTGTTCCAGAGCAGTGGCAGGATTGAACTTCGCCATTTGCTCCTTAAGATTGTTGATCAGCTCCTGAGCACGGACTTTCGGGAAACCGGCAACATCATATATGTACTTTTCAGGATAAAGTGCAGATAATTGACCGCCTAGTTGTGGCAAACTTTCGATAATCTTAACTGATGCTTGTCTCATTCCGCCGTAGAAAGCAGTGAACAGACCAGCTGGCCCCCCGCCGATAATCGTGATGTCATAAACTTTTTGATCTTCTTTCACTCCATATCCCCCTCACTATGTAGTAAAATTGCTCCAATTTTTATAATACCATAAAAAAGAAATCAAAACTAACAATCATAATAGAAGAATCAAGTTGGAACAATATTATTTAGGCAAAAAAGTGGATTTTAGTAATAAAGCAGTAGAAAAGGACTATTTTCTGAATATTTCTAAGTTAATGGTTTGGGTTGAAAATGGCTTGGAAAAAGAATATTATGTATGGTAGGCATGAATGTTAAGATTTTGTGACATTTTTAAGACATTTTTTTGAACATTTTAGTGAATAATATCACAAACTTATTTCGTTCAATATGGCAGCAAATAGAGATGAGCCATTCGACCAAAAATATTTTAAAAAGGTGGAAGTGATCACTTTGAGAAAGCCAAAGATCGTAATTTTAGGAGCAGGATACGGGGGACTAATGACAGCTACCCGTTTGCAAAAAGCTGTTGGAGTAAACGAAGCAGACATCGTTTTAGTGAACAAGAACGATTACCATTATGAAACTACTTGGCTGCACGAGGCTTCAGCAGGAACGTTGCACCATGACAGAGTAAGATACGACATCCGTGATGTAATTGACCGTCACAAGGTTGAATTCATCCAGAGCACAGTTGAAGAAATTAAAATGGATGAAAAGCGCGTAATTCTTGAAAACGGAGATATCATCTATGATTATCTAGTCATTGCCCTGGGTGCTGAATCTGAAACTTTCGGTATTAAAGGCTTGAAGGAGTATGCTTTCTCTATCGTCAACGTGAATGCTGCCAGACAGATTCGTGAACATATTGAATATCAATTCGCAACATACAACACTGAAGCAGAGAAAAAAGACGAGCGCCTGACAATCGTTGTCGGCGGAGCCGGCTTCACAGGCATCGAGTTCCTTGGAGAATTGACAAACCGCGTGCCTGAGCTTTGCCGCGAATACGATGTTGATTTCCATAAGGTGAAAATCGTCTGTGTTGAAGCTGCACCTATGGTTCTTCCTGGCTTCGACCCTGAGCTTGTAAACTATGCAGTTGCCCAGCTCGAGAAAAAAGGCGTGGAATTCCGCATTGGTACAGCAATCAAAGAAGCGACTCCAGAAGGAATCGTTGTTGCTAAAGGTGAAGAAGAAGCAGAAGAAATTAAAGCTGGTACAGTCGTTTGGGCTGCTGGTGTACGCGGAAACTCTATCATCGAAAAATCTGGTATCGAAGCAATGCGCGGACGTGTAAAAGTTCAGCCGGACCTTCGTATTCCAGGGTCAGACAATGTCTTCATCGTTGGCGACTGCTCATTGATCATCAACGAAGAAATCAACCGTCCATACCCGCCAACTGCACAGATTGCAATGCAGCAAGGTGAAGTATGTGCAAGAAATCTGGCTGCGCTTGTACGTGGAAAAACAGAGCTGGAAACATTCACTCCAGATATCAAAGGAACTGTATGTTCACTTGGCGAAGACGACGCAATCGGCGTAGCATTCGGCAAGAAAATGGTCGGCACGAAAGCTTCTATCATGAAGAAAATCATCGACAACCGTTCACTTTACATGATCGGCGGACCATCACTAGTTCTTAAAAAAGGTAAATTCAACATTTTATAATGTTTTAATAATGAAGCAGGCTTCCTTTAGGGGAGGCCTGTTTTTTAGTATTAGGCTCTGTTAAAGTAGGCTGTTGATTTTTGTTCCAGGCTCATCGCTTTCCTCGGGGCGTTCGCTGAGCCTCCTCGCCGCTTCGCTCCTGCGCGGTCTCACCTGCCCGCTTCATCCCGAAGGAGTCTTCGCGTCTTCCTATACAATCAACAGGGTTTAAAAATCAACATTCGGCATTAACAGAGCCTTAGTATTAAAGGAGATCTGCATAAAAAACCTCCGGAGTTACGATTCTGCCAGTAGGGAGGGGAAAGCGCCATAAAGCTGTCCGAAACCAAGCGTCATTTGGACAGATATTGAGTCGAGCGACACAAAGCTGTCCGAAAGCGAGCCCTATTTGGATTCGGACAGAAATTAGAGGAAGCGAGTCAATCCTGTCCGAAAGCAAGCCCCATTCGGACAGAAATTGGAGGAAGCGAGTCAACCCTGTCTGAAAGCAACCCTCCTCTGGACAAAAAAAGCGATAGTCGCTCAAATCTGTCAGATACGCAACTTATTATCTTGTTGCAATTAAATGTATAGTGTCCTACGCTTAAAAGTGAGGGACTTTTTAGTATAGGTACATATTACATAGAAAACAGTTCTTATAAAAAATGTCTTTAGGCAGGTAAATAATATGAGTAAACGGGAAAATGTCTGGCTGGGGGTAGCTGGACTTGCCATTGATGAAACTGGCAGATGGCTTGTTGTGAAAAAACGCTACGGGGGCTTGAAGGGCAGCTGGTCACTCCCGGCGGGTTTTGTGGAAGAGGGGGAAACGGCTGATCAGGCTGTGATTAGAGAGGTGCTCGAAGAAACGGGAATTCAATGCAAAGTAGAAGGGCTGCTTGGATTGAGGACAGGGGTGATCCGTGAATCCATTAGTGATAATATGCTTGTTTTCCTGCTAAGCCCTTTGGAGAACCAGGAGATCATTGTCCAGGAAAGCGAATTGTATGAAGCGCAATTTATAGAAGCCGAGTCGCTGTTAAGGGACAAGGATAGCTCATTGCTTCTAAAGTTTTTGCTGGAACAGCCTGTACCTAGCTTTAAGGCTGGTATCGAGGGTTTAGACCCCGGCAAGCAATTTCATTACACGGCATATAAATTATTTTTATAATTTTCTGAAATTTAAAGAAAGTGACAGAAAAACGAAGAAAAAACATGATGTATCCGTTTTCAAGCTAGTTTTTTGCTCTTTTTTGGACCTTTTCAAAGTGATTGAATGTCTGATATATTATCAGAAAATTCAATTATAAAAGGAGAGACACAGATGATGAAAAATTACACTCAGGACACAAAGGAATGCCAATATTGCTCAGGTAAAGGATACTTCCAATTACTGCTTGGCGGTTCAGAAACATGTTCTTGCTGCAGTGGTTCAGGAAAATCAAAATAAATAATAGCATTGCATCTTGAACCTTCGCATAAAGCGGGGTTTTTTCTTTTGCCTGAACAGCTCACCATTTCATTGACTCAAAAAAGGACAAACAGTAAACTAGAAATGATGTGTATGGGGGGATTAAGATGCTGACAATTGTAACACTCATTATTTCGATGTTATTGTTTTTCGTCCTGTTTTTTGGAATAGGCTTTTTGTTGAATATGTTATTGAGAATGTCCTGGATCATGGCGGTCATCTATCCGTTGATCACCATCTTTATCATTGATCAGGTGAGGTTTATAGAATATTTTACAAATAGCGGGGAAGCCTTCAATGAACTTGGCCAGAAAATCACTGGCCTTGCAATGGCAGACATCCTGATTTTAAGCAGCGGAATGGCTGGAGCCCTGTTAGCTGGAGTCGTAATCAGGCTTTTGAGGAAAAAAGGATATCAGATGTTTTAAAAGTAGACCTTCAATTTTGAAGGTCTTTTTTTTTGTTTTATAGATAATTATAAAATGATTTTGTTGTGGATAACTATTGAGTTGTCTTAATCTAGCTTCAGCGCCTAGCCCCTCGAGACACTTCGGTCCTGACAATGAAGTCAAAGAACGACTTCACTGTCAGGCCCTCCAGTGCATTTCGGGGCAGAACGAGGCGCTTCCGCTTTTTGTTCTGCATAAAAAACTTCTCCAGGATAAAAACTAACGTAAAATCTTACTTTAAATGGAAGTGTAAATGGGTCTTATGGCACTTTTTTGCTCCTTTTGGAATATTTCTTGTCTCATTGGGAAATTAATAGATTTGGGAGGAGTGAAAAATTATATGAATATTTTAAAAATATGGGCCAAACGCTCAGCGATGGCGGTTTTATTTTTTGCTGCCATAACATCCACTTTTCAATCAGTATCAGGAGTAGAAGCTTCAACATTTGCTACATATATTTTTGACAGTGAAGGGACGCCTCAGGCGGAAACTACACAATATGACCATAAGAAAAAATCAATCGGACTGGCATTTAAATTTTTGAAAAAAGTGACAGATTTCAAGACGAAAATTTCTTCAAGTGAAAAAGTATCGGGTACCCCGCCATCACTTGAGGAAGCGCTGAACTGGTCACAGTATCCGAAAAAGACGATCATCGCCACTGGTTATACGGCAGGGATTGAATCGACCGGAAAGAACCCGGGACACCCGGAATATGGGATTACATACTCAGGTGTAAAAGTAAAACGTGATTTATATTCAACTGTAGCGGCGGATTTAAATGTTTTCCCGATCGGAACCGTCCTTTTCATACCTGGATACGGTTTCGGCGTCGTGGCTGACAAAGGCGGTGCGATCAAAGGGAATAAGGTAGATCTTTATTATGACACCGTGAAGGATGTATACGAGCAATGGGGAAAAAAGACGCTTGATGTATACATAATTGAAATGGGCGACGGCAAATTGACGGAAGCCGATCTTAAAGCCCTAAATGAAAATGAATCCATGCAGGTCTTCCGCCAGCAATATATTGGCGGCAAGAAATCTTAATATACCATAATCAAAAAAGGCAAATTCCCTAAGGAGTTTGCCTTTTTTAATATTGGCTCTGTTAAACAAGGCTGTTGATTTTCGTTCCAGGCGCTTCGCTTTCCGCGGGGCTGGCGCTGAGCCTCCTCGTCGCCTTGCTCCTGCGGGGTCTCACCTGTCCAGCTGCGCTCGCAGGACTCTGAAAAGCTTCCTCGAATGGACCCACGCACGATGGAAATGCGATAGCATTTTCGGAGGAGTCTACGCGCCTTCCACTACAATCAACAGGTTTAAAAATCAACAGCTTTAACTGAGTCTTAATATTAAGAATGAATCAAGCTGTATAATTTCTCCAGACCGTCCAGGAGCCTTGGTGACGGACGGCAATATAATTCTTCTTCAAGAATAAGGATTCTGTCCTTTTTCACAACGTCCAGCTCGCTCCAGCCGGGACGTCCTGTAATCAGTTCCTTCTTCACTTTCTGTCTCCTGACACCAACCCAGGCGATGCATATGTAATCGGGATTTCTCGATTTCACATCATCCCAGTCCGTCTGGACACTGGCCAGCTCGACGTCCCTGAACACATTCTCAGCTCCGGCAGCTTCAGAAATCTCAGTTAGCCAGTTAATTTTACCAGGTGTAAAAACAGGCTTTGGCCACCACTCCCAATACAGCTTCGGTTTATACGCCGCTTCGGCACCCCGCTGCCTGACTGCTTCAAGCCTTTGCCTAAAGCTCTGTGCCGCTTGAATTCCGCGATCTGGCATGTTCAAAGCTTGAGCTGTTAAAATCAAATCATTTTCAATGTCGAGAAGAGATTGAGGATTCAGGACGATGTAGGGAATTCCCCGGTCCTTAAGGCCTTCGATATTTTTTTCCATTCCCGGTACACTGAGGGAGGCCAGAACGAGATCAGGCTTTAATTCCTCGACAAGGTCCAAATTGATGGAAAGATCCGGTCCAAGCTTCGGGAGGTCTTTAATTGATTCGGGCCAGTCCGAAAAATCATCGACCCCGGCCAGAAGCTCAGTCAGGCCCAAAAACTCCATAACCTCAGTGTTGCTGGGGCATAGTGACACGACTTTCATTGTAAACACCTGCCATAAGATAAAAATTTTAAGATAGTGCTTTATTAACGGCTTCCATTGCATGGATATGTGTTGTATCAAATAAAGGAACAGCAGCATCCTCCTGCTTTACCAATAAACCAATTTCCGTACAGCCTAAAATGATACCTTCTGCACCATTTTTCACTAAAGATCTAATGACCTCTTTATAATACTCCCTGGATGAAGGCTTGGTTTCACCTAAACACAACTCTTCGAAAATAATTTTGTTTACCATGTCCCGATCAGCTTGTTCAGGTACTAAAACTTGAATTCCTTTGGCTTCGACCCTTGATTTGTAAAAGTCTTGCTCCATTGTATATCTGGTACCTAAAAGCCCAACTTTAGCCAGACTGGATTTCTTAATCTGATCCGCTGTCGCCTCAGCGATATGCAAAATCGGAATTGAGATCCGTGCCTGGATTGAATCGGCGACCTTATGCATCGTGTTGGTGCATATTATGATAAAATTGGCTCCGCCTTTTTCCAATGAAACTGCAGCATTGCCCAATAATTCGCCAGCCTTGTCCCATTCGCCATTTGTTTGGAACGCTTCGATTTCACTAAAGTCCACGCTATATAAGAGGCACCTGGCAGAATGCAGCCCGCCCAATCTGTTTTTTACCTCTTCATTGATGATTCGATAATACTCAGCGGAGGATTCCCAGCTCATTCCTCCGATTAGGCCGATTGTTTTCATAAAAAACCCTCCATTACCCTGTCTATAGTAAATAATGAAGCAGCAGGGTCAATAAAATGCCGCTAAGACCGCCAAAGAACACTTCAATTGGTTTGTGGCCCAACAGCTCCTTTAGCTCCTTCTGCTTTTCTTTTTCCGGCTTATCCTGCCAGCCCTTTGCCTCTTGTGCAAATCTGCCAAAATCCGCAACCAGCTGGTTCAAAACGATTGCCTGCTCGCCTGCCTGGCGGCGCACTCCGGAGGCATCGAACATCGTAATGATCGCAAATACGGCTGAAACAGCGAAAACGGCTGAATCCATGCCTGTTTCCAGTGCGACCCCGGTTGATAATGCAGTTACAGCTGCAGAGTGGGAACTCGGCATTCCGCCCGTGCTTGTCAGCAGCGACCAGTCCAGCTTCCTTGAAGCGATATATTGGATCGGGACTTTAATGAACTGCGCGAAAAAAATCGCCGCCAGTGAAGCCCACAAAGGAAAGTTTGTTAATAACTCCATGCCTGTTCCCCCTATTATGTAGTTTATAGAATAAGTGCCTTTATTAAGTAATACCCAACATAGATTGAATCATTACTATATTCTAGCTTGATTTTGTTAAGATAATGCTAACCGCTGTTTATTGGGGTGATGGTGTTGACTGGCTATCCAGATGAATATTACGAGTTCTTTATTAAATTCAACGAAGGGGACTACTATACCTGCCACGATTTGCTTGAAGATATGTGGATGACGGACAAGGGAAACCTCTTTTTTAAAGGCCTGCTGCAAATGAGTGTGGCGATTTACCATTATAGCTATGGAAATGTAAAAGGGGCGCGGCTGATGATGAAAGCCGCCCATGATTACCTGCAAGCCTACCGTCCTGTTCACTGGGGCCTCGATTTGGAAAAAGTATATCCGTTCATCGAAGAATGCCTGGGCATCTTTCCGCAGGATATTGATCGTGTTCCATATGAGAAGGTAGCTGAGCTGCCGGAGCTCCCGGTGTTATTTTTATATATGGAGGACGATTGATAGTAAGGCAAATAAAAAATAAAAATTAGAGAGTCGAAATAGATTCTGATATTCGCTATAATGAATCTATAAATAATCACGGAGGTGAAGGAGTTTGTTTAAAGTAACAAATGAATTTAATTTGTCCATCAGCCATGACTGCCTTGTGATTGGCTTATTTAACAAGCCATCAGGATTGGAAGGTGCCGTTGCAGAGGCGGACGGGCTTTTTGAAGGCCAGTTAACTGAGCTGATCAAAAGCGGTGATATTTCAACAAAGAAAAAATCAGTTTCAAAAATACATACTTTCGGCAAGACAGGTGCGAAGAAATTATATTTTGTCGGTCTTGGCCATGAAAAAGAATATAATTTCGAATTAGTAAGGGATGCTTTTGGCCGCCTATTCAAGACTTCCAAATCGGAAAAATGGACAGAAGCAGCAGTCCTGCTTGATACTTTTACCACTGAAGAAGTGGAGTTCAATGATGCGGCCCACGCATTGGGCGAAGCATTAGCCATGGCTACCTATCAATTTGAAGGCTATAAGCAAAAATCAAACGAGCCTGAAAAGCGTCTGGAAAGCATCACTGTCTACAGCACACACGAGGAGAGCGAAGTCGAAGCAGCTCTTGAAGTTGGATATGTATTTGGGAAGGCAACGAACTCTGCGCGTACACTTGTGAATACTCCGGGCAACCTGCTGACGGCAACGGATATGGCTGAATATGCATTGAAGCTTGCGGAGAAATATGAATTCGAAGCTGAAATCCTGGAAAAAGAAGAAATGGAAAAGCTCGGCATGGGTGCCCTGTTAGCGGTAAATCAGGGATCAGCTCAGCCGCCGAAAATGATTGTCCTGAAATACCAGGGCAAGGAAGAGTGGAATGATGTCATCGGACTTGTCGGCAAGGGTATCACGTTTGATACTGGAGGATACTCCATCAAAACGAAATCCGGTATTGTCGGCATGAAATCCGATATGGGCGGCGCAGCAGCGGTTCTTGGGGCAATGGAAATCATCGGTGAAACAAAGCCTGAGCAGAACGTCGTGGCTGTCATCCCATCAACAGACAATATGATCAGCGGCACGGCATTCAAGCCGGATGACGTAATCACATCGATGAGCGGAAAAACAATCGAAGTCCTGAATACAGATGCAGAAGGCCGTCTTGTTCTTGCAGATGCGATGACATACGCCAAGCATCACGGCGCGAACTATCTGGTAGACATCGCCACACTGACAGGCGGAGTCATCACAGCGCTTGGCCTTCACACTTCAGGGGCTCTTACAAATAATGAAGCATTGTTCGAACAAGTACTGGAAGCCTCCTATGAAGCTGGTGAACCAATCTGGCGCCTGCCATTGTTCGAGCGTGACATCGAGCGGGTAAGAGGCAGCAAAATCGCTGACCTTAACAACTCGCCTGGAGCAGAAGGCCACGCAATCATGGGCGGAGCGTTTGTCGGGGAATTTGCTGAAGGAACTCCTTGGGTGCATCTTGATATTGCCGGAACAGCTACAACAGGCAAGGATCACGATCTCGGCCCAGCAGGTGCAACTGGCGTCATGGCCCGCACCCTTGCATTGCTAGTTGAAAGATTTGAACCAATTAAATAATATACGGATTACTGGCCCCATAGCTGATGCTTTGGGGTTTTTGATTTATGGCAGATGGAGTTCAAACTTGGATGACCAGTTAAAAAGTGTCCTATAAGTCATGAAATCCAAGTTACCAGTAATAAAATTCAACTTACCAGTAATAAAACCCAGGTTACCAGTAATAAATCTCAAGTTACCAGTAATAAATCCACAGTTACCAGTAATAAACCAAATTAATCTAGTAAAATATCCAATCCATCCTATAAAAAGCAAAGCAGCCAATCCAATATGCCTCGGTTTCAGCTTTATAAAAACCAAAATTTGTACGAAGCATCTAATAAAATCTCTTCTTTCAGAAAAAATTAGTAAAAAAAACCTCAACTTAAGCGATTGACATCCACAACGACTCTATGATATTTTTATACATGTCATTTTAATTCTCTACCAATTTACCATACTAAAGGATTTTTCGAATCACCACTGAAAGGGGAACCCATCATGAATGCAGTTGTTGTGGCTGTCCTGGCGATGCTTGTGCTGAGCTTGCTTCGTGTCAATGTTGTACTGGCATTGATTGCTGGAGCACTGATCGGCGGCTTGACTGGCGGCTTAAGTATAGATAAGACGATTGAAGTATTTTCAGGCGGACTTGGAGGAAGTGCTGAAGTTGCATTGAGCTATGCGCTATTAGGCGGATTTGCGGTTGCTATCTCTAAGACTGGCCTGCCTAATTTGCTGGTTGACTGGATTATTGGCCTGATAAGCAAAAAAGGTGAGTCAGCAGCCAAAACCTATTCAAAAGCTATTATTATTCTATTGATTTTGATGATGTCTATTTTTTCACAGAACCTTATTCCGATTCACATTGCGTTTATACCAATTTTGATTCCGCCATTGTTGATCATCTTCAACAAGCTCAACATTGATCGGCGCTTGATTGCTTCGGTGATCACTTTTGGCCTTACAGCACCATATATTTTGCTGCCTGTAGGCTTCGGGAAAATCTTCCACGAAATCCTGGCTACGAACATGGCGGACGGCGGTTTGAAGGTAGACATGTCAGATATCCCAACCGCTATGATGCTGCCAGTTGCCGGAATGGTCATCGGCTTGGCAATTGCGATTTTCGTTTATCGTAAACCGAGAAACTATCAGGACTTGCAAATCGTTGAAGCTGAGAAAAATGAATACTCTAAAAAAGGAATCATTTTTTCCTTCTTCGCAATTATTGCAGCGTTAGCGGCTCAAATCATTTTCGATTCGATGATTATTGGAGCGCTGGCAGGGATTCTTGTCGTTTATGCGAGCGGAGCAATCAAATGGCGCGAGGCGGATGACCTGTTGACAAACGGCATGAAGATGATGGCATTCATCGGCTTTGTCATGCTGGCTGCATTTGGTTTTGCGGATGTGCTAAAAGAAACAGGGGATGTTGATCAGCTTGTTAAACAATCTGCTGATCTAATCGGCAATAATAAAGGGCTTGGCGCGATGATGATGCTGATTGTCGGCTTGCTGGTTACAATGGGAATCGGTTCTTCATTTTCAACGATTCCAATCATCGCAACGATTTTCGTTCCGCTTAGCCTTCAGCTGGGCTTCAGCCCGATGGCAACCATCGCGATTGTTGGTACCGCTGCTGCACTAGGCGATGCCGGTTCACCAGCGTCTGACAGTACACTCGGACCTACAGCCGGCCTTAATGCAGACGGTCAGCACAATCACATATGGGATACCGTTGTGCCGACATTCATCCACTACAATATTCCATTGATCATTTTCGGCTGGATTGCCGCAATGATTTTATAGAAATACATGATGAGCCGTCCTGTAATCAGGGCGGCTTTCATTCATTTTACAAATGGATGCTAAATCGATAGGATAAAAAGAAAGCCTATATGAGGTGAAATATATGTATTTCGGTAAACCGCGAAAAACAGGCCCGACAGACAGGGTGCCGCCAAATCAAAATGTGACAACAGCTTTTCCGGTGCTCCATTACGGAAATGTTCCTGCTTATCGAAACCTTGATGACTGGAGCCTGAGGATTTTTGGACTGGCCGAAAAGGAAGTAATACTAACATTTGCAGAATTAATGGAGCTGCCGCAGCAAAAATTTGATAACGATATCCATTGTGTGACTGGCTGGTCCAAGCTTGATAATGTCTGGGAAGGCATTCCTGCGAGGGAGCTTGCGAATTTGGCAAAACCGAAGGAGGAAGCGAGATATGTGATTCTTCATGCGGAGGAAGGGTGGACAGCCAACCTGCCGATCGATGACTTCCTCAAGGAGACAAGCTTGCTTGCCCATTCACATAACGGTGAATTCCTCACACCGGAGCATGGTTATCCATTAAGGGCAGTTATTCCTCATCTATATTTCTGGAAGAGTGCGAAATGGATCCGCGGGATTGAATTTTCAGCTGAGGATAAGCCTGGTTTTTGGGAGAAAAACGGCTACCATATGTACGGCGACCCTTGGAAGGAACAGCGCCTCTCCTGGGATTAGGCCCTTTTCTTATAAAACTGCCATGCGCATGGACAAACGCCCACTCAACAGCCCTCATTTTTGCATATGAAGTAATATAGGCAATAAAAGAGGGAGGTAGCTAAATGTATAATAGAAGAAGACCATATTATGGCGGAAGACGCCCATTCTTCTTTGGAGGACCATTTTTAGGAGGAGTAGTTGGCGGCCTGCTGGGAAGCGCACTATTATATCCGGGCGGATATTACCCGCCATATGGTGGAGGATACTATCCGCCATATGGATCCTATGGATACTATCCATATTAATGACAAATAAAAAAGTTGAGCCGCCGTTCTAGCAATGGCGGCTATTCTTATGTTTTTTTCCGGTATTACTCCCACCTAAGCTGCAATATGATATGGCAGCATTCTTTTTCCCCGACAAAGTCCTGGAAATTCAGCGTGATGCCGTCTGGATTATAGGTTATTTTAGGAGATTTCTTGATTCCTGTTGAGTTAATGAGCTTTTCCACCTCTGCCTGTTTCGATTCCTGGGCCGCCGACATTAAATCCTTCGAGAAAGCATCGGATGTCTCGATCTTTTTCATAACAATGTTGACATCACTCATCAAGGTGATCGCCTTGGTGGCTGATTGCTTGAAAAGTTTTGTGTTCACTTCAGGATATTGGCGTAAAGGCTGAGAGCGGTCCACGGAACTGAGGGGATTTTGGCGGCAAAATATATAATGCATGGTATTTTATTCCCCCTTTCGATTAATGTAGATTAAATTAGGGCTGATGAACATTATCTCCTTCAATTTATGAAATGACAGCAAGGCATATGATGTTGATGAAAAACTAAATGGGGTTCAAGTTAGAAAAAGAAGGGAATGTATGAAGGACATAGAACTGTAATACATATATACTTCAAGGGATATTTGGAGGGGAAGGGGGAAGCCTAATGGACTTGGACCTGGTAATCAGTATTATTGAAGAGAACGGTTACCTGGGTTTATATTTATGGCTTTGGTTCGGAATTTTTGTCATCCCTGTGCCTAATGAAGTCTTACTGATGAGTATCGGACTTGCTTCGTCAATGGGTTCGCTTCATCCAATCCTTGCCTTCCTCGTTTCTTACCTGGGGATATCGACGTCCTTTACCACGAGTTATCTTCTGGGAAGGCTGATCGGCAGACGGCTTCTGCGCTTCCTGGAAAAAAGAAAACGGTTTGCCAGCTCAATTGAATCCTCAATGAAACTAATGGAAAAATACCATGCTTTTTCCTTGTCGCTCAGTTGCTTTTTGCCGGGTGCGAGGAATCTGGTACCCTTCCTATACGGCATGAGCCGCCTTCCATTTAAAACTTTTGCGATATTCGCGTATACCGGGGCGTTCATTTGGGTTTTGATCGTCTTTGTTTTAGGATATTTATTTGGAGATAAGATGGATGCCATTATAAAATATAATAGTGAAGCGCTGCTTGTTGGAGGGGGAGTTGCGGCTGTCATAGTGCTGACAGTCTTCCTGCGCAAAAGAAAAATCAAGCATGCTTTGGGTTCTGAGGGTGCAATTTATCAGGAGAGGCAGTCTAAATAACCGCCTCTCCCATTGATTCAGTTGGTTCTAAAATTCATTGCGGTGCTCGACCAAATCAATAGCACCAAGGACAATATGGGCCAATCCAAATCCAAATACAGTATTCGAAATCATACGGTCGATTTTACGATTTTGCTGCATTGCAATACCTGCAGCGGTGACTGCAGTCCCCAAAACTGTTGGAATCATGCCTTCGCGAATACGGTTCAATGGATTCACCTCTTCAATTATGATACGTCCCTGAGGGACAACTTTAGTGTCCCCAGCTTCCAATGTAATCAGTATGCCAATTCTAAGGAGGAAAATGAGATGGAACTAAATAATACATTGCTTGGTTCGTTAGGAATTGAAATCACCGAGCTGCAGAAAGGAAAGGTCGTGGCTACCATGCCTGTAGATGACAGGACAAGACAGCCTTTCGGATTGCTGCATGGAGGGGCCTCGGTAGCACTTGCAGAGACAGTCGCGAGCGTCGGTGCATTTGAACTGATCGACAAGGAAAACCAGGCTGCAGTAGGCCTTGAAATTAACGCAAACCATATTCGCGGGAAAAGAGATGGAGTCGTCACCGCTGTAGGAACCGTTATCCATCAAGGGAAAACCACAATGGTCTGGGAAATTAAAATAACGGACGAAGAAGATAATCTGATCTGTATCTCAAGATGCACAATCGCGGTTATAAAACTGAAGAAATGATCGATGAGGATGCTGCTACCTCTAATGGGAGTCCTCATTACCTTTCGAAAGGGAAAAATCTGATTGAAATGTAATGAGCAATGGCTCTCGGTACAGTTCGAGAGCCAAAAATCCAATTGAACTGCAATGAGCCGGGCTCTCAATGCAGTTCGACAGCTCCAACTCCGATCGAACTGCAATGAGCCGGACTCCCAGCTAAAAATCAATAAAATTACTCTCTCCTCAACAAAAATAAAAAAATCAATCAAAAAAAATCAGCCAAAACAAAACCCCAAGCTGATTCTTCCCTTATAGACCCTCAATCTCAACAATCTTTCGAAGCTTATCATTATGGTATCCTGCTGGAGCCCACTGCAGGAGTTTATTGCGAGCGGAGCACAGAAACGGAAAGTTTAGCTCTGACGCTATGCCGTAGACTTTCATTTCGCTTTCAATCATTTCTGTTCGTTCTTGTCTATGCTGATCATAGCTTGCAAAGGCTTTTTCGATCGAATCCTCAATCATGATCCACTTGGTAAGAAACACAGCATCTTCGACCGCACGGGAAGCTCCCTGGCCGATACTTGGCAAGGAAAGGTGGGCAGAATCGCCGAGGAACAGGATTTTGCCGTAATGGGAGCGATCCAATTTCAACTCATATAGTTCATCAAAAATAATGTTTTCAGGAGAAGTGTTTTCAAGTATTTGCTGGATGGGATCGTGATAATAGAAAAAGTTGAACAATATATCAATTGGCGACCAGGATTCCAATTCCCTTTTTTCATGAGTCGATTTTATTAAAGCGTACCAATATAGGTGGTTTCCGGGTACCGGGGCAATGCCAAACCGGCCGCGGGAGCCCCATGTTTCTGAAAATGGTACATCTCTGGAAAAGGTGAAATCAGTTATGCCTCTCCAGCAAACCGTGCCTGTAAAAGAACTCTTCCGTTCCGGGATCAATTTTTTGCGAATTATTGAACCTGCTCCATCGCAAGCGATTAGATAATCAGCAGATTCCTGGGTTCCATCGCTGAAATGGAGGGTGATCATATCTTGTTCCTCATTGCAGTCCTCTAATCTTTTATTAAAGTGGATTGTACCAGGAGCAATTGCAGCAAGCAGATTCCTTGTAAGGGCCGATCGCTGTACAAATAGGTAGTTAGGGATGCGTGAAGGGGAGCGATAATCAAATTCGGCAATGATTTCTCCGGAATCGGACTTTAGCAGACACGTGTCAGTTGCAATACCATGTTTAAGGATCTGTTTTCCTAATCCCATAATAAATAAGGCACGTATGGCATTACCGGTTAACACCATGCCTGTTTCCGGTTCAGCTATTTCGTTCCTCATCTCATAGAGGCTGGCAGAGATTCCTTGTTTCTGCAATGCAAGTGCTGTACATAACCCGCTGATTCCGCCGCCGATGATGGCTATCCTTGGATTGGTCATAACAATCCTTCCTTTCAAAATGGCAATCCTGACACGAATCTTGACAAAGCAACTGGAAGGCAAGGGAAACTGAATATGATTCTACCCTTACTATACTGCACACTGAAAATGATAGAAATGGATAAAACTTGAACATTCTGTAAATAGTCTGTTACAAAAAAAATAAGCCGCCAGGATAACTTCTGGCGGCTTGTTTGTGTTCGATTAAAATTGCCATGTAAAATAGGCTGTTAATTTCCGTCCCAGGCACATCGGTTTCCGTTGAAGAATTAGCGAATTCTTCTATTTTGACTGATTCTTCTTTTGCATGGATTTCCTGGCTTTTGCGAGGTCATCCTGCACCGTTTTATCAGATAGTTTAATACCTGAATTATACGCAGCTCGGCTGATTAAGTGTCCTGCAACTGGAGAAGTAAGGAAGATAAAGGCGATTCCGAGCAATAATCTTGAATTGAAGTGATCCTTGATAAGCCAGAAATATATAAAGGTCCCTAACAGCAGAAGCATGACGCCCATCGTAGCGCTTTTGGATGCTGCATGGTTCCTTGTGTACACATCGGGCAGCCTGATCAGTCCGAACGCAGTTACCAGGCTCAGAAAAGCCCCGATCAGAATAAACAGCCCTGCTAAAAACTTAGCTATTTCCATCTCTGTCATATTCCATGATCACTCCCTTCTCAAGATATTTTGAAAAGGCGACAGTCCCGATAAAGGCCAGGATGCCGATCAGCAGGATGATGTCCAAAAAGGCACTCGTATCCAGCAGTACCGATACAAGGGCAACGACTGAGACAAGGCTGATGCCGATGGCGTCAAGGGCAACGACACGGTCTGCGACGGTTGGCCCCTTGATCACCCGATATATAAGGCCTATCATCGCAAGCGAGATAAAGGTGACCGAAATCCAAATTACTGTTTCGAACATTATCTGCTCACCTCCATGATCGCTTTTTCGAACGTATTTTTAATACCCTGTACTGATTCTTCCGCATCATCAATATCCATTGCATGCACGTACAGGATCTTATTGTCTTCCGAAATATCAACAACGAGTGTACCTGGCGTCAAGGTAATCAAATTGGCAAGCGTGGTGATTTCCCAATCCTGCTTCAGTTCAGTAGGATAGGCGAAAATTCCAGGTTTGATATCCAGCTTAGGCCTTAAGATGACCTTGAGTACAGAGATATTGGACAGAATCAATTCCCTTGTAAAAATATAAATCAGGTTCAAAACCGCTGCTACTCTTAAAAGATAGAAGCGGGAGTTGAAAAAGCGGCGGAACAAATAGATGATGAGCAGGCCGAAGAAATATCCGACAAAAAAGGATGCCGGAGAGTAGGATGTCTTTAGGAACATCCAGACAAATGCCAGAATGAAATTCAGCAGAATTTGAAAAGCCATAGCTCATTACTCCTTTAAAACTGCATCAATGTAGATTTCCGGGTTTGAGAGTGTTTCTGCAGCCATTGAAATTACCGGATAGATTGCTTCTGTGCCGATTCCGTACAGGACAGCAAAGGCTGTAAGGATCGCTGGAGCTACAAGCAGCCATTTTACCGGTGCAGTTTCCTCTGACTTATACGCCTTAGGTGCTCCCCAGAAGCCCTTGATGAAGATTTTCATGACTGAAAATAAAACGAACAGACTCGACATAAGCACGACGAATGCCCCGAAATAGCTGCCTGCCTCAAAGCCGGAGCGGACAATCATCAGCTTGCCTGCGAATCCGCTGAGCGGCGGAATGCCGGCCAGAGCAAGTGAAGCAATGAAGAATGTCCAGCCCAGACCGGGATATCTGTTCAAAAGGCCGCTGATTTTATCAAGATTGCTAGTTCCTGTGATCTTAATCATGATTCCAATAAGCAGGAACAGGGCAGCTTTGATATTCATATCGTGAATCAGGTAAAAGACAGCACCGGTCAAAGATTCCTGGCTCAGCACGGATACACCGAACAGGATGACACCAACGGCAGTAATGATATTGTAGATAATGATTTTTTTAATATCAGAATAAGCAATTGCGCCGATCACACCAGCAATAATGGTCATGATTGCGAGGATTTGCAGCAATTGATGGGTATAACCAGCATCCTGATAAAAGAAAAGCGTGTACGTTCTTGTGATTGAGTAAACCCCGACTTTTGTCAGCAATGCTCCGAATAACGCCATGACAGGAGCCGGAGGAGCATAATATGAGCCAGGAAGCCAGAAATACAGCGGAAAGATTGCACCCTTTAAGCCAAAGACAATCAAGAACAATACTGCAATGACTGTAATGATCCCTATATTTCCGATTTCATTGATCCTGACTGAGATATGTGCCATGTTCAATGTTCCGACGACAGAATAGAGATAGGCCACGGCAATGACGAACAGCGCGGAAGAAATGACATTCACAAGTATGTATTTAATGCTTTCGCGCAGCTGGATTTTCGTGCCACCCAGCACAAGCAATACATATGAAGACATGAGCATAACTTCAAAGAATACGAACAGGTTAAAAATATCGCCTGTTGTGAACGCGCCGTTTACCCCGACAAGCAGGAAGTTCACCACCGGGTAGTAATAAAACTTTTCCCGTTCTATCCCAATTGATTTAAAGGAGTAAATCACGGCAGCAAAAGCTATGATACTCGTCGTCAGGACTAGCAGGGAAGAAAGCATGTCCGATACGAGGGTAATGCCGTACGGAGCTTCCCAGTTGCTGACGTCCATCGTCTGGATACCGTTTGTAAATACATGATTTGCAAGCATGACAGAGGCAATAATCACCGTGAAAGAGCTTATTGCCGAAATCCATCGCTGTGCCATTACATTCTTCGTGAAAAAGATAAGTATAACCCCTGTAATCAGAGGAATCAGAATTGGTAAGATGATTAGATTATTCATGTCCTTCCTTTCCTCTCAAGCGATCCATATTATCCGTGCCAAGCTCCTGATAGGCTCTGTAAGCCAAAACCAGGAAGAAGGAGGTTACTCCAAAGCTGATGACGATCGCAGTCAGGATCAAAGCCTGAGGAAGAGGGTCGACATAAGCTTTGGCGTGCTCACCAAGCAATGGAGCAGCTCCCCTTTTCAGCCCGCCCATTGTTAGGATCAGCAAATGGGCGCCGTGGCTCAGCAGTCCTGTACCGATAATGATCCTGAGCAAGCTTTTGGAAAGCATGAGATAGGTTGCTGTCATAAACAGGATACCAATTAGAAAAGCCATTAAAATTTCCATTATTCGCTCTCTCCAATCGTTTGAATAATGGTCATTGTCACACCAATGACAACCAGGAACACTCCCGTATCGAACAATACTGCAGTATGCAGCGACGTTTTACCAAGAAGCGGCAGATCGACGTATGTAAATGCATGCGTCAGGAATGGCACATCGAAAAATAAGCCGCCGACACCCGTTCCTACTGAGAAAAGCAGCCCAACTGCAATCATCTTGATATAATCAATCGGCAATATTGCCTTAACTGTTTTTATATCAAAAGCCAGCAGCAAAAGAACGATTGCGCCTGATGTCATCAACCCGCCGATGAATCCGCCGCCTGGATAATAGTGTCCTGCAAAAAACAGGTGGATGGAGAACAGGATGATGACAAACAAGGTGAATTTTGTAACAGTCTGAAGAATTACATCATTTGTTTTCATCTATTCCTTCCCCCTTGTCAGACGCAGTTTGATCATCGCGAATATGCCAAGAGCAGCAATCCCGAGCACAGTGATTTCAAACATTGTATCGAAGCCGCGGAAATCAACAAGGATTACGTTGACCATGTTTTCGCCGCCAGCTTTCTTGTACGTATTCTCTACATAATATTCAGCGATTGAAGTGAACTTCTTGCTGCTGTGCGCGGACAACGCAATCAGCGTAACAATAGCTCCAACGCCAATGGATACTAATGCATTTGTAAGCCGGAAGCGGATCCGTTCCTCATTCCTCCTGATCTGCGGCAAGTGATAAAACGCCAATAGGAACAGGGCAACAGACACCGTTTCAATAACAAGCTGGGTAAGTGCCAAATCCGGTGCACGGAAAATAACAAAGAACAGCGCAACCGTATAACCGACGGCTCCCAGCAGGATAATTGATGTAAGCCTTGATTTCGCGAACAAAATCGAGATTGATGAAACAGCAATAATCAGAACGAGGACCACCTCGAGAAATCTGATTGGCGCCACATTGCTAAGGTCTAGCTTGAATGCATCCTTATACACTAAAGTAGTGGCAAGAATGAAGATAAAGAATGAGAAAATATACACCAAGTAGGTCCTTATAAACCCATTCATATAGGTTTTCGTTACATTGCGTGATACGAGCTGCATTCCTTCCAGGCCTTTGTCGTACAGATTGTTCAGCGACAATCGTTCAGGGAAGATCCGGTAAACACCTGCCCATTTCGGAAGCGTTTTGAAAAGCAGGAATCCGATGGCGATGACCCCGATGGTCATATATAATTCAGCGCCTGGCCCGTGCCAATGAGAGATATGGACATCGAATCCCTCTCCGTTTTCCAGCAGGGACGGTAAAATGGATCCCATTGCCGGGGAAATGATGCTGTGTGACAGCACATTTGGGAATATCCCGAAAATCAGGACGAGTGAAGCAAGGATGACCGGTGAAATCAGCATACCAATAGGAGCCTCATGAGGCTTCTTCTCCAATTTTTCTGGCTGATACTTGCCTGTAAATGTCTTGAAAACATACAGCATACTGTACAGGAACGTGAACACACTGGCTGTCCAGGCAATGACCGGGAAAAGCATGCCCCATGTCTCAAGATTGAAGATATCCATCTGGGAAAGTCTTAGCATGCCAGAGAAGAACATCTCTTTACTTAAGAAACCGTTGAATGGAGGGATTCCCGCCATTGAAAATGTGCCGATAATCGCGAGCGTGAAGGTGATTGGCATGAAATTCATCAAACCGCCAAGCTTGCGTATATCCCTTGTCCCGGTTTCGTGGTCGATGATCCCTGTGACCATGAACAAGCTGCCTTTAAAAGTAGCATGGTTAATCAAATGGAAAACAGCAGCAGTTACTGCAACGATATAATATCCATCTTTAACCGTTCCGTAATGCAGAGCCGCTGCGCCAGCACCAAGCAAAGACATGATCATGCCAAGCTGGCTGACTGTTGAAAAGGCGAGGATCGCTTTCAAATCTGTCTGTTTTACAGCGGAAAAAGAACCCCAGAACAATGTCAGGACTCCAATTCCTGCGACCAGCCACACCCAGACTCCTGAATGGGCGAAAACTGGTGTCATGCGTGCTACTAAGTAGATGCCAGCCTTGACCATTGTTGCCGAGTGCAAATACGCACTGACTGGTGTAGGAGCTTCCATCGCATCCGGAAGCCAGATATGGAATGGGAATTGCGCTGACTTTGTAAATGCGCCTAACAGGAACAAAATCAAGGTTGCCGTGAACAATGGGTGATTGACTACCACATTGGACATGCTGATGGTTTCTGAAATGCTGAATGTCCCAGTTATGATATAGAGCATCAGGATGCCCCCGAGCATCGACAAACCGCCAAATACAGTGATCAGCATTGATTTTTGCGCTCCGTATCTTGAACGCTCTCTATGATTCCAATAGCCGATCAGCAGGAAGGATGAAAAGCTGGTTAGCTCCCAGAATGTATAAAGCACGATGAGGTTGTCAGATAGAACGACCCCGAGCATTGCTCCCATGAACAGAAGCAAATATATGTAGAATGTATTCAGCTTTTCTTTTTCAGGCGACAGGTAGTAGATCGAATACAAAACGACCAATGTACCGATTCCGGTGATAAGCAAAGCGAATAACAGCCCTAATCCATCAACCTTCAGAGCGAAATCGATGCCCAGAGATGAAATCCACGGAAAGGATTCCATAACGGTATCACCATGCCTCGTCACACTGATGAATTGAAAGAAATAGGCGAAAAGCACTGCGGGCAGCGGCAAAAGGAACCACCCGGTATGAATCCTGCGGAAGTGCTTATGTAAAAATGGAATGAAGATTGCCAGTAAAAGTGGTGATATGACTGCCAGGTGAAGAAAAGACAAAAGATTGTACCTCCTTATTTTCCAAGTGAAATAACTTTGTTTCGCCCCATAACATTATATTTTTTGCCAATTTTACCAGGTTCATGCCCCTGAGTATCTCCAATAAAAATTATATCTTAAAAATAGAGCAGATGCATGCAAAGGACTTTGTTAAATCAATGTTCATGCTAAGTCGCCTGTATAAAAAAGGTGAGTTGTCCGCATACTAACAGTGAATAGGGGGGATAAACCATGGCCCGAAAGCTCATCGTATGCGCAGCGATATTTCTTAGTTTGTTCGCGGGATTCATGTTCCTCGATCACATGGAAGACCAGGAAATGACCAGGCAAAGATTTGGTTCTGAACCCGGTGTCAGAATCCAGCAAACAGAATTGGATGAGGTTGAAACAGCTAAAACCTTTATACCGTTTAAATCGAGGGAATATGTTCGGATTGTTCCTCATTAGCTCAATCTACTAATACGGACAAGATTCAAAAAGGTTTCAAAAAAATCAAGTTCCTGCGTAAGGGGCTTTTCTTTTTGTTGCCGCGGGCTTTCTTTTCTTTCATAATAACTTGTAGGACAAGAAAGAATTGAGTGATGATTACTTCATGAAAAATCCGTATTTAACAAGCTATTTTCCGCTCCTGGCAATCATCATGTTCAGCCTGTCACTTTCGGTTCGCACCGAGATTGAACTATTGGATGTATTAAAGAATGCCGGGATCTATGACGGCATGCTGGAGTTCTTTTCCGAAACAGGAATCAAGCTTTCGCTGCTTGTGCTGCTGATGGCCTTCTATTTTATGGTCTTTGCTGCCTTGAAGCTGATCGCTGATACAATAAATGAAGTGAGTTTGCTATTCTTCTCAAGAGACCATGAAGGGGAGAGCCTTAAACTGATCCGCAATGGCGCCGCAATTTATTTCACTGCAGGTGCGGTTTCGCTTTTCAGCATCTACAGCTTTATAGGGATCGGCGCGATCATCGCTCTGGCCACTCTTATATACTTCATCTATTTCGTCTATAAAATAAGCCCAAATTTATCGTTGGCAGGGGTAATCGGAACGGTGTTTTTCCAGGTCATCCTCTGGAGCACCCTCGTATTGGGGATCATTTATCTTGCGGTAAAAGTGTACAACAGCATAATGGCGAGCCTGCCAATTTAGGAGCGAACTGATTTCTGAGCAGGAATCAGTTTTTTTATTGGAGAAAAGCAGCCAATCAAACTAAACCCAAAGAAAAAACCGGGCACAGGTCCCGGTTGGCGTTACTAATTCATGATATCCCGCCAAATCAAAAGCTGAGGGGAATTTGAGTGAAGTGCTTCCATGCTTTGCGGCCGGTCCTTGCCAACCCAGACACCTGCAGTAAGCGGGCCGCTGAAGCCAATGAACCAAAAATCCTTGAAATCATTGGTGGTCCCCGTTTTGCCGCCAGCCCTCCTGCCATGGAGGGCAGCTTTCCTGGCTGTGCCGGAAGCAACGGTCCTTTCCATCAGCTCTTTTACAGTTGCAGCAGTTTGGGGACTCCAAACCCTTACAGGTTTTTCTTTCCACTGATAAAGAATTTTCCCGCTTGTGTCAGTCACCTTCATAATCGCGTGAGGTTTTAGAAATTGTCCGTCCTTGCTGAATACAGTGTAGGCCTGCGTCATTTCCAGGGGACTCAGGCCAGTTGAGAAGCCGCCAACAGCTGATGCAGGTACATGGTCCTGGTCCGTCACTTTTTTAAATCTAAATGGTGCCAGGTCACGAAAGGCTTCGTTCACACCGACCTGCTGAAGAAGCCTGACAGCGGGTGTGTTGTAAGAGTGGGTGAACGCCCTTTCCAGTGTGACCATCCCATAAGTGGATCCTCCATAGTTTTCTGGACAATAGCCCTTTATACAGAGCGCACCTGCATCCACCTTTGTTGCTGGGCCAGTGCCTCTGTTTCTTTCGAAGTAAGGAGCATAGACGAGCAGAGGCTTGATGGAAGAGCCAGGCTGCCGGAATGCTCGATAGGACCTGTTAAAATCACCGCTCCGATAGTTCTTGCCGCCAGCAAGCGCCACGATTACCGCTTGTTCATGATTGACGACGGCTGCTGCTCCTTCGATATCCTGATAAGGAAGATGTGCTTTTACCGAAGCAGCAGTCTTTTTCTGGAGATCCTCATCCAGCGCAGTATGGATTTTTATTCCGGACGCCAGCAATTTTGTCACTCTTGCACTCAGCTTTTCCTGATCAGTTATTTTTTCCGTGTCGGCAACCAGTTCGCGAAGCTCGCTCATGGCATAATCGGTGTAATCAGGATAAAGATTTGTCCTTGGCTTTACTTTCAAGGCAATAGGGTCTTTCTTCAGCTTTTCTCCCTCATCAAAAGGAATCCGTCCTTCCCCAACCATTTGCTCCAGCAAAAGCTCCTGCCGCTTCTTGGTGCGAAGGAAGTGCTTTAAAGGATCATAAAAGGATGGATTATTGGGAATCGCTGCAAGGAAGGCCTGTTCCGACCTCGTCAGCTCTGCTGGTTTCTTTTTAAAATAGTAATCGGCCGCAGCGCTGATTCCATAGGCGTTATTCTGGAAGTAGATCGCATTTAGATACTGTTCGAGAATTTCTTCCTTGGAATAGCTCTTTTCCAGCTGATACGCATAAAGCACTTCGCTTAACTTGCGGTTATAGGACTGGTGATGATTAAGGTACTGGTTCCGTGCCAGCTGCTGGGTGATGGTACTGGCACCCTGCTCGATCCCATCAGATTGGGCATTGATGGCCAGTGCCCGGCCAATTGCCGTCAAATCAAAACCGGGATGCTTCCTGAAATTCCGATCTTCAGAAATTATGAAGATCTCCTTTATGAAGTCAGGAATATCTTTCGCAGAAATAAAGCTTCTGTTCATAGGAGTGTAAACCTCTGTTACCACTTTGCCGCTGTTTGCCAGAATCAAGCTGGTTTGGGAGAGCTTTGTCTCCTTTAAATCGATTTGCCGATCGAGAACAGCGTTGAAGCTCTCTGCTTTTCCTGCTTCACTAAACGTCAATGTGACCACCGTGAAAAGCAAGGGAATGAGCAGCAGTGTCAGTATGTAGCCTGTAAAAATCCGCACAAGAATTCCTCTCTTTTGTGTTTATGTCGATAGAAAATGGTTAGGAAAACGTACAGATAATATCGGCTGAAAAGCCAGTATGTTTATAACTCTGCAACTCTTGCCGAGGTGAGACCCCGCAGGAGCAAAGCGACGAGGGGGCTCAACGCCAGCTCCGCGGAAAGCGAAGCGCCTGGAACGGAAATCAGCAGCCTTTTTCCCAGGGAAAATATTATTTCCAAAGAATTTAGCAATGAAAATGCAGAAAAATTAAAAAATTTACAGAGAATCATGATATAATGGAAAAAATAATCGACAGAAAAGCATATACTGGTTACATACAACTACTGGCTTTTCAGAAAGTTGGGGAAGCATGAGCGAAAATGAAAGGACATTATTTATCGATTTTGAATTTACGATGCCGGACAGGAACAGCAGAAGGCGCGGCTTTTATCAGGAGATTATTGAAGCCGGCGCTGTATTGGTCGAGAATGGCAAGGTGGTTGAACAGTTTTCTTCATACGTCAGGCCAATGAGATTTCCTTTACTAACTGAACGCTGCAGGTCATTTTTGAATATTTCGCAGGAGCAGGTGAATTCAGGAATTTCCTTTCATGATTTAGCAGAAAAGCTTAAATCCATGGGAGGGAGCAAAAATTGCCAGATCGTCACGTGGGGCAATATGGATATGAAGGTTTTGCAGCATAACTGCCAGCAGGCTTCTGTTCCATTCCCGCTGCCGGGAAAGCAAATCGATCTGTCGATGGAATACAAGCGTTTCTTTGGTGACCAGAACCAGACGGGACTATGGAAGGCTGTACAGGAGTATGGAAGGGAAGGCACAGGAAAGCATCATCGCGCACTGGACGATGCATTGACGACCTACCATATTTACAAGCTTGTTGAGAAAGACAAACAGTATCTGCGGAGACCGGAGCCGACGACAATCGGTGACATGGTCGACTTTTCCAAGCTGCTGAATAAATTCGCATAAAAAAGCCAGATTGGAAAATACAATCTGGCTTTTGGCGTTTTGCTTATTTAAAATAGTCCTTCTCGAGTGAATCAAGGTTTCTCAGGCTTTGCTGTGCCCATGGAGAATCATCGCCCTCAAGGTCAGCACGAAGCTTGGCTGCTGCATCCTTTAATGATTCAAGATAATCCGGAATCTCGCCTTCAAAGGGTTTTACCATTTTTTCAGGAATGTTGGCCTGCTCCCGGAAGGAAAGTGCCTTCCTTTCATGGAAAAAGCCGACGGCTGCATCCTTTGGATTATGAAGGTCCCCCTGCATCGGGTGTTTTGCAACTGCCAAAACACGGACAAGATAGTGCTGAGGACGGCGCTCCGTGATTTCGCCTATGTACTTGCCAGTCTTATAAATAGCGGTAACTTTATCGCCAATATTAAGTTCAGCCATGGTTTGCTCCTTTCAAATAGGTCGTATTTCCTTTTCTTTCATTATGCAAGATATACTGGAAAAAACAAAGTGCAAAACCTTTTGCAATCTATTAAAGTGTTTTATAGGAGGGATACATACAATGATGAAAAAATTATTAGCGGTTTTAATAGCCATCATGTTTGTGCTTGCTGGCTGCGGTACAGCAGATGAAAAGCAGGAGACAGAGAAGGCGAAGGAAGAAACGAAGGATAATGGCGGAAAAGCTGATCAGCAGCAAGAGGATGAAAATACCGTTTATCCACAGACGGTAAAAGAAGTACAGGAGAACGAGAGGCTTATTGAAATGGTCACCAATATGGGTTCCATCAAAATCAAGCTATTCCCGGAACAGGCACCAAAGACGGTCGAGAATTTCATTAAGCATAGTGAAGAAGGCTACTATGAGGGTGTTACCTTCCACCGTGTCATCGAAGGTTTCATGATTCAGGGCGGCGACCCGGAAGGAACAGGCATGGGCGGTGAAAGTATTTACGGCGGCCCGTTCGAGGATGAGTTCTCCAGAGAGCTGTTCAATATCCGCGGAGCGTTATCGATGGCGAATGCAGGTCCTAATACAAATGGCAGCCAATTCTTCATTGTCCAGAACAAGGAATTGGATCCAAGCCTGCCTGAGCAAATGAAACAGGCCGGCTACCCTGAAAAAGTGATCAAGGCTTATGAAAATGGCGGAACACCACATCTTGATGGCAAGCATACCGTATTTGGACAGGTAGTAGAGGGCATGGATGTTGTCGATAAAATCGCCGCAACTCCAGTCGGAGCACAGGACAAGCCTGAAAAAGACGTCGTCATTGAAAAAATCAATGTACTGAAATAGGAATATGCTCCAGTTGGACGAAACGTGAAACCTTGTTATAATGTGTGATGAACGTTTCTCGAGTCAGAAAGGAAGATGAGAGTAGTGAATCACTGGTTTGTCATCTCATTGTTTTTATATTTTCCAGAAGATAAAACTGAATATATTCCTGCAGCGATCACTTCTTTCGTATTCCTGATTGCAGCCATCTTCACGATGAGGTTCATCATCAAGGTTTCGAAAAAGGAAGCACAAAAAGCAAAGGAATATGAACAGGCAGTCATGAAGCAAATGGAAGAACATAAGGAGAACAGCTGATTTTAGGTCAGCTGTTTTTTTATATTAGGGGTGTGATTTTTACTCGGACAGGAAAGGGCTTCCGGGTAGGAGAAAGTTGCCTGAAAGTGAGAGTCATTCGGACAGAAAAAGGGTCTGCAGGAAGAAAACTGTCCGAAAGCGAGCCTCATTCGGACAGAAAAGGGTCTGCCAGGAAGAAAACTGTCCGAAAGCGAGCCTCATTCGGACAGAAAAAGGGTCTGCAGAGTCAAGTCCTGATTACTGTGTAAAATAAATGGCAAGTGTTTTCTACCTGAACCTTTTCATTTTTTTTTGCGAAACTTCCATGGATTTTTTTCTTCATCTCCAGGGAGGGATGTCAAATGGTTTTCAATTTGACATGCCTC